>NZ_JBWLUX010000016.1:0-141001 GCF_057784315.1 Mesorhizobium sp. CNPSo 4684 | reverse complement strand
TCCCGCGGCTGTAACCTCAGGTGGTACGGGCGACTTCGCCAAGCCAAGGTCCGGGCGGCCGCCCGGACCTTGGCTCAATCGCTTCAATCCCACGAAATCTCTCTCGTGTAGATACAAGGTGGCTCGGCGAAGCCGAGACGGAGAGGGGGAAAAGCGCCGTGCGTTTGGATTTACTGGTCAAGGTTCAGCCCACGAAGCCCCTCTCCGGCCGCTTCGCGGCCACCTCTCCCCCGCTTTGCGGGGGCGAGGAACCCAAAGCCTTGCGAAGCCTCACATCCCCGTCAGATCGCTCATCAGCCCGGACGCCACCGACAGCCGCGACACGGTGATGTCACCGCCTTCGGTCAGCGCCTGCAGCCGCTCGCGGATGCGGGCCACCCGCTCGCCGCCGGCCTCCAGCCAGGCGGCCACCGGGTCCGCGGTGCCGGCATGGCCGGAGAGAGCGGCGACCGCGATGCCGCGTCGCGCCGCGCCGATCGTGTCTGTGGCACGCGACAGCGCCAGCTGGTCGTAATAATCCGACGGCGTGATCGAACGCGCCGCCTCTTCGACGCGCGGAATGCGGAAAGCATCGCTGACGGCAAAGAACGCCTTGGCCGCCGCGACGATGTCGGCATTGGCCGTGCGCGCCACCAGCGCGATATCAGGGATCAGCTCCGCCAGATCGGCCAGCGCCAGCTTTTCGGCCAGTTTTTCCGGCGCGCCGACCTTGAACAGGCCGTGCCGCCGCTCCTCGATCCGCTCGCGCGAGAAGCCCGGCAGCAGCGAGATGAGCTTCGGCTCCAGTGCCTTGCGCGCCTCCTGCAATTCGGCGATGCGCTGGCCGAGCGCTGCGGCCCCCGCATCGTTCTTCAGATACCAGCCGCTGGTCACGAAGATAAGCCGGCTGACGGACTGGTAGAGGTCGAGCTGTGCCTGGCCATCGATCTGGCTGTCGAGCGCGTCGATCTCGCGGTAGAGCGCCGGCAGTCCAAAGCCATCGCGCACCACGGCGAAGGTGCGCACCACGTCGGCGGCACTGCGGCCGGTGGCTTCCTGCAGCCGGTTGACGAAGGACGGGCCGCCGCGATTGACGAGATCGTTGGCGACGACGCGGGCGATGATCTCGCGGCGCAGCCGGTGGCCGTGGATCTCGGTGGCGTATTTCTTCGCCATGCGGTCGGGGAAATAGCCCATCAGGTCACGGTCGAAATGCGCATCGTCCGGCACGTCGCTGGCGACGATGTCGGAGAACAGCACGATCTTGGCATAGGCAAGCAGCACGCCGAGCTCGGCCCGGGTCAGCGGCTCGCCGCGCGCCTCGCGCTCGGCAAGGGCTGCCGGCGACGGCAACGTCTCGACCGCACGGTCGAGTAGGCCGCGCGCCTCCAGCGCCGTCATGAAGCGGCTCTGATGCGCGATGTCGGCGAGACCCCGCTTGCGCGCGATCGAAAGCGCCAGCGTCTGCTCGTAATTGTTGGACAGCACCAGTCCGCTGACCTCGTCGGTCATCTCGGCGAGTAGCTTGTTGCGCGCCGGCCGGGTTAGCGATCCCTTGCGCATGGCGGACGCCAGGGCGATCTTGATGTTGACCTCGACGTCCGAGCAGTTGACGCCACCCGAATTGTCGATGGCGTCGGAATTGCAGCGGCCGCCATTCATGCCGAACTCGATGCGGGCACGCTGCGTGACGCCGAGATTGGCGCCCTCGCCGATCACTTTCGCCCGGACATCGAGCGCTGTGATGCGGATGGCGTCATTGGCGCGGTCACCGACTTCGGCATTGGTTTCGCCCGATGCCCGCAAGTAAGTGCCGATGCCACCGAACCACAACAGATCGACATTCGCCTTGAGGATGGCTGTCATGATCTCGGCCGGCGTTGCCGTGGTCTTGGCGAGGCCGATCGCCGCTGCCGCCGCCGGCGGCAGCGTGATCGACTTCTGGCTGCGCGAGACGATGACACCGCCTTCCGACAGTTTGGTCTTGTCGTAGTCCTGCCAGGACGAGCGCGGCAGCGCGAACATGCGCTCGCGCTCGGCCATCGACGCCACCCTGTCCGGATCGGGATCGATGAAGATGTCGCGATGGTCGAAGGCGGCGATCAGCCTGGTCTGCGGCGACAACAGCATGCCGTTGCCGAACACGTCGCCCGACATGTCGCCGACGCCGACGACGGTGAAGGGCGAGGTCTGGATGTCGCGGTTCATCTCGCGGAAATGCCGCTTCACCGCTTCCCAGGCGCCCTTGGCGGTGATGCCCATCTTCTTGTGGTCGTAGCCGGCCGAGCCGCCGCTGGCGAAGGCGTCGTCGAGCCAGAAGCCGTGCTTCTCCGAGATAGCGTTGGCAGTGTCGGAGAAGGTCGCCGTGCCCTTGTCTGCAGCAACGACGAAATAGGGATCGTCGGGGTCGCGCCTGACAACGCCGGCAGGCGGGATCACTCCATCCAGGCCGATATTGTCGGTGATCGACAGCAGGCTGGAGACGAAGTTCTTGTAGGCCGAGGTGCCGGCCTCGAAGATGGCGTCGCGGCTGCCGCCCGTGGGCAGGCGCTTGGGGAAGAAGCCGCCCTTGGCGCCGACCGGCACGATGACGGCGTTCTTGACCTGCTGCGCCTTGACCAGGCCCAGCACCTCGGTGCGGTAATCCTGGGCGCGGTCCGACCAGCGCAGGCCGCCGCGCGCCACCGGACCGAAGCGCAGATGCACGCCTTCGACCTCGGACCCGTAGACGAAGATCTCGCGCCATGGCCGCGGCGCCGGCAGACCCTCGACCGCTTGCGAATCGAGCTTGATCGCCAACGACTGGCCCCGCGCTTTCGTTTCGGAGACGAAATGATTGGTGCGCAGCGATGATTCGATCAGGTTGAGATAACGGCGGATAATGGTGTCGTCGTCGATATTGGGCACCTCTTCCAAGGCGTCCTTGATCTTGGCCTTGAGGTGCTTGGCGGCGACGACGCCTTCCGTCTCGGCCGTCGGCCCGAGGCGGGCGACGAACAGCGCATGCAGGCCGCGCGCAATGTCCGGATAACGGTTGAGCGCGGCGGCTATGAAATCCTGACTCTGCGGAATGCCGGCCTGCTGCAGATAGCGGCCATAAGCGCGCAGGATGGTGACTTCGCCCGACCACAGGCCGGCGGTCTGGGCAAGGCCGTTATAGCTGTCATTGTCGATCTCGCCGCGCCAGACCGACAGGAACGCGTCCTCGAACAGCGCGCCGCCATCGGTGAGGTCGATCGGCTTGCCGTAGCTGTTCTCCAGCTCCATGTCGTGGACGAAGACGGTGTCGCCGCCCTCCTCGTCGACTTCGAAAGTGCGCTCGCTGATGACGCGGAAGCCGATGTTTTCCAGCACCGGCACCCGCCGCGACAGCGCCACAGGGCTGCCATGATGATAGATCTTCAGCGCCGCCTGATGCGGCTTCTGCTCGGCGTGGCGATAATAGTCGATGGCAATCGGATTGCTCGCGCTTATCTTAGCGATGCGCCCGGCGTCGGCCAGCGCCACGGCTGCGCTGAAGGAATCGCGGTAGCTCTCGGGAAGCCGCGCAGCGATCGCCTTCAGCGACGGATCGCTGCCGCCGGCTTCCGCCGCCTCGGCCAGCGCGTCATCCCAGGTGCGCACGATGTCGCGGATGGCCGCTTCGATCGCCGCCTGATCGACCTTCGGCGTCTTGCCACCAGAACGGCCGATGATGAAGTGGACCCGCGCCAGCCCGCCTTCCGGGAAAGCTGGATAGTAAGCCGACAAACGGCCTTCGAACACCGTCTTGAGATAGGTGCCGACCTTCTCACGCACGACGCTGTCATAGCGGTCGCGCGGCACGAAGACGAGGATCGAAACAAAACGGTCGAACTGGTCGACGCGCACCAGCGCCCGCACCCGCGGCCGCTCGATCAGGCCGAGAATGGCTGCGGCGTGCTTTTTCAGGACCGGCACCGGCACCTGGAACAGTTCGTCGCGCGGATAGCTTTCCAACACGTTGATCAGCGCCTTGCCGGAATGGTCGTGGCGGTCGAAACCGGACTTGGCGATGATGGTTTCGGCCTTTGAGCGGAGATACGGGATCTTCATCACCGAGCGCGTGTAGGCGGTCGAGGTGAACAGGCCGACGATGCGCAGTTCGCCGGCAAGCGTGCCCTTGGCGGTGTAGGTCTTGACGCCGATGTAATCGAGATAGATGCGGCGGTGCACCAGCGACTTGGCGTTGGCCTTGGTGACGATCAGCGGCTCCGGCCCATGCAGGAAGGCGCGAATTTCGGGCGTGGTCGTCACAGCCTCGGTGCCACGCCGCAGCACCAGCACATCGGGGTCGGAGAGGATGCCGAGGCCGGGCTTGTCGGCGCGTTCCAGATTGCCGCTCTCCGCGCCGCCGGTGTATTTGAACTCGCGCATGCCGAGGAAGGTGAAATTGTCGTCGCGCAGCCATTCCAGGAAGGCGATCGCCTCGGCGACGCTCTTCTTGTCCAATGGCACGGCGGAATAGCGGAATTCGGAAATCGCCTGGTCGAGACGAGCCAGCATCGGCTTCCAGTCGCTGACTGCGGCGCGGACCTGGTTGAGCATCTTGCGCAAGCGATCGGCCAGCGCATTCGCCTGTTCCGTCGTCAGGCGGGGAATGTGGACATGAACGACGCTCAGCCGGTCGTGATTGCCGTCGTCCTTGAGAGCGCTGCCGTCGCCGAGGATCTCGTCAACACCGGCCTTGCCATGGCGCACGACGATGACCGGATGGGTGACCAAAGTCGGTTCGCCTGATGTCTCGGTGATCTCGCCCAGGATCGAATCGAACAGGAACGGCATGTTGTCGTTGACGACGGTGATGACCGTCACCGGCCGGCCCTCGCGAGAGACACCGGAATCGGCATCGACGGCAACGACGCTGTGGCCCTTCTTGTGGACGGCGACGGCCCGTCCCGCCAGATCGGCGGCGCGCTCGAGGTCGGCGGTGTCATAGGCGGCAATGTCTTCAGCCGGCGCGCGGGCCAGCAGATAGTCGGCAAGCCGGGCCGACTTCTCGTCAGGCTTCACCGCCGCGCTGGCCTTTTTCTTCGACTTAGCTGCGGATTTCACGCTCGCCATGATGTCCTCCCGTCATATGCTTTTACGACTATGGTAGCAGATGACCGCCGTTTGGCGACAAAGGTTTGACGGCTCGCCAAGAATTATCGGAATTCGGCGGTCAGGCGGCAGTGAACGAGAAGGAAGACCCCATGTCCGGCAAAATCAGCGCCCTTGACCTCGGCATCGCGGAGCTCAGCGAGGCGACAAAAGCCTATTTCGCCAAATGCGAGGAAAAGCTCGGTCTGGTGCCCAACGTGCTTCTTGCCTACGCCTTTGACGAGAAAAAACTGCGCGCTTTCACCGACACCTACAATGATCTGATGCTCGGCGAGTCCGGCCTGTCGAAGCTGGAGCGCGAGATGATCGCCGTCGTCGTCTCCTCGATCAACCATTGCTATTACTGCCTGACCGCGCATGGCGCGGCGGTGCGACAACTCTCCGGCGACCCGGCTTTCGGCGAGATGATGGTGATGAATTTCCGTGCCGCCAATCTTTCCCCGAAGCAGAGGGCGATGCTCGAATTCGCCGTCAAGCTGACCGAAGAGCCGGCAAAGATCGTCGAGGCGGACCGGGCGGCATTGCGCAACGCCGGCTTCACCAACCGCGACATCTGGGACATCGCCTCGACCGCCGCCTTCTTCAACATGTCGAACCGGGTCGCCGCGGCCATCGACATGCGACCGAACGACGAATACCACGCCATGGCAAGGTGAGGCGCCCGGCTTATATCAGCTATCCCTCATTCTCGTTGCTTGTTTGCCCGTTTGGTCCGATGATCGGCGGGCGGCATGACCGCGTGCCGGTTCGAGCCGCTCACCAAGGGAGGAGAACATGGCGAAATTTCTCTATGTCTATCATGGCTCCGGCAAGATGCCGACCGACGAGGCCGAGCGGAAAGCCTCGATGGACGCTTGGACCGGCTGGTACGGCAAGCTTGGCTCGGCCGTCGTCGACGGCGGCAATCCGGTCGGCAAGTCGAAGATGGTGCTGCCCGGCGGCAAGGTCGAGAACAATGGTGGCAGCAGTCCGACCGCCGGTTACACGATCGTCGAAGCGAAGGACATCGACGATGCCGTCGCCAAGGCGAAGGGTTGCCCGATCCTGATGGACCCGGCGTTCAGTGTCGAGATCGCGCCGATCATCGAAATGATGTGACGCGATCTACCGAAGGTCATCGAAGCAAAAAACGATCCCGCCTTTCGCTGATGCGATCCTTCGGTTTGGGGTCATGCCCTATGACCGCGCGGCTATAGCCGCCGCGGCGCCGGCCATCGTTGTGGCGCTGATGCGATTGGCGATCTTCATCGCCCGCTTGCTCTTCAGCAGCTTGCGCGCCTGCGAGGCGGCGACCACCCAGGCGAGGTCGATCGCGATGAGAACCACCGCCATCGTCGCCGTCAGCTCGACCCAGCCGACGACGCTGACCGAAGCGAGATCGATGATGGTCGGCAGCAGCGCCAGGTAGAACACCATGATTTTGGGGTTGCCGAGCGTCACCGCCATGCCGGCGAAGAAGAGCTTGAGCGGCGAATCCTCGCGTGGCATCTCGCCTTCCCTGGCCTCGACCGGTGCGGTCCACATCTTCCAGGCGAGGTAAGCGAGGTAGGCGACACCGACCCATTTCACGACCACGAAAGCGAAGTGAAACGTCTGCGCCACGACAGCCAGTCCGAACACCGCCAGCGACAGCCAGATGCCCTCGCCAATCCACATCGCAAGCAGGAACGGGAACACGTCGCGAAACCCTTTCGAGATGACGCGAGCGACGAGTGCCGCGATCGACGGACCGGGCGAGCCGGCGGCGACGAAGAGAGCGGCGGCGAAGATCAGCAGCGAGGTGAGGTGCATGGCAGTGCCTTCGAACGTTGGACTACCAAGAATATCCGATCGCTGGTGATTTGGCACCCATCCGCCTGATGGGCCTGCGCACGCGACATATTTCGGAGGCCGGACTTGTCCGCGCCAGTGCTTTGAGAAAGGATCGCGGCCATGAAATCGATTGTCATCCACGCGGCAAAAGACCTGCGCATCGAGGAGACCGATCCAGGCACGCCGGGCGCCGGACAGGTCGAGATTTCAGTCGAAGCCGGCGGCATCTGCGGCTCGGATCTGCACTATTACAATCATGGCGGCTTCGGCGTCGTGCGCCTGCGCGAGCCGATGATTCTGGGACATGAGGTCGCCGGTACGGTAAGAGCGCTTGGCACCGGCGTCTCTGGTCTCGTGGTCGGCGACCGTGTCGCGATTTCGCCCAGCCGGCCCTGCAATGCTTGCCGCTACTGCCTGCAAGGCATGCAGAACCAATGCCTCAACATGCGCTTTTACGGCAGCGCCATGCCGGTGCCGCATATACAGGGCGCCTTCCGCCAGCGCCTGGTCGCCGAGGCTTGGCAATGCCACAAAATAGCGGACCATGTCTCCATCAACGAAGCTGCCTTCGCCGAGCCCTTCGCGGTGACGCTGCACGCCGTCAACCGCGCCGGCTCGCTGCTCGGCAAGCGGGTGCTGGTCACCGGCAGCGGGCCGATCGGCGCGCTCTGCATCCTGGCTGCGCGCGTCCACGGCGCGCGCGAGATCGTCGCCACCGATGTCATGGACGCCGTTCTGGTCAAGGCCCGTGAGATCGGCGCCGACCGCACCATCAATGTCGCCACCGACGGCGCCAGCCTCGCCGCCTACAACGTCGAAAAGGGCAGTTTCGACGTGATGTTCGAGTGCTCCGGCAACGAGCGCGCGGTGCGGGCGGGGCTCGACGTGTTGAAGCCGCGCGGCGTGCTTGTTCAACTCGGCCTTGGCGGCGACATGTCCCTGCCGCAGAATCTCATCGTCGCCAAGGAGATCGAGATGCGTGGCTCCTTCCGTTTCCACGACGAGTTCGCGCTGGCCGTCGACCTGATCAACAACCGTCGTGTCGACGTCAAGCCGCTGCTGACCGGCATCTATCCGATGGACGAGGCGGTTGCGGCGTTCGAGATCGCCGGCGACCGCACCCAATCGATGAAGGTGCAGATCACCTTCGCCTGAGCATGGCGGAACACCCGCTATGAGCCTTGCCCGCGTGGCTTCTTGTCGCTAGAAGAGCCGTCCCGACATCCATTTCGAGCTTCACTTTGCCTCAGTAACCACCGGTCTCGCCAACTCCCCTGATCACACCTGGCAGGGCGCCGCCATCAGCGGAGCCTGCTCCATTTTCACGTGTTCCTCAGGCGGCGGTTCGAGACCGGTTTGGCACTGCTGAACCGCTGTCGCGCGTCCGCGACACCTGACTTTCAAGAACCGCAGCCTACCGCCACGCCGTGCCCGCAGGGGCATCTCGACATCGCCGGCCTGATGAACTTCCCGACAGGAAGGGCTTATCGGCATGTCCGGCACTTTGCGCATCCACTGGGCGATCGCGCCCTGCACGGCACCTCGACCCCTGATCAACTGCAATCGCTGCGGCACGGTGAAGGCCTATTGCTGCAGCGACAAATTCCGCGTCAACGCCAATGGCAAGCGCATCGACGTCTGGCTGATCTATCGCTGTATCGACTGCGACAATTCGTGGAATTTCGGCATTTTCGAACGCTGCAACCGCCGCGACATCGAACCGGCGATGCTGGCCGCCCTTGAAAGCAACGACCCGGCCCTCGCCCGCCGCCACGCCTTCGATGCGGTGACGTTGCGAAGCCGGGTTGGCCGCGTCGAGGAGTTTTCCGACGTCGCCGTTCACAAACAGAGGCTCGGCGACGAGGGCGAACGCGCAAGCGCACTCGAACTCAGGCTCGCGCTTGAAATGCCGACATCGCTGCGACTCGACCGCTTGCTTGCCGGCGAGCTCGGCATCTCACGGTCGAGGCTTCAGGCGCTGGAGGAGAAGCGATCGCTGGTGGTTGATCCGGAAGGGGCCAAGGCTTTGCGCAAGCCGGCCCGCAACGGCACCACCGTGCGGATTGATCTCGCCGGCGAAGCCGACCGCAAAGCCATTATCTCAGCGGCCAGCGGATAAACGAAAGGGGCGAAGCATGTTGGTGCTTCGCCCCGTCCCATATCCGGAAAAATCAGACGATTAAGCCGCGCCGACCACTTTCGCCGACTTCTCGAAGCGCTTGCGCTCGTTCGGGTCGAGATAGAGCTTGCGCAGGCGGATGGTCTTCGGCGTCACCTCGACCAGCTCGTCGTCCTGGATCCAGGCCAGCGCACGCTCCAGGGTCATGCGGATCGGCGGCGTCAGCTTGACCGCCTCATCCTTGCCGGCGGCGCGGATGTTGGTCAGCTTCTTGCCCTTCAGCACGTTCACTTCGAGGTCGTTGTCACGGCTATGGATGCCGATGATCATGCCCTGATAGACCTTGACGCCCGGATCGATGACCATCGGTCCGCGGTCTTCCAGGTTCCACATGGCGTAAGCGACAGACTCGCCCTGCTCGTTGGAGATCAGCACGCCATTGGTGCGGCCGGGCAGCTCGCCCTTGTAGGCTTCGTAAGCGTGGAACAGCCGGTTCATCACGGCGGTGCCGCGCGTGTCGGTCAACAGTTCCGACTGGTAGCCGATCAGGCCGCGTGTCGGCGCGTGGAAGACGATGCGCTGGCGGTTGCCGCCGGAGGGGCGCAGTTCGATCATCTCGGCCTTGCGCTCCGACATTTTCTGCACCACGACGCCGGCATGCTCCTCGTCGACGTCGATGACGACTTCCTCGACCGGCTCCAGCAATTCGCCGTCCTCGCCCTTCTGCATGACGACGCGGGGACGCGACACGGCGATTTCAAAACCCTCGCGGCGCATCGTCTCGATCAGCACGGCCAGCTGCAATTCGCCGCGGCCGGAGACGAAGAACGAATCCTTGTCCGGCGATTCCTCGATCTTGAGCGCGACATTGCCTTCGGCTTCGCGCAGCAGGCGGTCGCGGATGACGCGGCTGGTGACCTTGTCGCCTTCGGTGCCGGCGAGCGGCGAGTCATTGACCAGGAAGGACATGGTCACGGTCGGCGGATCGATCGGCTGCGCATGCAGCGGCTCGGAGACGCTCGGGTCGCAGAACGTGTCGGCGACGGTGCCTTTCGACAGGCCGGCAATGGCGACAATGTCGCCCGCCTGCGCTTCGTCGATCGGCTGGCGCTCGAGGCCGCGGAAAGCGAGGATCTTGGAAATACGGCCGGTTTCGATCTGCGTGCCGTCATGGTGCAGCACCTTGACCGCCTGATTTGACTTCAAGGTGCCGGATTCGATGCGGCCGGTGATGATGCGGCCGAGGAAGGGATTGGCTTCCAGAATGGTGCCGATCATGCGGAACGGGCCGGGATGAACCGTCGGCTCCGGCACGTGCTTGATGACGAGGTCGAACAGCGGCGCAAGCTGCTGATCCTTGGGGCCTTCCGGATTTTCAGAAACCCAGCCATCGCGGCCCGAACCGTAGAGGATCGGGAAGTCGAGCTGCTCGTCGGTGGCGTCGAGCGCGGCAAACAGGTCGAACACCTCGTTGACCACCTCGACATGCCGGGCATCTGGACGGTCGATCTTGTTGATGACGACGATCGGCTTCAAGCCGACCTTGAGCGCCTTGCCGACGACGAACTTGGTCTGCGGCATCGGGCCCTCGGCGGCGTCGACCAGCACGATGGCCGAATCCACCATCGACAGGATGCGTTCGACCTCACCGCCGAAATCGGCGTGGCCGGGGGTGTCGACGATGTTGATGCGGGTGTCCTTCCAGTCGACCGAGGTCGCCTTGGCCAGGATGGTGATGCCGCGTTCCTTTTCCAGGTCGTTGGAATCCATGGCGCGCTCGGCGACGCGCTGATTGTCGCGGAAGGAGCCGGATTGCCGGAGCAACTGGTCGACGAGGGTGGTTTTTCCATGGTCGACGTGCGCGATGATCGCGATATTACGAATTTTCATGTTGTGGTCTCGGGAGCGTTGCAGGCAGCAGGCCAAAAGGCGCCGCCTCTTTCGGTTGCGCGGCTCATACAGGGTTTTTCGCAATTGCGAAAGAGGAGGCGCATCACCAAATACTCATCAAATCTTAAGCATCTCGGTGTGAGATGGTTTTGTTAACCAAGGCGGGAACCTTTCGGGGCCCGGGCAGTTCGAAATTCATGACCGACAAACTCAACCGATTTTGGCCACTCATCGCTTCGGTCGCATTCGCTGCCCTGCTGGCGGCCAATGCCGCGCAATCCGCCGCGACGCTGAAGGAAGCCAATCCCGTCTCGTCCTCTGATCAGACGGCCGAGCAAATGTTCGCCGACGCCCCTGATGGCGTCGACCCCGTGGTCACCGGCCCGGTCAGCGCCTCCTTCAAGCAGAGGCAGGAGGTTGCCGGCTGCGACAGCGCGGTTTGGCCTAAGATTCCGACGGTTTGTTACCCGGATTGACGGGCGCTGCCCCCTCTCCCCCCTTGAGGGGGAGATGTCGCCAAAGGCGACAGAGGGGGTCGTCTCGCGTGAAGCGCCAGCCTCCTGCGCTGCGCTGGAAGGTTGAGCCCGGTCGAACCGACCCCCTCTGGCTGCTTCGCGGCCATCTCCCCCTCAACGGGGGAGATCAAAGCCAGCCTACGCCGACCGCACCGGATCGAGCGTCACCTTGTAAAGCTCGTTGTCATCGCGATCCATCAGCCGCACCGTCAGCTGCTCGGTAGCGCCTGAAATATCCACCAATCCGAAGAACTGCAGGCCAGCCGATGGCGGCAGGTTCTGGCCCTGTTCTGCCGTCGGCGCCTTGATGAATTTCAGCTCCGGACCGAACGTCATGTCGAAATCGTTGGGGCCGAACGTGCCGGCGTGGATCGGGCCGGAGACGAATTCCCAGAACGGGTTGAAGTCCTGAAACTGTGCCTTGTCAGGGTTGTAATAGTGCGCGGCCGTGTAATGCACGTCGGCCGTCAGCCACACTGTGTTGGTGATGCCGGCGTTCTTGATGTAGCGCAAAAGGTCGGCGATCTCGAGCTCGCGGCCCTTGGGCAGGCCGTTGTCGCCATTGCTGACGGCTTCCGCGCCGACCTTCCTGGTGCCGTCGTCCCAGACGACGAGGCCAAGCGGCATGTCGGCGGCGATGATCTTCCAGGTCGCCTTGGAGTTGGCCAGTTCGCGCTTCAGCCATTTGGTCTGCTGTTCGCCGAGTATACGGGACTCCGGCGTCATGGTGTCCTGCATGTCAGGGCCGTTGGGGCCGCGATAGGAGCGCATGTCGAGGAAGAACACGTCGAGCAGCGGCCCGTGGGATATCTTGCGGTAGACGCGGCCCGGCTCCGACGGTTCGTAGCGGATCGTCGTCATCTCATGGAAGGCGCGCGCCGCACGCGCCGCCAGCACATGGATGGATTTTTCGGTGTAGCGGTTGTCGGCGCTCAAATCCTTCGAATCCGACCAGTTGTTCAGCACCTCGTGGTCGTCCCACTGGTAGAAGGTCGGGCAGATGGCGCTCAGGGCGAGAACGTTCTTGTCCATCATGTTGTACTTCCACTGGTCGCGGTACTCGTCCAGCGTCTCGGCGACCTTGCGCTTGCCGTCGATGAGGACGACGTTCTTCCATTTGCCGCCGCCAGGCAGGTCGACCTCATCCTTCATGGCGCCATCGGCATAGATCGTGTCGCCGGAATGCAGGAAGAAGTCGGGCGTGTGCTTGGCGATGGTGGCGTAGGTCTTCATGCCGGTCTCGTCGATGCCCCAGCCCTGGCCGGCCGTGTCGCCCGACCAGGCGAATTTGATGTCGCGCTTCGAGGCGGGTGCAGTGCGGAAGCGCCCGACGATCGGCTCGGAGACGACATTGATGTCGGCGAGGTCGGCGGCCGTCATGCGGTAGAAGATGTCCTGGTCGGCAGCCAAGTCGGTGAGCAGCCGCTTGACCGTAAAGTCGCTGGCCGGCGAGGTATCGAGCGGCGCCAGCCGGGTGGCGTTGGCGAAATTCTCGGTCGACGACACTTCGAACATGACGCGCGAGGGTCGATCGGTGCGCGTCCACACCATGCCGCTCGAGGCATCGACATCGCCGGACTGGACGCCATGGGTAAAGGCCGGGCGCTGGCTGGCGCGTGAATAATAGGGCAAAGCGAGGCCCGATGCGCCGAGCAGACCGGCCGCACTCGCCGAAGTGACGAAAGCGCGGCGGGTCAACGAGATATTGTTCATGGCTGTCTCCTGATGGCTTGAACGTCCGCCACCAGCGTCCAGCCTCAATGTTTCAGCCGCATCTCGGAAAGATGAAGTTTTGATAACAATGGACAGTCGAACTGCTGATCTCCCCCCTCGTGGGGGAGATGGCCGGCAGGCCAGAGGGGGGCGCGAAGGATCGCCAGCCACTCGGGTGCTTGCCGGCCAAGCGCCGGCTTAACGATTCGATTGAACGGAAAACACGAAGATTGAACTGATAACTCGGCGGGACAGCGCCCCCCTCAGCCCTGCCGGGCATCTCCCCCACAAGGGGGAGATCAGCGCTCCACCGTCGCGCTTAAGCCGCCTGCGGCTCCGGGTCGAAGGCCGGACGGCTCGTGTTGATCAGCAGCGAAATACACGCCGCGGCAATCGCGGTCATGCCGGCGATCAGGAAGGCCAGTTCGTAATTGCCCTGCAGCTCGCGCATGGTGCCGCCGAAGGCTGCGGCGGCTGCCGCACCGACCTGATGACCGGCGACGATCCAGCCGAACACGATCGGGCCGCTACGGTCGCCGAAGGCTTCGTTGGCAAGCCTGAGCGTCGGCGGCACGGTGGCGATCCAGTCGAGACCGTAGAGCACGGCAAAGATGATCAGGCTGGTCGCCGAGAAGCCGGAATAGGGCAGGTAAATCAGCGACAGGCCGCGAATGCCATAGTAGACACCGAGCAGCTTGCGCGGGTCGAAACGGTCGGTGAGCCAGCCCGACAGCGTCGTGCCGATCAGGTCGAAAATGCCCATCATCGACAAAAGGCCGGCCGCCTGCACCTCGCCAATGCCCATGTCGCCGCAAAAGGAGATCAGATGGGTGCCGACCAGCCCGTTGGTGGTGAATCCGCAGACGAAGAAGGTGGCGAACAGATACCAGAATACCCTGGTTCCCGCAGCGCGGCGCAGCGTGTTCAGCGTATGCGCCAGGAAATTGCCTTGCGAGGCCGGCGACACCGGCGGCACGTCATCGGCCTCGGCGCCATAGCGCACCATACCGATCGAAGCCGGGCGCTCCGGCACCAGCAGCCAGACCAGCGGCAACAGACAGGCGGTGGCGACAGAGACGGCGATGGCGACCGGCTGCCAGCCGCCCGACTGGGCGAGCGATGCGAGCAGCGGCAGGAAGACCAGCAGGCCGGTGGCGCTGGAGGCCGACATCAGCCCCATGACAAGACCGCGATTGGTCTTGAACCAGCGATTGACGATGGTGGCGCCGAGCACGGTGGCGACAGCGCCCGAGCCGATGCCGGAAAACACCCCCCAGGTGAGGAACAGGTGCCAGGGCTCGGTCATGAGCAGGCTGAGCGCGGTCGAGCCCGACATGATCACCAGCGAGGCAAGCAGCGTACGGCGCAGCCCGATCCGCTCCATCAGCGCGGCGGCAAACGGACCGGTCAGACCGTAGAGGAAGATACCGATGGCAGCGGCAATCGAAACGGTATCGCGCCCCCAGCCGAAGCTTTTATCCAGCGGCAGCATCATCACGGAGGGCGCCGAACGAAGCCCGGCCGCGATCAGCAGGCAGAGGAAGATGACGCCGACCACGACGAAAGCGTAGCGCTGGCCAAAGGGATGGGATTGAGCTATCATGTTACTGACCGGTACGTTTCAGGGTGAGGAGATGTATACGTACCGATCGGTAACACGTCAACCGAGCCACATAATGCCAACGGACAAAAATATTGAACTGACCATCAATGACGGTCATGCAGCGGCGCCGCCCAAGGCTGCCAAGAAGATCCTCGACGTGGCGTACGACCTGTTCTACCGGCGCGGCATCAGGGCGATCGGCGTCGACGAAATCGTCAAGCGCGCCGGCGTCACCAAGCCCAGCCTCTACCGCAGCTTTCCCTCCAAGGATGAGCTCGCCGCTTCGTATCTCAGGCAATATGACCGTGAATATTGGGAGCGTTTCGACGAAGCCGTGGCCGCCCATCCCGGCAACCCGCGCGCGCAGATCAGTGCCTTCCTGACCCGCGTCGGCAAGCGTACGCAAAGACCGGACTATCGCGGCTGCGGTATGACCAACGCGGCGGTGGAATACCCGGAACACGGCCACCCGGCACGCGTCGTCAGCGAAGCCAACAAGCAGGAACTACGCCGCCGCTTGCGCGAAATGGCGGCAGCGATGGGTGCACAAGACCCTGACACGCTGGGCGACGGCCTGCTGCTCCTGATCGAGGGCGCCTATATCAGCGGCCAGCTGTTCGGCCTCGGCGGCCCGGCGGCATCGGTCGCCCGCAATGCCGACCTGCTCATCGAGGCGAGCTTGAAGAAATAACATTTTCGAGCGTTGGCGCCGCCCCTCATTGCCCTGCCGGGCATTTCTCCCCGTGAACGGGGAGAAAGAGGCCGGCCGCACCGCCGGCGGCTCTCTTGCAACGCCGGTGATTGGCGAAACCGGTGGCGGGAGCGTCCCTCGCCCCGTTTACGGGGAGAGGATGCCGGCAGGCAGGTGAGGGGCAGCGCCAACTTTGCCGATGGGTGGGGCGCTAGGCCTGTCGAAAATTTGACGATAGGCTGGAACGGAACTCCACGGGAGACGTCCACATGCGCACCCTGCTGCTTGTCCCCTTTGCCCTTACCGGCCTCTGCCAGGCAGCCCATGCCGATGGCATATCCAGCGCCTACACCGACCTCGATTCGCAAAAGGACTGCGTCACCTATGCGCAGGCCGAGGAGGGCGACGGCGACTGGGCTGAACTCGCCTGCTCCGGCTATCGCGGCTATCCCGTGCTGATCGCATATGACGATGCCCGTGAATCACTGTTTTACGGTTTTCCGCCCGGCGGCGACATGACCTCGGTCTGGGAGAGTTTTTCCGGCTTCAATTCCTCCGGCGCCAAGGTCGAATGGCGCATAGAGAGCAAGGGCGACGTCGCCGTTCCTTTCGCCGTCATCCACCGCCGCTCGATCAGCAATCCCGAGGACGAGAACAAGCCGACCGAAGTGCTGCTCGTCGCCAAGGTCGGCCAGATGGAAGCCCGCGATGGCTGCACCATCGGCCTCGTGCTCGCCACCGGCAACCCGCAAGCCAACGACCAGGCGCGCAAACTGGCCGACGAAAAGGCCAAGAGTTTCGCCTGCGGCAAGGACAAGCACACCGTCATTGGCGATGTGCCGGCGTTTGGCAGGGTGGATAACTAAGGGCTGTTCGCGTTGGAACGCCCCTTATGCAGTGTCGTCGGTTCGTGCTGCCCCTCATTGTCCTGCCGGACATTTCTCCCCGTATGACGGGGAGAAAGACGCTGTCATCGCAGCTTTCGCCAATTACACACGTTGCAGAATGAGAAGCCGAGGGCCGGGCTACTGCATTCTCCCCGTCACTACACGGGGAGAAGGTGCCGGCAGGCGGATGAGGGGCGGCGCCGTGCTTAGCGGCCGCTCGCACCCCCAGCGTCGTCGCCTACTTCGCCGCCTTCGCCCGCGCGATCGCGTCGATAATCATCTTCTTGGCGTATTTGGAATCGTGCCAGCCTTCGATCTTGACCCATTTGCCGGGTTCGAGATCCTTGTAGTGCTCGAAGAAGTGCTGCACCTGCTGGCGGGTGATGTCGGGCAGCTGCGTGTATTCGGTGACGTTTTCGTAGCGCAGCGTCAGTTTCGGCGACGGCACGGCGATGATCTTCTCGTCCTGGCCGGCATTGTCTTCCATGATCAAGACGCCGATCGGCCGCACATTGATGACACAGCCCGGCACCAGCGCGCGTGTGTTGCAGACCAGAACGTCGATCGGATCGCCATCACCCGACAGCGTATGCGGCACGAAACCGTAATTGCCGGGGTAGCGCATCGAGGTGTGCAGGAAGCGGTCGACGAACAAAGTGCCGGCCTCCTTGTCCATCTCGTATTTGATCGGCTCGCCGCCGATCGGCACCTCGATGATGACGTTGACGTCGTCAGGCGGATTCTTTCCGCTGGCAATGGCTTCAATGCGCATGGCTCAAATCCCTCTCTCGATTTCCAAGATCGATAGCGGGCGAAGCGCAAGGGCGCAATGCGGCGATTGGTACGCAGCGCTCATGGAAGTGCACAGTTTGTGAACGGGCTGTAACCGAGGCGGGTGCTCGTTATTCCCAGACGAAGGCGACCTTTTTCAGCGCCTTCTGCTCGAAAATCTCAACGCCCTCGGCGACATCGCGACCGCCGGCGCCGGCATAGAAGGCGAGCGCGTTCTGGTTGTCTTCCAGCGCCCACACCACCATGCCTTTCAGCCCGTGGTCGGCAAGCCGTGCCCGCGCCGCCTTGAACAGCCGGCTGCCGAGCCCGATGCCCTGATACTCCGGACGCAAATAAAGCTCGTAGATCTCGCCCTGCTGCTTCAGCTCGCGGGCGCGGTTCTTGCCGATCGTGGCATAGCCGGCAATGGTGCCGCCGATCTCGACCACCAGCACGGTGGCAGCGCGGCGGATAGCGTTCGCCCACCAGTCGGCGCCACGGCGGTTGATCATCGAGGTCAGCGAGCGATGCGGGATGATGCCGGAATAGGCGCCCTCCCAAGCCTGCTGATGCACGTCGGCGATGGCGCCGGCGTCGCGCGGTTCGGCTTTCCGGATGTCGATGCTTAGGGTCTTCATGATTTGTTAACCATAAACCCGCGTCGACCGATTGCAAGAGTCGAGGTCTGCCCGCCAACCGCTTTCTCACAGCCGATCCCGACACTTGCTGACATCGGGCAAGGCCTGCTCGAAAACGCCCTCGGCCGGGCGGCCAGGCGTCCTGCTCAGGTGCGTTTGTTGGCTTTTCATATCTCTACGAGATGATCGTCCAGCTCGTTGGCGTCGCCCGACGTAACCGGGAAATGCTCGGCAAGCACCGCGCCGACCTGCTCGATCGCCTTGACGAAGCCGTCGGCGAGCCGGTCGTCGCCGGCATGCTGCGTGAGGTCGCGGATAACACCGTCCCAGACATGCTGGCCGACCTTGCTGTTGATGCCCGAGTCGGCGACCACTTCGGCATAGCGCTCGGCGATCGACACGAAGACCAGCACGCCGGTGCGCGCCGTGGTGCGATGGACGTTACGGGCGAGGAACTGCCTGAGCGCACTATCATGTGCTGCCTGGTAACGCTGCCGGCGCGGCACCAGATGGATGCGCAAGTTGGGCAGCGCCCATAACAGCACCAGCACCGAGGCCAGCGCCAGCAGCTGTACAATGACGAAATGCGGCAGCCGGATCGACAGCCACCAGGCTTCCAGCCCATAGGCGACGGCGAGGCTGACGATCAGCATGCCGGATGTCGCCATGAAGGCGGCCGGAAAGAAATAGCCGTCGCTGGCATGCGCGACGACGCAATAGATCTCGCCGTCGGTTTTCGATTCGGCGGCACGGATCGCGGTGGCGATGCGCTCATGGTCCTGCGGGCTGATCGGTCGTGTTGCCATGTCTCTCACCAGCTCCCTGAAGACCCGCCACCGCCGGACGAACCGCCGCCACCTGAAAACCCACCGCCGCTGCTTGAGCCCGACGACCAGCTGCTGCCCGAACTTCCTGACGACCATCCACTGCCCGAGGACCAGCCCGACGACGAACTCGTTGTCCAGCTGCTTGAACCCGAAGACGATCCCCTCGGTCCCTGGCCATAGCGAAAAGTCATGCCCAGCCATCTATACACGCCCGGCGACAGCTTGGTGCCGAAGATCGGCGGCAGGAAGGCCATCGCCAGGCCGCCGAAGAACATCGTCGCCCACAGAATCAGGAAGATCGCGACGATAGGATCGATGGGCGTGCTGTTGTCGGCCGGATTGCGCTTGCCGCGCGCTTCCAGCTCTTCGGGATTGCCTTCCAGCACCATGACCACGTCGTCGACGGCTTTGGAAATACCGCCGGAGAAATCGCCGGCACGAAAAGCCGGCACCATATCGTTTTCGATGATCAGTTTTGTGTGCAGATCGGTCAGCGTGCCTTCCAGCCCATAACCGACCTCGATGCGCATCTTGTGGTCGTTCGGCGCCACCAGCAAAAGCACGCCATTGTTCTCGCCGGCCTGGCCCAGCTTCCAGAAGCGGAACAGCCGGTTGGCGTAGGGCTCGATCTCCTCTCCGTCGAGACTGTTGATCGTTGCCACGACGATCTGGTCGGAGCCTTTGGTCTCGAAGTCGGCCAGTTTCCGGGTCAGCGCCGCCTCGGTCGCGGGGTCGATGATACCGGCATCGTCGACGACGCGACCGGTGAGCGCGGGCAACTCCGCCGCCATGGCGGCAAAGCCGAAGATCAACACCGCCAGGGCAAACAACGCACCGGCGGTGAAACGCCTGGAGGGGCTGATGATGGGCATCATCATATCGACACCGCCTCCAACGCTTCCGGATTGCCCTCAAGCGCCATGACTGTCCTCGAGCACCTTGATGATGTCGTCGACGGCCTTGGAAAGGCCACCGGAGAAATCGCCGACACGGAAGGCCGGCACCATGTCGTTTTCAATGATCCGCGTGGCGTGCGAATTGGTCAACGCGCCCTCCAGCCCATAGCCGACCTCGATGCGCATCTTGCGGTCGTTCCTGGCCACCAGCAGAAGCACGCCATTGTTCTTGCCCGCCTGGCCGAGCTGCCAGAAGTTGAACAGCCGGTTGGCGTAAGGTTCGATCTCCTCGCCGTCGAGGCTGGGAACCGTGGCGACGACGATCTGGTCGGAGCCTTTGGTCTCGAAATCCGCCAGCTTTTGCGTCAGCGCCGCCTCGGTCGCGGCGTCGATGATGTCGGCATTGTCGACGACACGACCGGTGAGTACGGGCAACTCCGCAGCCAGCGCTGCGAAGCCGACGAGCAACACCGCCAAGCCCAGCAAGGCAGCGCCGGTCATTGCGACGAGACGGCCATGACAGGAACTGATGATGCGTGTGGTCATCTCGTCACCAGCTTCCCGAGGAGCCGCCGCCGCCGGACGAACCGCCACCGCCTGAAAAGCCGCCACCACCGCTTGAACCTGACGACCAGCCGCCGCCCGAACTGCCCGAAGACCAGCCGCTGCTGGATGATCGCCGGCCTGGCTCGAAAGTCATGCCCAGCCAGCGGTAGCGGCCGGGGCCAAGTTTCCTACCGAAGATCGGTGGCAGGATGGAGGCCGCCATGCTGCCGAAGAAAATGATTGCCCAGATGCTGATGAAGACACCAAAGAACAGATTGTCCATGTCGACTGGCGACTGTTCCTTGCGCTTGCCGCGCGCTTCCAGCTCTTCCGGATTGCCTTCCAACACCATCACCATGTCGTCGACGGCTTTGGAAATCCCGCCTGAGAAATCGCCTGCGCGGAAGGCCGGCACCATGTCGTTTTCGATGATCAGTTTCGTGTGCAGGTCGGTCAGCGTGCCTTCCAGCCCATAGCCGACCTCGATGCGCATCTTGCGGTCATTCGGCGCCACCAGCAGCAGCACGCCGTTGTTTTCCTTCGCCTGGCCGAGTTTCCAGAAGCGGAACAGCCGGTTGGCATAGGGTTCGATCTCTTCGCCGTCGAGGCTTGGGATCGTGGCGACGACGATCTGGTCGGAGCCTTTTGTCTCGAAGTCGGCAAGTTTTTGGCTGAGTGCCGCCTTGGTCGCCGCATCGATGATGCCGGCATTGTCGACGACGCGACCGGTCAGCGCGGGGAGATCGGCGGCGAAGGCGGTGAGGGGGAGGAAAAGGACGAGTAGCACAAACGCGAAAACGCGAATGCTGTGCCGCCCCTCATCGGCCTGCAAAATCACGACAGATGATCCCTAGCTATCACCCGCCCTGCTTCGTGCCGAAATCGACCTTCGGCGGCTGCATCTTGTCTTCTTCGACGGTGAAATTGGCGAACGGCTCGTTGCTGCGGAACCAGAAGGTTGCCCACAGCACCGAAGGGAAGGTCCTGAGTGTCAGATTGTAGTCCTTGACCGCCAGGATGTAGTCGCGCCGCGCCACCGCAATGCGGTTCTCTGTGCCTTCGAGCTGCGCCTGCAGCGCCAGGAAATTCTGGTTGGCCTTGAGGTCGGGATAGGCCTCGGACACCGCGATCAGCCGTGACAGCGCGCTGGTCAGCCCTGCCTGGGCATCCTGGAACTTCTTGAGGGCTTCGGGATCCTTCAGCGTTTCCGGCGTCACCGTGATCTGCGTCGCCTTGGCGCGCGCTTCGACCACCGCGTCGAGCGTGTCCTTTTCATGCGCCGCATAGCCCTTGACCGTCTCGACCAGGTTTGGGATCAGGTCGGAGCGGCGCTGGTACTGGTTCAGCACCTCGCTCCATGCCGCCTTGGCATTTTCCTCCGCTGTCGGGATGGTGTTGTAGCCGCAGCCGGCAAGCAGCGGCAGCACAATGGCCATCATCAGCACGGCCGGCAGGTTGCGGAAGGGGAAGGCAAGGCGCTGGGCAAACATAATGTGGTCCCTCGACAGAAGTTGCATGGGAAGCATTAGCACAATCTGCGCTCAAGAAAATGTCTGCGGCTGGCGCGCACGCCTGCGCTCGCGAGGCCCTGTGATTGACCGCGCGAACACGGTAAGGTCGCCGGCAAACAGGACAGGATCATGGCGCAACGCCAAGACGATGACAGCGAATCGCGCCGCATTATCGAGCGCGTGGCAAACGAGAGCGGCCCGGGCGGCACGTCGTTGATCGCGCGTGCCGCGAAAGGCGCGCGCGATCACGTCACCGCCGCCGAGGCCGACCGCTCCGATCCGATCGAGGTCTGGGGCACCCGCATCGGCCGAACGCTTGGGCTCATCGTCGCCCTCGGCCTTTTGATCTGGCTGGTGTATTTCGTCTCCCGGGGCAGCTAGAGCATGATCCTGAAAAGTGGGAACCGGTTTTCAGAAAAAGATCATGCTCCAACAAAGAGATAGGTCAGGATGACGATTCAACGAAACGTTATCCTGATTTAGGAATTCCATGAACAGCGAAAAAGCCGACGCGCCGCGCGCGGTCATCGTCATTTCCAGCCATGTCGCCCGCGGCTCGGTCGGCAACCGCGCCGCCGTGTTTGCGCTTGAAACGCTGGGCTTCCCGGTGTGGGCGGTGCCGACGGTCATCCTGCCCTGGCATCCCGGCCATGGGCGGGCCACGCGCATTGTGCCGCCACTCGACCAGTTCAAGGCACTGATGGCCGATCTCGAGCGCGCGCCCTGGCTGGGCGAGGTCGGCGCCGTGCTGTCGGGTTATCTCGGCGAGGCCGGCCAGGCCGAGGCCGTCGCTTCGCTGGTTGCTGCGGTCAAGGCGAAGACGCCGGACGCGGTCTATATATGTGACCCGGTGATGGGCGATTCCGGCGGGCTCTACGTACCCGAGCCGACGGCCGCCGCCATGCGCGACCGGCTGATGCCGATCGCGGATATCGCCACCCCCAACCGCTTCGAGCTGGAGTGGATGGCCGGCGCGCCCTTGCCCGACCTGAAATCGGTCATTGCAGCTGCCCTTCATGCCGGCCCAAGAACCATGCTGGTGACGTCGGCGCCGTCGATGATGACCGGCGGCACCGGCAATCTGCTGCTCGACGGCAGCCAGGCGCTGCTGGCCGAACACCGCCTCATCGACAAGCCGCCGAATGGGCTGGGTGACCTCACGGCTGCCGTCTACCTCGCCCGCATCTTGTCGGGACAGCCGCCGATCAAGGCGCTGCAGTCGACCACGGCCGCCGTCTATGAGATCCTGGCGCGCACAGCCAAGCGCGGCGGCGACGAACTGCAGCTGGAAACCGATGCCCAGAGCCTGTCGCACCCGATGGCGATGGTGCAGATGGGCCATCTCACTCACCCGGGGCGGGACCGCCGGGCGTGACGTCGGCCGTGATCGTCGGCGTTGACGGCTGCAAGGCCGGCTGGATCGCCGTCCGCCGCGATCCGGGGGCTTCGCCGTCGATCTCCGTCTTTGCCAGCTTCGCAGAACTGCTCGACGCCTTGCCGACCGATGCGATCGTGGCTGTCGACATGCCGATCGGCCTGCCTGACTTCTCGCAAAGAGGCGGGCGCGGACCGGAAGCACTGGTGCGGTCGCTGCTCGGGCAGCGCCAGTCCAGCGTCTTCTCCATCCCTTCCCGCGCTGCCCTTTACGCCGACATCAGCGACTTCACCACGGTTGAGGCCTGGTATGAAGCGCATCGCCGCGCCAGCGACGTGGCCAAGACGACCTCCGATCCGCCGCGCGGCGTCTCGATCCAGGCTTTCGGCATCTTTGCCAAGATCCGCGAGATCGACGCGCTGCTGATTGCGCGCCCCGAGTTGCGCACCCGCGTCTACGAATCGCATCCGGAAGTCGCCTTCTGCCGGCTGAACAGCGAAAAGGCGATGACACTGCCGAAGAAGATCAAGGGCGCCGTAAACCCGGCCGGCATGGAAGAGCGCAAGGCGCTGCTGTGCCGGCACGGCTATGTCAGAGCCTTTCTCGATCAGAAGCCGCCGACAGGGGCTGCCGCCGACGACTTCCTCGACGCGGCAGTGATGATGCTGATTGCCGGACGCCTCGTCTGCGGCGAAGCAAGACCGTTTCCCGACCCACCATTTGCCGACCGTTTCGGCATTCCCGTCGCCATTTGGGCGTAGGCAGGCCGCGACCCATGCGTGCCGCATGGCGATTTGCGACGGAGCCATCCGCAATTCGGCATTGCCCGCGACGGGCATTTGCCGTTAGAGGCTTTCTCAACTGAAAACGAGCTGCCGTCTCCAACCCGGAAAGGCTCCGTCCTCCGCCCATGCCCCACCTCCCCGAACACCTTCTCAACGGCTATCGCAACTTCATGAACGGCCGCTATCTCACCGAGAGCGGACGCTATCGTGAGCTCGCCCGCGAGGGGCAGTCGCCCGAAACCATGATCGTTGCCTGCTGCGATTCCCGCGCCGCCCCCGAAGCGATCTTCGACGCCGGCCCCGGCGAACTCTTCGTGTTGCGCAATGTCGGCAATCTGGTGCCCCCCTATGCGCCGGATGGTGAGTTCCACTCGACCTCCGCCGCGCTCGAATTCGCCGTGCAGAGTCTGAAGGTGAAAAACATCGTGGTGATGGGCCATGGCCGCTGCGGCGGCATCCGCGCCGCGCTCGATCCCACTTCGGCGCCGCTGTCGCCCGGCGACTTCATCGGCAAGTGGATGAGCCTGATCGCGCCGGCGGCCGAGACCGTGTCGTCCAGCACCTTCATGACGGCGACCGAACGGCAGACGGCGCTCGAGCGCATTTCCATCCGCTATTCGATTGCCAATCTGAGGACTTTCCCTTGCGTTTCGATCCTCGAAGGCAAGGGACGGCTGGCGCTGCACGGCGCCTGGTTCGACATTTCGACCGGCGAACTCTGGGTGATGAACAAGGACACCGGCGACTTCGAGCGGCCGGATTTGACATAGATCATGATCCCGAACCGAAGGTCCGCGCCAGCGAAAAGTGGGCACCGGTTTTCTCAGACAAAACGGGAACCGTTTTTGTCCGGAGATCATGGTCAAATAAGAGGAGGCAGCCATGCGGAACCGCCATTCGATCGTTTTCGCCGTGGCGGCGCTGCTCTTCTCGCTCACCCCTGCCCGCGCCGATGACGGCGCCATCATCGACCGTTGGTATTCTGCGCTGCTGGTTGCCGATCGCACCGAACTGTCGGAGCTGCTCGCCGACGATGTCCGCATCAAGCTCGACGATCTCGGCGTCGTGCAGTCGAAACAGGAATTCATCGCCTCGATCGACGAGTGGAAGGGTGCGGTGGCCGGCGCCGCGATCCGGAATCGCATCGAAAAGAGCGAGGCCGGCGTCACCACGGTCATCGCCTGCTACGATTTTCCCAACAATGACATGCTGATGCAGGAGACGTTTGCCGTCACCGGCAACCGCATCACCGCCAGTTCGCAAGCGGCGATCGCGGAAAATTGCGACGGCTTCTGACGCCAGCTTGAACAGCCGCGTTGTTGCGCCGCGCCAGGCATCGCCCTACATCGGTCAGCAAGCCCGCCAATCATCGAAAGATCCCCATGCCATCCACGAAAACCGTCGACCTCGCCGCCCATCCGCTGACCAAATGGCAAGGGCCGCTCGGCCTGCCGGATTTCGCCAGCATCGCCGACGGCGATTTCTCCGCAGTGTTCGACGCAGCGCTGAAGGCGCATGAGGCCGAGATCGATGCCATTGCCGGCAACAAGGATGCGCCGACCATCGACAACACGCTGGCAGCACTTGAGCTTGCTGGCCAGCCGCTCGATCATGTCTCGTCGATCTTCTGGTGCCGGGCCGGCGCCCACACCAACGACGCGATCCAGGCGCTGGAGCGCGAGATTTCGCCAAAGATGTCGAGGCATTTCTCGGCGATCTCGATGAACGAGAAGCTGTTTGCCCGCATCGACGATCTCTACCAGCGCCGCGAAACGCTCAAACTGGACCCCGAGACGTTGCGCGTGCTGGAAAAGACCTGGAAAGGCTTTGTCCGCTCCGGCGCCAAGCTCGACGCCGACGGCAAGAAGCGGTTGGCCAACATCAGCGAGGAACTGTCCTCGCTCGGCACCACTTTCGGCCAGAACGTGCTGGCCGACGAGCGCGACTGGGCGCTGTTCCTCGACGAGGCCGATCTCGCCGGCCTGCCGGACTTCGTGAAAAGCTCGATGGCCGAGGCGGCCGAGACGCGCGGCCAGAAGGGCCGCTATGCCGTCACTCTGTCGCGCTCGATCTACGAACCGTTCACCACCTTTTCCGAGCGCCGCGACCTGCGCGAAACCGCCTTCCGCGCCTTCACCATGCGCGGCCAGAATGGCGGTGCCAGCGACAACACGTCAGTGGTGCGCGACATGCTGAAATTGCGCGCCGAGAAGGCAAAGCTGCTCGGCTACGGCTCCTTCGCCGCGCTGAAGCTCGACGACACCATGGCCAAGACGCCGAAGGCCGTGCACGATTTGCTCGACCCGGTGTGGGAGAAGGCGCTGGAGAAGGCGTCCGCCGACCAGAAGCAGTTGGAACGGCTGGCGACCGAAGCCGGCAGCAACGAAAAATTCGCCGCCTGGGACTGGCGCTTCTACCAGGAGAAGCTGCGCACGGAAAAATTCGCCTTCGACGAGGCGGAGCTGAAGCCATACCTGCAGCTCGACCGCGTCATCGACGCCTGTTTCGACGTTGCGACCAAATTGTTCGGCATCACCTTCGAGGAGAAGAAGGGCATTGCCGCCTGGCATCCCGACGCGCGGGTATTCGTGGTGAAGAACGCCGATGGCAGCGAACGCGGCCTGTTTCTTGCCGACTATTTCGCCCGCTCCTCCAAGCGTTCCGGCGCCTGGATGAGCGCGCTGAAGTCCGGCTATAAGCTCGGTAACGGGTCGAAGCCGGTGATCTACAACATCATGAATTTCGCCAAGCCGCCGACCGGCGAAGCCGCCCTTCTGTCGGTCGATGAGGCCAAGACCCTGTTCCACGAATTCGGCCATGCCCTGCATGGCATGCTGACCGACGTCACCTGGCCGTCCGTGGCGGGCACTTCGGTCAGCCGCGATTTCGTCGAACTGCCCTCGCAGCTCTACGAGCATTGGCTGACGGTGCCGGCGGTGCTGGAAAAGCATGCGCTGCATGTGAAAACCGGCAAGCCTATGCCGAAGGTGCTGCTCGACAAGATGCTGGCCGCCCGCACCTTCGGCGCCGGCTTCGCCACGGTCGAGTTCACGGCGTCGGCGCTGATCGACATGGCCTATCACGCGCGCTCCGATGCCCCGGCTGAGCCGCTTCAATTTGAAGCCGAGACGCTGGAGAAGCTACACATGCCTGACACCATCGCCATGCGCCACCGCACCCCGCATTTCGGCCATGTCTTCTCCGGCGACGGTTATTCAGCCGGCTACTATTCCTACATGTGGTCGGAAGTGCTCGATGCCGATGCCTTCGCCGCCTTCGAGGAAACCGGAGACCCTTTCAACCCGGCGCTGGCCGAACGGCTGCGCAAGAACATCTACGCCGCCGGTGGCTCGAAGGACCCGGAAGAGCTGTACACGGCGTTTCGTGGCAAAATGCCGTCGCCGGAGGCGATGATGGTGAAGCGCGGGTTGGTGTAGCGCCGACTAATCTCCCCCCTTGAGGGGGAGATGGCCGCAAAGCGGCCAGAGGGGGTCGCCGCGCGTGAAGCGCCGACGTCGTCGTTACCGCAGGATGTCGCGGCAGTTGAGACGACCCCCTCTGTCGCCTGCGGCGACATCTCCCCCTCAAGGGGGGAGATTACCGGCATCATCCTTCCACGGGTCGGCCACCCTTGGCCAAACCGGCCGCGTCAGCTTCTTGTAATCGGTCACCGCCGGATTGCTCGGATAGGAACTCGGCGCCGAGACATAGATGATCTCCGCCGCGATCGGTTCGAAGCCGGCGTAGAAATGGTTGGTCGACTTGATCAACAGAATGTCCTTCGACATCGGATCGACGCCGATGTTGGAGAAAATATCCGGCTCGAAGGTCTGCGTGCGGTTGGTGTTGAGGATGATGTCGACCTCGGTGCCTTCGATGCGCACCAGCGCCGTCGGCCCGAGCGTCACCCGGCTCGGCCCGAAACTCTGCCAGCCCTCCGGAACGGCTTTCAGTACCTTGACGCGCGCGTCGATCGGCTCGCCGGCCAACGGGCCGGCCTTGCCGCCGAAGCGCAGATTGATGACGGCGCCTTCGCCGGCTGCCTGACAGAAGGTGACCGCGATCGGGTCCCAGATCGTCGCCACGCCGACATTGTCGATGCCGCGTGCCAGCATGGCGCGCAGCACGACGGTGCCGTCGCCGGCGACGCCGCCGCCGGGATTGTCCCATATGTCCGCGATGACCACCGGTCTGTCCGGGTTTTCCTTGCGCACAGCCAGCGCCCGCGCAATGCCGTCCTCGGTGTTCAGCATCGTCATCGCGGTCTTCTCGCGCATGGCATAGAGTTCACGCCCCAATCGCTCCGCCAGCGCATCGCCCTTGGCCCTGTCATTGTTGGTGACGACGAGGATGCGCGTGCCCATCTCCGGCACATCCGCCGCCATGAAGCCATGGATGACCGAGACCGACAGCACGCCGTCCTTGCCATGCAGCGCCTTGATGCGGTCGACAAAGGAGCGCATCGGCTCGCGGCTGGTCGGCAGCACCTGGATCATGCGGCAGTCGAAGGTCGAGATCACAGGCCTGATCTCGCCGCGCGCGGCAGCCAACCCAAGCTCGACGACATGCTCGCCGCGCTCGTAGAAATCGGTGTGCGGGAATTCGAGGAAGTAGGCCATGATGTTTGACGCCGCGACGCGCTTCGGCGTCAGATGGCTGTGCGGATCGAGCTCCACCGCGATCACCATATCCGGCCCGACCATTGCGCGGACTCGTTCCAGCAGGTCGCCTTCGCAATCGTCATAGCCTTGCGCCACCATGGCGCCATGCAGGCCGAGGATGACGGCGTCGACCGGCAGCGCCGCCTTGAGCTGGCCCAGGATCTCGTCGCGCAACGCCTCATAGGTCTGGCGTTGCACCAGGCCGCCCGGCTCTGCCCAGGTGGCGGTGCCTTCGATGACGGTCAGCCCTTCAGCGGCGGCGCGCCGGCGCAAGGCCACCATCGGCGAGGAACACAAAGTCGGCGTGTCCGGATGCTTGCCCGGACCGGCATAGAACGCCATCTCGAATGAGGCCCGGTCGGTCGGCACCGGCGAGAAAGTGTTGGTTTCCGTCGCCAGCGAGGCGGTGAAGATTCGCATGAAAACTCCGTGCGGCAGCTATTTTACGGCCCCGAGCGCCAGCCCTCTGACGAGATAGCGCTGCAGCCAGATGAACAGGATCGCCACCGGCAGCGTCGCCAGCAGCGTCGCCGCCATCACATGGTGCCATTCGATCGTGTAGCGGCCGGCGACCAGCGAGAACACCTGGATCGGCAGCGTGTAGCTTTCCTGGCTGCGCAGCATGGTGAGTGCGACGACGAACTCGTTCCAGGCATTGATGAAGGTGAAGATGGCGGTGACCGCGATCGCCGGCAGGCAGAGCGGCAGGAACACCTTACGCAGTGTCAGCCAGCGGCCGGCGCCTTCCATCCAGGCGGCTTCCTCGAGATCGCGCGGAATAGTGTCGAAATAGCTCTGCAGCATCCACACGGTGAAGGCGACGTTGAAGGCCATATAGATGACGCCGAGCGCGGTCGTTGATTCGATCAACCCCCAGGCTGCCATCAGCCGGAACAGGCCGAGCACCAGCACGATCGGCGAGATCATCTGCGAGATCAGCAGGAACTGGCGGAAGGCGCCGTAGCCGGCAAAGCGGAAACGCGACATGGCATAGGCGGCCGGCACCGAGATCAGGATGGCGCCGACAGTGGCGATGACAGAGACATAAAGCGAATTGGCCAGTGCCTGGCCAAAGCCCGTCGCCACCCACATGTCGGCGAAATTCGACCAGCGGAATTCGCTCGGCCACCAGGTCGGCGACAGCACTTCCTGCCTCGGTTTGACCGCGGTCAGGAACATCACGGCAAACGGAAAGATCGTCACCACGAGCAGCGGCGAAAGCAGCAGCCAGGCGACGATCGTGCGCTTCAGCTTGGGCGTCATGCGCGTTGCTCCCGCATGGCGAGGCGCACATAGATCATGGTGAAGATCAAAAGGATGGCGAACATCAGCAGCGACACCGCCGACGCTTCTCCCAGCTTGCCGATGCGGAAAGCCAGTTTGTAAAGATGGGTGACCAATATGTCGGTGGAATTGGCCGGCCCACCCTGCGTCATCACCCAGATGATCGGGAACGAGTTGAAGACGTAGATGGTGTTGAGCACGATGGCGATGTTGATGAACGGTTTTAAGAGCGGAAAGGTGATCTCGCGGAACTGCTGCAGCGGCGTCGCCCCCTCCAGTGCCGCCGCCTCGTAGAGATCGTCGGGGATTGACGACAGGCCGCCGAGGAAGATCGTCGTCGTGAACGGCACCGTCACCAATATGCCGATCAGCACCTGCATCGGAAAGGCGGTCTCGGCACGCGCCAGCCACTGGATGTTCTCCTGGATCAGGCCGAGCCCGATCAGTGCCGAATTCAGCATGCCGCTTTCGCCGTTGAGCGCCCAGCGCCAGACCACCGCCGTCATCGTCAGCGACACCGCCCAGGGCAGCATGATGATGACGCGGGCAATGCCGCGCCCATAGAAATCGGTGTTGAGGATCATCGCCACCGGCACCGACAAAAGCAGCGCGCCGCCGACCACCAGCACAGTCCACAGGCCGGTGCGCCAGAGTGCTGCCAGGAAGTCGGGATCGGCGAGGAAGGCTGAATAGTTGGCGAAATTGTTGAAGTCGCGCAGCTGGCCGAAGCGGCCGACATCATGCGTCGAGATCTGGATCAGGTCCCAGACCGGCCAGAAGATGACCACAGCCGCCAGCAGCAGGCTGGGCAAGGTCAGCATATAGGGCAGGAAGCGATTTTGCATCGGCCGGTTTCGTACCGTGTTTGGACATCAGTGGCGCTGGCGTGCCAGTTCGGGTCAATCTTGCATATCGTTCAAGAGCAGCGCTTCAGGAGTTGAATCTCCCGCAGATGTTTGCGCTGCCCCTCACCTGCCTGCCGGCATCCTCTCCCCGTATAGGGACGGGGAGAGGTGCGCAGTCATCGACGGTTTCGCCAATCTTCGGCGTTTCAGGAATAGCGCCAAGGCTGCGGCCGGCCCCTTTCTCCCCGTCACTATACGGGGAGAAATGCCCGGCAGGGCAATGAGGGGCGGCACTGACATCGACGAACTGTCTTTCTGCTGAAGACTAGAAAAGTGGTGGCGCGCCCCGATCTCGGGGGGCGCGCCGGGCGCAGGGAGATACGCCCTATTTCTTCAGCACCGCGTTGGCCTTATCAGCCGCTTCCTTCAGGCCTGGCTCGGGGTCGCCGCCAAGATAGATTTTCTGCATGGCATCCGAGGTAATCTGGGCGACTTCTTCCCAGCCCGGGATGACCGGCGCGAAGCGGGCGTCGGGCAAAAGTGCTGTGAACGCGGCCAGATCGGCATTGTTGACGTAATAATCCATCTTGGCCTCTTCCTTGTTCACCGGCAGGAAGCCTTCGCCTTGCGTGAACTTGGCGCGCTGCTCGGTGGTGAACAGGAAATCCAGCAGCTTCCAGGCCTCGTCCTTGTTCTTGGAATTCTTGAACATGATGATGGAATCGGTGACGCCGTACGTGCCGCGCGCGCCGGTCGGACCGGCCGGAATGGCAGCCACGCCATATTTCAGGTTCGGCGCCTCGTCCTTGATCTGGTTGGACAGGAAGGGTGCGGTGATCATCATGCCGACCTTGCCCTGCTTGAACAGGTTCTGGACGTCCTCGCGGTTGTTGGAGGTGACGCCCGGTTCCGTCAGCCCCTCGTCGATCATCGACTTGTAAAGCTTGGCGGCTTCGAGCGCGCCCGGCGTGCCGAGGCCAGACGTGCCGTCCTTGTTGAGGATCTCGGTGCCCTGCGACCACATCGCATAGTAGTAATAGACGTCGGTCTCGATCTCCTTACCCTGCAGGCCGAAACCGAACGTGCCGGAACCCAGCGCCTTGATCTTGCGCGCGTCTTCCTGCAGTTCGGCCCAGGTTTCCGGCGGGTTGGCGATGCCGGCCTTCTCGAACAATTCCTTGTTGTAGTACATGGCGCGCGCCGAAGCCGCGATCGGCAGGCCGTAGGTCTTGCCGTCCATGATCGAGGGCGACAGGAAGGTGTCGATGAAGCGGTCCTTGAAGTCAGGCTTGATATAGCCGTCCAGCGGCTCGGCGACATCCTGCTGGACGAAGTCGATCAGCCATCGCGTGCCGATGATCGACAGATCCGCATTGGTGCCGGCGGTGATGTCGGTGGTCAGCTTCTGCAGCAGCACTTCCCATGGCACCACTTCGAACTTGACGGTGATGCCGGGATTGGCGGCTTCGAATTCCTTCTTCACCGCTTCGAAATACGGCCCGGTCTTGGCGCTGTATTCGGCGACGGTGACGCGCACTTCGCCGGCGTCCGCCTGCGCCGTCATCGCCAGCATGCTCAGTCCGGCCATCAGGCCTATGGTCCATTTCGCAAGCGTCATATGATCTCTCCCATTAATTGGCGCCTGCGCACTTGCGGCTTTCAGGCGGCCTCGGCTTTATGTGACTTTCCTACATTATCCATCATTTCGCGCTTCGCAAGCAAATTATCCTGTTGCTTAATTACATTTCTTAAAATAGCGTTTTGCGACTATCGTAGACCCAGGGAGGCGCGTAGGGGTGGTTTCAAAGGCCGAATTTGCAGGTAAGACTGTGCTGGTCACCGGCGCCGGCGGGGGCCTCGGCTCGGCCATCGTGGCGCTTCTGGCGGAGCGCGGCGCACGGGTCGTGGGCTGCGACCAATCGGAAGGTCAACTCGGCAGCCCGCATCTGGTGTCGCGCCACGTCTTCGACCTGCTCGACCGGGCTTCCATCGAAGCGGCGATACCAGCGATCCTCGAGAAAGACGGCGTTCCCGACATCCTGATCAACAATGCCGGCTGGACGCGTGCCGAGACGCTTGCCGCGCTGACCCCCGACAAGATCGAGCACGAGCTCGACCTCAATCTGACCGGGGTGATGCTGTTCGCCGATCCGCTGATCAAGGCGATGGCAGCGCGTGGTTCGGGCAACGTGGTTTTCATCTCCTCGGTCAATGCGATTTCCCATTTCGGCAACCCCGCCTATGCCGCGGCCAAGGCCGGCATCAACGCCTATGCCAAAGCGGTCGCGGTGGAACTCGGACGCAGCGGCCTGCGCGCCAATGTCGTCTGCCCCGGTTCGATCCGCACCGCCGCATGGGACCATCGCCTGGCCAAGAACCCGGATATTCTCGGCAAGCTGCAGCGGCTCTATCCGCTCGGCCGCATCGTCGATGCCACGGAAGTGGCCGAAGCGGTGGCCTTCCTTGCCTCGGAGCGCGCATCGGGCATAGCGGGGGCAGTGGTGCCGGTGGACGCTGGACTGACCGCCGGCTTCTTGCCCTTCATCGACGACATATTGGGAGCCTGACCATGACCGATGTCGAGTTCCGCGACCTGTCGAAATCCTTCGGGCGACACAAGATCCTCGAGAACATCAGCCTCGACATCAAAAGTGGCGAGTTCGTCGTGCTGGTCGGCCCGTCCGGCTGCGGCAAGTCCACCTTGCTGCGCATGCTAGCGGGACTGGAGCCGATCACCTCGGGCGACCTTCTGATCGGCGGCGTGCGCGCCAACGATTTGCCGCCGCAGCAGCGCAATATTGCGATGGTGTTCCAGTCCTATGCGCTGTTCCCGCACCTGAAGGCGGCAGACAATATCGGCTTCGGTCCAAAGATTCGCGGCGAGGCGCGCCCTGCCATCGATGAGAAGGTCAAGAAGGCGTCGGGCATCCTCAACCTGTTCTCCTATCTCGACCGCTACCCCCGGGAGCTGTCGGGCGGCCAGCGCCAGCGCGTCGCCATGGGTCGCGCCATCGTGCGCGAACCCTCGGTGTTCCTGTTCGACGAGCCGCTCAGCAACCTCGACGCTCAGCTGCGCGTGCAGATGCGCACCGAGATCAAGGCGCTGCATCAGCGGCTGAAATCGACCATTGTCTATGTCACCCACGACCAGATCGAGGCTATGACCATGGCCGATCGCATCGTGGTGATGGACCGCGGCAAGATCCAGCAGGTCGGCGCGCCGCTGGAGCTCTATGACCGTCCCGCCAACAAATTCGTCGCCTCCTTCATCGGCTCGCCGTCGATGAGCTTCGTGTCCGGCGCGCTGAAGACCACGCCCGAGAAAAGCTGGTTCGAGTCGGCCGGCGGCGGGCGGCTGGCGCTCGGCGGCAAGACGGTGCCGGCGGGCAGCACGGTCGAGGCCGGCATAAGGCCCGAGCACTTCGTCATCGGCGAGGCCGCCGACGCGATGGCGATCAAGGTTAATGTCGTCGAGCCGACCGGCTCGGAAACCCATGTCTATGGCGCCATCGGTGCCGATACGGTCCGTGCCGTGTTCCGCGACCGGATACAGGTCAAGCCGGGTGAAATGCTGCCGGTCTCCGTCGCGCCGGGCAACATCCATCTGTTCGACAAGGCGACAGGCCTGCCGCTATGAAAGCGCCGGTATGAAAACGAAAATCCAGGGATGAAGACGACAACCCAGAAATGAAAACGCCGGCCGACATCATCACCCGCCTGCAGCTGATGTTGCAGGATGGTACCAAATCGGACCGCCGGCTGGCCGGCCTCGTGCTGACCGATCTCGATTTCGCCTCCAAGGCTGCGATCTCCGAGATCGCCGCGCGTGTCGGCGTCAGCGAGCCGACGGTCACCCGCTTCTGCCGCAATCTCGGCTGCGAGGGCTTGCGCGACTTTAAATTCTATCTGGCGCAGGCCATCGCCATTGGCGGCCAGTATCTGTCGCCCGAGCCGCTCAGCCGCGATGCGCGCGAGCAGCGCATCGCCTCAGCCATCACCGAAGCGGCAATTGCCGCCATCCAGCGTGCCAGCGAAAACCTCGACATGAAGACACTGGTGGGCGTCGCCGCGCGCATCGTCAATTCAGGCAATGTGCTGTGCATCGGCTCCGGCGGCATTTCCTCGATGATGGCGACCGAGATGCAGAACCGGTTATTTCGGCTGGGCGTGCCGGTGCTGGCGCAGATCGACGGGCAATTGCAGCGCATGTATGCCGCGGTCGCCACATCGGAGACGACGCTGATTGCCTTCTCCGTCTCCGGCTATGCACGCTCGGTCATCGACGCGGTCCAGGTCGCCCAGCAATATGGCGCCACCACAATCGCCATCACCCCGCCGGACTCAGCACTCGCCAAGGCCGCCGACACGGTCATCCAGTTCCAATCGCTGGAAGACGGCAACATCTACAAGCCGACCTCGTCGCGCTATGCGTTGCTGTCGATCGTCGACATGATTGTCACTTCGGTCGCCGAGACGCGCGGACCCAGGGTTCTCGAAAACCTGCGCCGCATCAAGCAGAGCGTGAACACGCTGAAGGTCGACGATCCCAAGCTGCCGCTGGGGGATTGAGCGCGACGCGGAAGCTGCCAATCTCCCCCCTCGGGGGAGTTGAGGAGCGGTCCGCATAGCGGACGCAAAGCCAATTGCTTGGCTTTGCGAGCGACGAAAGCCGGCAGGGCAGAGGGGGCGCTGTCCCTCCGACAGATCAAGGGTGTACATGCCGCAACGCTGGATCTTCGATCAGCCACTGAGCGTTTCAACGCGCAGCGCCAGCACAGCCGGATCACCCGCGACACGCAGTGTCTTCAGCCGCGAAGTACCTCCACCGACAACCGACACGGTCGATGCAGGCACACCGAGCGCCTTACCAATTAGCCGCTCCAGCGCGGCGTTGGCCGCACCATTCTCCGGCACGGCGCGCACGCGCGCCTTCAAATAGCTTCGCCCGTCCGCCGATATTTCGACGCCTTCAAGCCTGTCCGCGGAAGACTTCGGCGCCAGCCGGACGAATAGGTCGATGCCATTCTCGCGGGTACGAAAAGGCGCGCTCAAGCGATCTTCGGCCTCACAGGACCAGCGGCGCTATCGTGGTGAGAATGAGCTGCCTGAGGAAGAACAGGAGCAAAAGCAGGATGATCGGCGAGATGTCGACACCGCCAAGGTCGGGCATGAACCGACGGATCGGCCGCAGCGCCGGCTCGGTCAGCCGGTACAGCATGTTGCCGATGCTGCCGACGAACTGATTGCGCGAGTTGACGACGTTGAAGGCATAAAGCCAGGAAAAGATCGCTGAGGCGATGATGACCCACCAGTAGAGGTCGAGCGCCATGACGATTGTTTGAATGAGGGCGAGCATGCCGGTCTCCAATTGTTGCCGACATGTAGCCATTGCGCACGAAACCGGCAAGGGCAGCCTTTGCACAGCGCCCGGCGCGGCGCACGACGACAAGGGATTTCGGCAAACCCCCGCCTTGACAGGAAACCGCAGCCTTCGATAAATGCGCCATCCGCTGGACGGGGCTGTAGCTCAGCTGGGAGAGCGCGTCGTTCGCAATGACGAGGTCAGGAGTTCGATCCTCCTCAGCTCCACCAGTGGGATATCCTAACTACCTGAGAAGACGCCCTATTTTCTGAAAGGCGCTTTCCGTCCCCATTTTTTTCCCCACTTCCCGCCGCTGCGCACCCGGCGAAACTGCTGGTTAGCTCATGAAACAGTTTGGCGCCCTTTTCCGTATCTGGGAATGGCTTTGCCTCGCCGCCTACTCGTTTTTCAGTGGGTCTAAGTTGCCCTTGGCTTGTCCGCTCGCGCGGTACGATCCAAGCGTCTAGCGAGATGTCAGGAGGAACAATGACCGACATTCATACCGGCTCGTGCCTGTGCGGCGCGGTGCGTTTCAAGACGAGTGGCGCGTTGCGCGGCGTCCACTATTGCCACTGTTCGCAATGCCGTAAGCAGTCGGGCCACTATTATGCCGCCACAAGCTCGGCTGACACCGAGCTCGACGTCACCGGCGCGGAAAACGTCACGTGGTACGAGTCATCTGATTTCGCCCGTCGCGGGTTTTGCAGGGTCTGCGGCTCCGCGCTGTTCTGGAAGCGGAACAAGTCGGAGAAAACATCAGTGATGGCCGGCGCATTCGACCAGCCGTCCGGACTGAGGGGCGAGCATCATACTTTCGTGGACGACAAAGGCGACTATTACGAGATCAATGACGATCTGCCACGCCATGCCCGGTATTAAGCCGTTCACCATCATCTTCAGAATGACTTAGGCGGCACGTACAGGCAGATCGTACGGTCAGGGCCAAATGGTATTTCACGATGCCGGCTTACCGTTGCTCCCGAGCGGCTGTTTTGCGGCGTCCGGAATGGTCTCCTCCGCCTCCTGCTCGGTGTGCCGCCGCACATTATTTTAGCATTTTAGCAAACACGCAAGTATTGCAGTCCGGCGGCTTGCGCAGCTGCCGCCGTGATCACACCTGGGTTGAGCAAGACAGAAGCGAGAAGCGGAAAGCCCGCCGCTTCATTTGCGAAACGACGGGGACTTACCCCAGCCCACATCACCGTCAGTGCACTTGCGGTGCCAAGCCTATTGGCCCACTACGGGACGCTTCAATTGCCGGTCGCCGTAACCTGACAGGCCTGTCCCGCGCTATGAAATCGTATCGCGCCGGCAACAAATATCCCCGATAGACCGATGCCACGACAAGGCGCATAGTTCGCTCATTATGTCGCTGCCTCAACGCACCGATCTTGCAAACGACAATGGCAAAGGGCAAGACCATCTGGCGGCGGCTATTGGTGCCCTTCACGCTGCCATCAAAGGGCTGGATGCACCCGTTGAATTCCTGGCTAGCACGATCAAAGCGCCTGTGGAGGGAGCGCCGCAGCGGTGGCCTACACGGTGATTTGGTACGGTAAAAAGGGCATCGTGGAGAAGACGCCCTTCGATACCGAGAAGGCTGCGAAGGACCACGCGCTGTCGACCTTTCCGGATCGAAAGTCCGGTATCGTGGCGGTTGAAGTTCGCAAAGACGACGGCACGGTTGTATTCAGCAAAGCAGGAGGCAGTTAAGTCGTTTGGGCAATTTGCGTTTAGAGGATGCCGGCGATCACTGAATGCGTCGGGTCCGCTGCCGGGGAGACAGCGGACTCAAACTAGGGCCAAGAGGGAGCAAGGCCCTTTATGATCCCTATGCGGGGATCAGGGCGATAACACCGGGCGGGATATGTCCGGCCACTTGCTTCAGCGGCGCACCACCAACGGTCCGATAGGTTCGAAGAAGCTCGCCAGCACTCCACTGGCCAGCGCCGCAGTGGCCGGAATCTCGTCTGTGCCGTCCTTGGCCTTTAAATCGCGAATGGTCTCCGCCAGATCGTCCGTCTCGATCTCGTAGACCACCAGATATCGATAGGGAGTCGCCGCGCTTTGCTCGGGACTCAGCCTGAAGCGCTGGGCCGAAACCAGTCCGGGTAGTTTTAATATGTCATGCACGTGACGATCATCGTACCAGCCATTGAACTCGGCCTCACGTCCCTCGACAGGATTGGTCAGGACGGCAAAGATATGTCTGCTCATTCGGTCAGTCCTCCCCTTCGGTTATTTCATCCACTTTTGGCCTTTGGTGGTCAGCAACCTGCGCCAATGCGGCTTCTCGAACACGCTGACGATGTAGGTCGTCACCGGCTTGTCGATGGGGTGTCGCTCCCTGCTCGCCGCTAATATTAACGCGAGCGGACCTATAAGAAACTGCTAATATTGCGGTCATCCGGCAGTGACAGAATGCCGGTAGGCCCGATAGCCAGGAGGTCACCCCCGAGCGACTGTCGGGCCGCTAATCGCCGGTATGATGGGCGGCAATCAGTCAAGGGGAGGCAGCGAATATGCGAACAATCGATCTTTGCGCGGCCGTCGCTCTGTGCATCGTGCCATCCAGCCAACTACTGGCGGCCGATGAGGTTTCCGTCGAACGCGGTTTGTATATTTCGATCATCGGCGGCTGCCATTTCTGCCATACGGAAGGATACCGTGAAGCCGAGGGGAAAATCGATACGGAGAAGGCGTTGAAGGGCTCTTCCGTGGGCTGGCGGGGTCCCTGGGGCACGACCTATGCATCAAATCTAAGGGAATCGGCGAGAGTGTATACGGAGGACAAATGGGTAGACTACCTCAAGAACAGGTTCACAATGCCGCCAATGCCTTGGTACCAAGTCCAAGCTATGGCCGAGAGCGACATGCGTTCGCTGCATCTTTATATCAAATCGCTCGGCGCGCCCGGTGATGCGGCGCCGCGTTCTCGGCCGCCCGGTAAGGAGCCGAGGACACCTTATGTCCCACTAGAGCCACCTCAGACGCCGAGGAAGTAACGGCCTTCAGGGCTTCGATAGCGCTAGAAATTTTCCAGAACGTTCCCGAAATCTCATCAACGGCGTTCCGTCCCTCGAAGGTCAATGGCGGCCTTCGTTTCGTGGCGCCCTCAATGCGCCTCCTACGGCTTCGAGCCAAGAACCCCAGCCATGGCCCAATGCATCCAGAACGAGTCCAATTCGTCGCGCGGCAGGGCATCTGCCAGAGCGAACGCGGCCATTTCCACCATGCAAAATAGTCAGCCAAAAACAACGACGTGCAATCGCTTCGGCAACACCGTGAACTGCACGACATTTTTTGAAGCCCGGGGGCTGGCGTGGACCGGAATTTCGAAGCGTTTGATCAGGTCGTCGGACTGATATTTGATCAGCTCTACCGGAAATTTCAACGCGGCTCAGATCGACCACACTGAAATTGCTGACAAGCTAGTGGCAGAAGCCTGACGGATGGTACCAAACGCCAGAGCACCGATCCGGTGGCCGACATCTCCCATGCGACGTGACTATCCCTCTGGAGAAGAGTAGAATTCGGCCCGACCGCAGCGCCCTTGGGCAGCGCATCGGGCGCTGCATACCTTAGCGAACCAGGGAGGGCGATATGGGAACGGCTGCACCGAGCGTAGCCATCCGCGCGCTAGCCGAGACCGATCTGCCGGAAGCCGAAAGAATTTTCCGGCTGGCCTTTGGCAACTTCTTGGGAGCACCCGAACCAGAGACGTTCTGGTCCGACCGCGACTACGTACGCGGCCGCTGGCAGGCGCCCTACGTCGCCGCCTTCGCTGCGGAAGTGGGCGGTGAACTGGTGGGCTCCAACTTCGCAACCCGCTGGGGCAGCGTCGGCTTCTTCGGACCGTTGACGATCCGCCCCGACCTTTGGGACCAGGGCATCGGCGCGCGGCTCGTCGAGGCCGTCACGGCGAGCTTCGATGAATGGGGCACGCGGCATGCAGGCCTGTTCACCTTCGCCCAGAGCGCCAAGCACGTGGGCCTGTACCAGAAGTACGGCTACTGGGCTCGTTTCCTCACGGCCATCATGTCGGCGCCGGTCCGTCACGACCAGACCGAGCCGGTGCGCTGGTCGCGGTATTCCGATCTGACAGAGGAGCAGAGAGTGGAATGCCTGAAGTCCTGCCGTGACCTGACCGGCGCCCTTTACGACGGGCTCGACCTGGGGGCGGAAATCCAGGCCGTAGAGGCGCAGGAGCTTGGGGAGACGGTCCTGCTCGGCGATACGGCGGGTGCGGGCTTGGAGGGTTTTGCCGTGTGCCACCATGGGCCGCGCAGCGAAGCAGGCGACGGTGCTTGCTTCATCAAGTTCGGGACCGCGCGTCCAGGATCGGCGGCTGGGGAGACCTTCGACAGCTTGCTGCATGCCTGCGAGGCACTTGCCGTAGCGGAGGGGATGCCCAAGCTGCTGGCCGGGGTGAACATGGCCCGCCACGAGGCGTACCAGCACTTGGTCGGGCGTGGCTTTCGAACCGAAATCCAAGGGGTCACGATGCACAGGCCCAATGAGCCGGGTTACAGTCGCGCCGGCGTCTTCGTGCTCGACGACTGGCGCTAGTGAAGCGCTTCTGCCAGCGGCAGGCGCAGGTCTCAGAGGTGCCGGTTCCGGCGCATGATCTCGGTGGTGCAGACGCCATCGGCGCTCAGCAGCACGATAACTGCCCACCAGACGTGTTTCTGAGCCGTGTTCCTGTTGCTGGCGACAGCCTCAAGGCGCTGCCGACCGCGCAAGCGCCATCGACTGCTCCGCCACCAGCTACAGATCAGCGCGGAACGCGGCTTCCACAGCAGCCCGATGTTGAGCGTCCATCCAATCAGCGATGGCATCGCGATTCCCCTTTGTCAGACGCACTCCCGTCTGCCTACGTAGGCGCTCGAGTTCCAGTAGCCGCTGGTGATATCAGAGCATCGCTATTCCTTCCGTGCCATTGAAGCTTCAAGCGCTTCCAGGCGCTCCAGCAAATCGCCTGTTTCAATCGCCTTCCGCTGGGCCTCAATGAGAGCAGAAATGCTTTGCGCTTCCGAGGGAGCAATCCTGCCCTGCGCTGTGGCGGTGACAAGACATGCCAGCGCCTTATTGATCCCATCCATCGTGCTCGTGTCGGGTAATTCAATCTCGATGGGTCGTGCGATCGGTGCTGGCCTGGGATGGATGTATGGGGCTGCTTCTCTGCGGCCCAAGCACGACCCTTCTCTTCTTCTTCATCGTTTCGCATGATGGACAGCATGTATTCGAGGGGTAACGCCTTCGGACACGGCGCCGGCCAATAGCTCGACGTGACGCTGGCTTAAGCTCCCTTTAGGACGCCCTGCGCCCGGTCTGACACCCCTGCCTTAGCCATTCGGTCAGTTTATTCGGAAAAGCGCCTAGCGCTTTCCTCTCGGGAATTGCGTCAGAGCCCGAGCCTGGGAGCGAGATAGGGCGCGAGCGCAAGCGAATAGGTGGCCGTCAAATGACCATTGTCGCGCCAAACGATCATATTGCCGACAACCGCCGGGCATAGTTCCGGCCCGCACATGGCGTCGGTCATATCGACGACGCGCACATTTTTCTGACCCTCTGCAGCAAGCGCCAACACGTCGTTGAGCTCGGCGTCGCTTCTTTTGGTGAAGCATTTTACAGGCGTGGCGCGCAGGCAATCGCCGGGGTCAAATGCCATCAAGGGCGTGTTGCGGATGACGATGATCCGGGAGCCCGCCTCCGTCAGTCTGCTCCAGACGTCGCGCAGCCCTTCGATCATCAGGTCATCCGGAACCGACCCTGCGTTGGACTGGCTGGTGATAACAGCGAACGGTCTGATCTTGAGGATTTCGGCCAGCACTTTCTCTCGCCACTCGTAGCAAGATGGATACGGTTTGCCGTCCGACATGGTGGGCGCACGCGCGAATGCGCAGGCGGATTTCGAGAAAGAAACCAGCTTGAATTTGCGGTCCTTGGCGATCTTGTTCAGGGCTGGACCCCACTGGGCAGCGTGAGAATCTCCCACGAGGACGATGGTTTTCGCGCCGGCCGGATCGCCCAGCACACATCCCACCGGTTTGGCGCCTTTCAGGTTCTGCTGACAGCCCGCTGCGAACAAACTCGACACGTCCCGCCTTAGCCGGGCCAACGGCGGCAGCAGGTCCACACCGTCCGGAACCGCGGCGGCGGTCACCAGAGCGGCGGGCCCAGGATAGGCAGGCGTGCCAATCAGCGTAATGTCGGTGCGTTGCGTCGTCACAAAATGCAGCAGCGCCTGGGATGCCGCCACGCATGCCAGGACCGCGATGGTGCCGTATCCCAGCGGCTTCCACCACGCGCCGCCCCGGGGTTGTCGATAAGGTTGTTCGACATAGCGATAAGACAGGTCCGACAGGACCAGGGTCACCGCAATCAGGCCGACCCCACTGGCAAATGTCGGCGAATGGCCCTGTCCCAGGAAGAATGTGATCAGTGGCCAATGCCAGAGATAGATCGAGTATGACCGATCGCCGATGAAACGAAGCGGCCACAAATCGAGCCCACGAAACCGGCCGGCTTGGGCTCCGCCGGCCAGGATGACGAGCACGGTGGCCAAGGTTGGCAGCAACGCACTGACGCCGGGGAACGGTGTTGCCGCGGAAAACAGAAAAGCGGATGCGAGGATGCCGGCGATGCCAGCAAGCGCCATCAGCCGCCTTGTACCCGCGCCCAATCGAAACCGGTGCTCGCCAAGCACCAGCAGACCGCCCAGCGCCAATTCCCACAGGCGTGTATGGCTGACGAAATAGGCCTGGGCGGGGTCTGTTTTCGTCAGGACAACCGAGGCGACCAGCGATGCCACGAAAACGAGCGACAATGTCGTCGCCAGGCATCGTTTCAAGGAGATGGGCCATCGCCGCGCCAGCCAGATCACGCCGATAATGAGCACCGGCCAGACGATGTAGAACTGCTCTTCTATGGAAAGCGACCAGTAATGCTGCACCGGCGTCGGCAGATTGTCGGCGTCGAGATAGCTGACAGCCTCGTGGGCCAGACGCCAGTTCTCGACATAGAGCGCGCTGGCCAGGATCTGCTTGGCGGTTTCCTCCCAGCGCGCCTTGGAAATGAACAGCAGCGTGCCGAGCAGCGTCACCAGAAGCACGAGGATCGCTGCCGGCAGAAGCCTGTGAATCCGTCGCGAATAGAATTCTATCACCGAGACGCGACCGTCGCGCAGCGCCATCTGCGCCAGCAAGCCGGTGATCAGATAGCCCGAGATGACGAAAAAGACGTCGACGCCGATATATCCACCGGGAAGAACATAGGTCCACAGGTGAAAGATGACGACCAGAGTGACGGCCAGTCCGCGCAACCCTTGTATTTCGGGCCGAAACCGACGTTCCTGATTAATTGTCACCTGATGTCCCCAACAGTTTCAGCCGGCCTTAATCAACAGGCCAGTCCGCACGACGGTCTTCATAAGGGCAGAGAGCGGTGAGGCAAGGGCCGATCGCGGCAGCTCATTGCCTTTCCCCCTCCAGCCCGCTCACCAGCGTGTCGACGAAACCCAGCAGCTCGCTTTCGAGGTCGGTGGGCGCCAGCCCGATGAACCGGTCTTCGAGCGAGATGGCGACGATGCCGTGGACAGCTGAAAACAGGGTGCGGGCGCGCGCCAGCAGGTCCGGCGTGTCCAACGCGGGCAGCAACTGGGCAAGCGGCTCGACCAGATGCTGGATCAGCACCGCATGTTCGGCTAGGTGCCATTCGGGCACTGCCACGCCTGGCGCCATGCGGTGTTCGAACAGCGCCTTCCATGTCATGCGGTTGTCGCGGGCGAAGCCGAGATAGGCCTTGGCCAGCGCCTTCAGCCTCGCCCTTGGCTCTGCGGCGCCCGTCGCCTCCTGCTGCAAGGCCTCTCCCAGCCGCGCCAGCGTAATCGAATTGACGTGCAGGATGAGCTCGTCGAGGTCGGCAAAGGCGGTGTAGAGCGCACCCAGCGCGCAGCCGGCATCGGCCGTGATGTCGCGTGCGCGCAGGCCGGCGAGCCCCGAGGCTCGGATGCGCGCTTGCGCGGCCTCGATCAGCCTGCCTTTGAGATCCTCGCGTTTGGCGTCCCGTTTTGCCGTCATTAACCGTCTTGCTCCGACATTCATGAACACCGTTCATTTTTCTCTTGAACGTCGTTCACGATGTGCTACGTTGCGTTCGTGAACAACGTTCATAGAGGAGAAACGGGAATGTTGAAACAGTTTTTTGCTCTCGTTCGCGGCCGCAGCTACGAGGCCGCCGAGGCGGTCGTCGACCGCAACGCGCTGGTGATCCTGCGCCAGCAGATCCGCGATTGCGCCGACGCCATCGCCGCTGCCCGCCGGGCGGTCGCAATTGCCATCGCCCAGAACGAACAGGAAGTCGCGCAGTTCAAGAAACTGGTCGTCCGCATCGACGATTTGGAGAAGCGCACCATCGCCGCGATCGAGCAGGGACAGAATGAACTGGCCCGCGAGGCCGCCGAAACGATCGCCATGCTGGAAGCCGAACGCGACGCTTCCAGCGAGGCGCAGAAGAGCTTCAGCACCGAGATCGAACGGCTGAAGCGGATTATTCGCGTCTCTGAAATGCGCCTGCGTGAATTGCAACGCGGCCAGCGCATCGTTGCCGCGGTCGACTCGACCCAGCGCCTGCGCGAAAGCGCGCCGGGCTCAAGCCTGTCGGCGCTCAAGGACGCCGAGGAGACGCTGCTGCGCCTGCGCACACGACAAAAGCAGATCGACGCCACCGCGGCTGCCATGGCCGAGATGGAGCAATCGGGCGATCCGGCCGCGGTCAGCGAAAAGCTGGCGGCCGCCGGCTGCGGGGCACCGCTCAGAAGCAGCGCCGACGCCGTGCTCGAACGGCTGACGAAGACGATGGCCAAGCCGGCCTGATTGTATCCGGCCTGAAACAGACCCGTGCCCAACCAACCTAACCCTGAAACGAAAGGATTATACCGATGACCCCGAACACTTATTCTCCCAAGGATTCAAGCGCCTGGAAGACCTTCACCATGGCCAGTTTCGTCGTTGCCGCCGCGATGATGGCCGGCGGCATCTACTTCATGGAGGCGAGCTTCGCCGCCAAGGGCTTTTACGCCATGGCTGCCATCATGCTCGTGCACACCTCGATCACCATCACCAAGACGTTGCGTGACTCGGAAGAGGCAAGCCGCTTCATCAACCGGCTGGAAGACGCCAAGACCGAGAAGCTGCTGATGGAAGTCAGCCGCAGTAACGAAGTGTAACCGGGTTCCCGCTAAAACAAGGCTCAAACCGCGCAAGACCGCTGATCAATCCCAACAGGATTTCACCGGTCTTGCCCAATGGAAGTCGCCGCTATGGAAATCGCCCCGATCAACCGTCCCACAGCTCATCTGATGACATCCCGGCGCTTTGCGCCTTTGTTCTGGACGCAGTTCCTGTCCGCCTTCAATGACAATTTCCTGAAGAACACGCTGGTGTTCCTTATTCTGTTCACGCTGGCGGCGGATCAGGCGGCGTCTCTGGTCACTCTGGCGGGTGCCGTCTTCATGGCCCCCTTCCTGTTCCTGTCCGCGCTTGGCGGCGAGATTGCCGACCGCTTCGACAAGGCGCTTATCGCCAAGCGACTGAAATTCGCCGAGATCGCCGCGGCGGGTGTCTCCGTCGTCGGCATCGCGCTGTCGTCCATTCCCGTGCTGATGGTGGCGCTCTTGATGTTCGGCATCATCTCGGCGCTGTTCGGGCCGATCAAATATGGCATCCTGCCCGATCACCTCGAGCGCAAGGAACTGCCCAAGGCCAACGCCTGGATCGAGTCCGCCACCTTTGCCGCCATCCTCGGCGGCACCATTGCCGGCGGCGTTGTTTCCGCCGATGGCATCGGCGTCACAGTGTTCGGACCGATCATGATGGCGCTCGCCGTCGGCTGCTGGCTCGTCAGCCGCTACATCCCATCCACCGGTTCGGCGGCGCCCGACCTCGTCATCGACAGGAACATCTTCCGCTCGACCTGGCGTCAGGTTGCCGAGTTGCGCACCGACATGCGCATCTGGCGCGCCGGCCTGATGACCTCGTGGTTCTGGTTGATCGGCGCCATCGTGCTGTCGATCCTGCCGACCCTGGTCAAGGATTCGCTCGGCGGCAACGAGATGGCGGTCACCGTCTATCTCGCGGTCTTCGCGGTCTCGATCGCCATCGGCTCGGCCATCGCCGCCTGGATGTCGCAGGGCCGCATCGTGCTTCTGCCGGCACCGGTCGGCACGGCGCTGCTGGCGCTGTTCGGCCTGCATCTGGCCTGGACCATATGGAGCATGACGCCTTCGCCCCAGGCAGAAACCCTTGGCGCATTCTTCGCCGGCCCGAACACGATCCGGGTCGCCATCGACCTCGCCGGCATGGCCATTGCAGCCGCCTTCCTGGTGGTGCCGACCTTTGCCGCCGTGCAGGCCTGGTCGCCCGAGGCGCGCCGCGCCCGCGTCGTCGCCGCCGTCAGCATCGTCAATGCCGGCTTCATGACCGTCGGCGGTGTCATTGTCGCCGTGATCCAGACCAAAGTCTCCACCGGTGGCATTCTGTTCGGCCTCGCCGCGGCCAATGCGATTGCTGCCTGGCTGATGTTGAAATTCCTGCCGACCAACCCCTTCCGCGATTTCGTCTCCATCCTGTTCCGCGCCTTCCTGCGCCTGGAGGTCGAGGGCATGGACAACCTCAAGGCAGCCGGCAAGGCGCCGATCCTGGCGCTCAACCATGTCAGCTTCCTCGACGGTCCGCTGGCGCTGACGTTGACCGACGAGGAGCCGGTCTTCGCTATCGACTACTTCATCGCCCAGGCCTGGTGGATGAAGCCGTTCATGAAACTTGCACGCGCTTTGCCGCTCAATCCGGCCAAGCCGATGTCCACCCGCACGCTGATCAAGGTCGTGCAGGGCGGCGATCCGCTGGTCATCTTCCCGGAGGGCCGCATTACTGTCACCGGTGGCCTGATGAAGGTCTATGACGGCGCTGCCATGGTCGCCGACAAGACCGGCTCGATGGTTGTGCCGGTGCGTATCGACGGGTTGGAGAAGACCTACTTCTCGCGGCTGAGCTCGCAGCATGTGCGCCGCCGGCTGTTCCCAAAGGTCAAGGTGACCATTCTGGAGCCTGTCAAGCTCGAAGTGCCGCCGGAGCTGAAGGGCCGCAAGCGCCGCGCCGCGGCCGGGTCTGCCCTCTATCAGGTGATGTCGGACCTCGTCTTCCGCACCCAGGACATCGACAAGACAGTGCTGGAAAAGATCATCCAGACCGCCACCGAACGCGGCATGAGAGAGCTCGCCGTGCAGGACCCGGTCACCGGTTCGCTGAGCTACGGCAAGCTCCTGACGGCTGCTGCCGTGCTTGGCGAGAAATTCAAGAACCTCTACGCCGGCCAGCAGACGCTCGGCATCATGCTGCCCAACGCCAACGGCTCCTGCGCGACGCTGCTCGGCGTCATGTCTTCCGGCAAGGTTCCGGCGATGATGAACTTCACCGCCGGCGCCGCCAACATCCTCTCCGCCTGCAAGGCCGCCGAGGTGAAGACCGTGCTCACCTCGCGCGCCTTTATCGAACAGGCAAAACTCGGCGCCGTGGTCGAGGAGCTCGGCCGCTCGGTGAACATCGTCTGGCTCGATGATTTGCGCGCCACCATTGGCCTCAAGGACAAGCTCCTGGGCCTGCTGCGCAAAAGCACGCCGCGCGTTGCCCGCAAGCCCGACGATCCTGCGGTGATCCTGTTCACCTCGGGTTCGGAAGGCACGCCCAAGGGCGTGGTGCTGACCCACCGCAACATCCTGGCCAATGCCGCCCAGGCGGCGTCGCGCATCGACTTCCACTCGGGCGACAAGGTCTTCAACGTGCTGCCGATCTTCCATTCCTTCGGCATGACGGCGGGCACGGTACTGCCGCTGATCGCGGGCGTGCCGGTCTATTTCTACCCCTCGCCGCTGCACTACCGCCTCGTGCCCGAACTGATCTACGGCTCGAACGCGACGATCATCTTCGGCACCGATACGTTCCTCTCGGGCTATGCACGCACCGCGCACCCCTACGACTTCCGCTCGATACGCTATTGTTTTGCCGGCGCAGAACCGGTCAAGGCAGCGACGCGCATGACCTATATGGAGAAGTTCGGCGTGCGCATCCTCGAGGGCTATGGCGTCACCGAAACAGCGCCGGTGATCTCGATCAACACGCCGATGTACAACCGCTCCGGAACCGTCGGCAAGATCATGCCCGGCATGGAATATCGCCTCGACCCGGTGCCTGGCGTCGACGATGGCGGCCGGCTGTTCGTGCGCGGTCCCAATGTCATGGCCGGCTATCTCCGGGCCGAGAAACCCGGCGTGCTCGAGCCGCTCGAAGACGGCTGGCATGACACGGGCGACGTCGTCGCCATCGACGAGGGTGGCTTCATCACCATTCGCGGCCGCGCCAAGCGTTTTGCCAAGATCGGCGGTGAGATGATCTCGCTGGCGGCGGTGGAAGCGCTGGCGGGTGAATTATGGAAAGGTACGCTGTCGGCGGTCGCCACCGTGCCGGATGCGCGCAAGGGCGAAAAGCTGATCCTTATCACCGAGGCACCCGGTGCGACCCGCGCTGAGTTCCTTGCCTACGCCAAGGCCAACGGCGCCATGGACCTGATGGTGCCGGCCGAAGTGCGCGTCGTCCCAAAAGTGCCGGTGCTCGGCTCCGGCAAGCTCGACTTCGCCGCCGTGACCAAGATGGTGCGCGACGAAGAGGCCTTGAAGACCAAGGCCGCCTGATCCACTCACAAGACGGGTCGGCACAAAACGCCGGCCCTTCTTGTCGTCACGTCACGGCCTCCCGCTGCGCGATCAGCATCGCCATGCGCTGCACGGCGCGCAATTCCATTTCCACGCCGGGCGACGATGCCAGCGCCGGCATGTTGAGCGCGACCACGGCCAACGGCTCGAGTGTCGCCAGCAGCACATGCGTCGCCTCGTATTTCTCGAACAGCCATGCCAGTTGCTCGCGTATGTCCTCGTCCACGGGCGCATCCGGCTGCACGTCGGCGAGCGAGCGCACCGGCGCCTGTTCCAGCGCCCGCGCCAGCACCTTCAGGTCGAAATCGCCGAGGTCGGCGGCCGGCAGGATCAGCGCGCCGTCGACGAGGATATGGTGCTGTAGGCCGCGCAGGAAGCGCGCGGAATCCGTCAGGTCGCCCTCGGCCATGTGCTTCAGCAGCGAGTCGCGGCGCTTTTCGGCGGTGAGGCTGACGCTGTCATTGTAGATGACGGCCAGCAGCGTCGCCGACAGCACGATCACCACGCCCTGCACGCTGCCGCGCCAGCCGAGATCATCGATGCCGCCCAGCGCCAGCCCGGCAAACACCGAGCTCAGCGCGATGACGGCAAAGGCGCCGATCGTGTCGCGGTGGCCGAGGCTCGCCCGCCCGAGACCAATGGTCAGCCAGCACAGGAACAGGATGGCGATCCCGCCGAGCCGCACCGGCACTTCGAACAGGCCGGGCCGATAGTCGGTGACCATGAACGGAAGGATCAGCAGCAGCGACAGCGCCATGCGCTCCACGGTGCGGTTCTCGGCCGCCGACAGGCTGTCGCGATCGCGCGTCATCACCAGCCAGCCGATGGCGACAAAACCACCGAACTGGAAGGCCAGAAGCATCGCCATCCGCCATGGCTCTGCAAGGCTTTCCGGGATCAGAGCCAGCAGGAGGAACAGCAGGGCGCCACTTGCGGCGAAGAATTTAAGCGCAAACGGCGCATGCCGGCGCAGCAAGCCCTCAGTCAGCAAAAGAGCTGCCAGCGGCAGCAGGCCCGCTGCCGCGATGGTGACGAAGCGGAAGAGGACGAGGCCGGTCGTCCAGTCCAGAATGCGGCAGGCGAGCAGCACCGCCAGCACACGCAACCCAAACAGGAAGCGGCGCGACAACCCATCGTCGCGCCCGCCGACGACCGATATCACGATCAGCAGGCCGAACAGCGCCGCCAGCGAGGTGATGGTGTCGGCGACGAGTGTGTCGTCGAAACTCATGGCTCCGCTGCCATCAGCTTGAGCGTGAAACGGCGTACCGCATCTGAGGCCGCTAGCGTGTCCATGGTCTCAGCACATTCCATTGCCGGCTCGAATCCGCCCAGTGAACCACCGGCAGCACCAGCCGCTGCAGCGTGGCGGCGGCACCCGCCACGGCAAGGGCGGCAAGCGAGCCGCGCGGCACCGCGTCGGCGAGATAGGTGCGCGCCGCCTGGAAACTCATCTGGCCGATCTGCAGCACGTCATCGCCGCGCCCATAGTCGAGCTCTTTCTGGCAGAACTCGTTATAGGTCTCGGCGCGGTGCTTGGCCGCCTCGTCGAAGGTTTTTTTCAGATCGTCCGAGCCGCCTGTATAGGCATTGGTGATGACGAAGCGCTCTTCGTCGAAACCCGCGTCGGGTCCGACGCCGAAGACATGGCGGTGGCGCGCCATGATCTGCCGCGCCAAAAGCACATGGGTCAGCGAGCGCCGCGCGCCGGCATGCGGTCCGGGAAATACATTGGTGAAGGCTTCGGCGACCATGCCGACGACGGCGGGCACCTGGGTGACGTTGGAGATCCAGATCGGCCGCAGCTGGTTGCGCAGGAACATCAGGAAGCAGGTCACGCCGTAGAGGATCCAGCTCAGCCCCCGGCTGCGATCGTCAGGGTCGACCATGACGAGGCCGAGGTGCAGGACCTCATACGGCTTGCCGGCCAGTGAAATCTCCATCAGCGCCAGCGCGTTGAAGGCGATCGGCCGCCCGTCGCTGCGCCGGTAGACGATGGTGATGATGGAATGTTCCAGCCGGCTGCGATCGCCGGAAAACACGCCATAGGTCAGGCTGCCGGCCTTCAGCGTCTTCGACGCCACCAGCCGCAGATCGCTGCTCAGCTGCTCCAGATCTGCCGCCGTCATCCAGCGTCCGGGCCGCTCCACGACGCGCGTCTCGTAGCCGTCGGACGCGCGCATGCGAACATCCATGAACCGACCCGGCAGCAGCTGCAGAACCGCCTTGAGCACTGTTTCCCCCCTGGGGCAAGAACGCCGACCGTATAGTGGTCGTCATCCACCTAAGGCGAGGTAAACCCGAGATGACAAGTCTTGGTTGTGCTCAACAAGGTAAAAGAACAGCTGCATCGCCGACCAGTGCGGACTCAGCTCTCCGCAGCGACGAGATGGCCGTTGCCGACATCGTTCAGCGCCAACTTCAGCGGCGCTTCGCCGATCTTGCGGGTCGCACTCGGTATCTCCTGGTCGAGACGGGCAAATCGGGTTCTGCGCTGCGCCGGGTCTGGCACCGGCACGGCTTCGATCAGCCGCCTGGTGTAGGGATGGCGCGGGTTGGAAAACACCTGGTCGCGTGTGCCCATTTCGACGATCTGGCCGAGATACATGACGGCGACGCGGTCGGAGATGTTCTCGACCACCGCCATATCATGCGAGATGAAGAGATATGCGACGCCGAATTCGCGCTGCAATTCCTTCAACAGATCGAGCACGCGCGCTTGCACCGAGACGTCGAGCGCCGAAACGCTTTCATCGGCGATGATCAGCTTTGGCCGCAGCGCCAGCGCCCGTGCAATGCAGACGCGCTGGCGCTGGCCGCCGGAGAATTCATGCGGATAGAGCTCCATCTGGTCGGGCGACAGGCCGACGCGCTCGAATAGCGCTGCCACGCGATCGCGGCGCTCATCCTTCGAGGCGATGCCGTGGATCACCAACGGCTCGGCGACGAGATCGCCGACACGCATGCGCGGATCGAGCGAGGCGAACGGGTCCTGGAAAATCATCTGCACGTCGCGGCGCACCGCTTTGCGCTCGACGCGGCCGAGACCGGAAAGATTGCGCCCGCCAATAACGATGTCACCGCTATACGGCACCAGCCCTGCCAGCGCTTTGGCGGTGGTCGACTTGCCGCAACCCGATTCGCCGACCAGCGCCAGCGTCTCGTTGGGCGCGATCGAGAAGCTGACGCCTTCGACGGCGTGGACGCGGCGGGTGACCTGGCCAAAGATGCCGCCGCGCAGATCGAAACGGACATGCAAGCCGTTGACCTCGGCGACATTGGCCGGTTTTGAGGCTTCAAGCACATCCCTGGATTTCTGACGCCCGACCCCGCTGCCGATGCGCGGCACCGCGGCCAGCAGCTCGCGCGTATAGTCGGCTTGCGGCCGGGCAAAGATATCGGCGGTCTTTCCCTCCTCGACCATGCGCCCATGCCGCATGATGATGACGCGGTCGGCCATTTCGGCGACCACGCCCATATCGTGGGTGATCAAGATGACACTGGTGCCGTGCTGACGCTGCAGGTCGCGCAACAGTTCCAGCACCTCGCCCTGCACGGTGACGTCGAGCGCCGTCGTCGGTTCGTCGGCGATCAGCACATCGGGCTCGAGCGCCAGCGCCATGGCGATCATCACCCGCTGGCGCATGCCGCCGGACAGCTCATGCGGAAACTGTTTTAGCCGGCTTTCGGCTTCAGAGATGCGCACCGCCTTGAGCGCCTCGATGGCGCGCTGGCGGGCCTCGGCCTGCGACAGGCTGGTATGCGCCTCGATGGATTCGGTCAGCTGCCGACCGATCGACAGCACCGGGTTGAGCGAGGTCATCGGCTCTTGGAAAATCATGGCGATGCGGTCACCGCGGATGCGCCGCATCTGGCGCTCGTCGAGGGTTGCCAGATCGGTGTTGCCGAGATGGATCTTGCCGGACGAAATACGCGCAGCCGGCTGCGGCAGGAGTTGCATGATCGCCAGTGCGGTCATCGACTTCCCGGAGCCAGACTCGCCGGCAATGCAGAGTGTCTCGCCACGCGCCAGCGTCAGCGACAGGTTGGAGACAACCTCCCGCTCACCGTCCTCGCCACGCACGCTGACGGAGAGGTTGGCGATGTCAAGGATTGTTTCGGGGATCGAGGTCATCGCAAGAGCGGGGTTCTGAGACGTTTATTCCGGCACGCCCCCCACCCGGACCTTCGGTCCGACCTCCCCACAAGGGGGAGGTAGGGCGCCGGCGCTTCACCCTCCCCCTTGTGGGAAGGGTCGCTGCGAAGCAGCGGGGTGGGGGGGCGGCGCCGACCTGACGTCATTCAAACACGCAGCGCGGAAAATAGAACGATACCACCCAGTTCGGCACGTCGACGATCTCGCTGATGCGAAGGTCGCCGCACACCGAAGCCAGCATATAAGCCTCGACCGGATCGATTTGGTACCGCCCAGCCAGCAGGTCGACCATCTGCGCGACCGCCTCCTTCGCACCCATCATCAGGTCCGGGCCGATGCCGGTCGTTACCTCATAACCCTTGGCGTCGAGATGGCGCGTCACCGGGCCCGACGTGGTGAAGCGCGGCGTCTTCAGCCTGGCGTCCTTGACCAGATCGAGCTTGAGCACGACGTCCATCGGGCTTTCGATCGCCGTGCCGCAGACCTCGCCGTCGCCTTGCGCGGCATGTGTATCACCAACCGAGAACAGCGCACCCGCCACTTCCACCGGCAGATAGAGTGTGGTGCCGGCGGCGAGGTCGCGGATGTCGAGATTGCCGCCGACGCGCCGCGGCGGCACCACCGAGTGAAGCCCCATCTCAGCCGGGGCGTTGCCGATGGTGCCGGCGAAAGGCTTCAGCGGCACGCGCGCATTTTTACCGAACAGCGCCGGCTCGAGCGAGGCGGCGTCGTATTTCCAGATGTTCAGCGCCGGCTCTGCAAAATCGTCGGCAAGCAGGCCGAAACCCGGAATGTTCGCCGTCCAGCCGAAGCCGGACGGTTTGAACAGTTCGATCGTCACCTTCAGCGCATCGCCCGGCTCCGCACCCTCGACGAAGATCGGTCCGGTCACCGGGTTGACCCTTTCGAAGTCGAGCTTGGCGACGTCGGCGACCGTGCTGTCGGCCTGAAGCTGGCCGCCCCCTGCATCTAGGCACTGGAACTCGATGGTCGCGCCGGGCGCCACCCGCTCGGCCGGGACAAACGAATTGTCCCAGCCGAAATGGTGATGGCGCCCGTGGATGGTGTAGTCGCAGTTACTGCACATCTTTTGCGTACACATTGTCATAGTTGATCGGGATATGAACCGGGTCGACATAGAGGTTGTCGGCGCCGCCCATGCGGGCCGATTTGAGCGTGAAACGCTGCTCGTTGAAGATCGGCGCCCAAGGCGCGTCCTCCATCACCTTGTCGTAGATGGCGCTCCACATCTTGTAGCGTTCGCCGGCCTTTGCCGGGTCGACCACCGAGTCGGCCTCGGCCGCCTTGGCGTCGAGATCCTTGTTGCAATACCACGACCAGTTCCAGCCGCCGGGCACCGCACCGGCGCAGCCGAGGATCGGGCCGTAGAAGTTCGACGGATCCGGGAAGTCGGCGATCCAGGCCATACCGCCGGACCAGATCATCGGCGCGCCGGCCTTGTCGCCGCCGGCCGCAATGACATTGGCCTGTGCCAGCGACTGGATGCTGGCCTTGATGCCGATCGCCGCCAGGTCCTGCTGGATCGCCTGGGCGATGCGCGGGTTAGGGTCGGTGTTCATGGCGAACAATTGCGTTTCGAAGCCATCGGGATGGCCGGCCTCGGCCAGCAGCGCCTTGGCCTTGGCGACGTCATAGGGATAGCCCTTGTAGTCCTTGTTGTAGCCGGGCATCGACGGCGGCAGCGGCTGGTTGGCGGGCACGGCGCGGTTGTTGATGATCTGGACGACGCGCGCCTTGTTGATCGCCATGTTGACGGCCTGGCGCACCTTCACATTGTCGAACGGCGCCATGGTGGTGTTCATGGTGACATAGCCGGTTTGCAGTTGGCCGCCTTCGACGACGCGCGCCTTCTGTTCGGGATCGGCCATCACCTCCTGGAACTTGGCCGGCGGAATGACGTCGCCGAGCACGTCGACCTCGCCTTTCTGCAGGCGCAGCAGCGCCACGATCGGCTCCTGGCCGATCTCGAAGGTGATCTTGTCGAGATGCGGCAGGCCCTTGTGCCAATAATCCGGGTTGCGCTCGAAGACGAGGCGCTGTCCAAGTGTCCACTCGGTGAGCTTGAAGGCGCCGGTACCGACCGGATGCCTGCCGAAATCCGCGCCGTATTTCTCGACCTCTTCCTTCGGCACGACATGGGCGAAGTTGATGGCCATGACATGCAGGAAGGTGGCGTCGGGGCGGGTCAGCTCGAACTTGACCGTATACGGATCGACGACGGTGACGCCGGACAGGCCCTCGGCCTTGCCGGCGGCGACATCGTCATAGCCCTTGATCGAGCCGAAGAAGCCGGCGCCGGGGCTCTGCGTCTTCGGATTGGTGACGCGGTCGAGCGAATATTTCACGTCGTCGGCGGTCATCTCGCGGCCATTGTGGAATTTCACGCCGTGGCGCAGCTTGAAGGTGAAGGTCTTGCCGTCCGGCGCAATCTCGTAGCTCTCAGCGAGGTCGGGCTTCAGATTGGTGGTGCCCGGCTCGTAATCCATCAGCCCGTCGAACAGGCTCTTGATCATCGACCAGTTCTGCCAGTCATAGCCGATCGCCGGATCGAGCGTGGCGACATCGTCCTTGTAGGTGACGATGATGGCGCCGCCCTGCTTGGCGTTCGGGTCGACGGCGTCTTCGGCACGGACGCTTGCCATGCCGAGCATCAGCGCCAGCGCCGATGCCGCGACGGTGGATGCAAGAAACTTTTTCATTGTTGTGTTCCCTTTCTCTGTTTGTTTTTCATTTTCATCTGAGTTTGATACGGGGATCGATGAAGGGCGCGATGATGTCGGCCAAGAGATTGCCGAGCACGATGGCGAAGGCCGACACCAGCGTGACGCCCATGATGATCGGAATGTCGACGCGCTGGATCGCCTGCCACGCCAGCTGGCCGATACCGGGCCAGCCGAACACGCTTTCGACGACGACGATGCCGCCCATGAAGATGCCGATGTCGATGCCGATCATGGCGATGACAGGCAGGATGGCGTTGGGCAGCGCGTGGCGGAAAATGATGGCGCTGCGCGCCAAACCCTTGGCGCGGGCGGTGCGGACATAGTCCTGGCGCAGCACGTCGATCATCGACGAGCGCATCATGCGCGCATACCAGCCGGCGCCGAGTATGCCCATGGTCAGCGACGGCAGCACGAGATGCCGCCAGGTGCCGTAGCCACCGATCGGAAACCAGCTCAGCCGCACCGCAAAGACGTAGAGCAGCAACAGCCCGACGACGAATTGTGGCGCCGAGACGCCGACGAAGGAAGCGACCATCAAGGTCTGGTCGGTGGCGGTGCCGCGCTTGACGGCGGCGATCAGGCCCATGCTCAGGCCGATCAGCAATTCGCACAGGATGGCGCCGACCATCAAAAGCAGGCTTGCCGGTAGCCGAGAGACAATCAGTTCGGTGACTTCTGAGCGCTGGATGTAGGAGCGGCCGAGATCGCCGCTGACGAGCTTTGTCAGATAGTGCCAGTACTGGACGACGAAGGGTTGGTCGAGGCCGAGCTGCTGGCGGATGTTTTCGACCGTCTGCGGCGTGGCGCTGCGGCCGGCGATCTGGCGCACAGGGTCGGCCGGCAAGAGGTAGAGCAGCGCAAAGGTGATCAGCGAGACGCCGAGCAGGATCAGCAGCGACTGGATCAGGCGGCGGCCGAGATAGGCGATCATGCCCGGCCTCTTTGCGTCGGATCGAGGATGTCGCGCAGCGCATCGCCGATCAGGTTGAAGGCCAGCGCCAGCGCCAGGATCGCCGCACCGGGAATGAACACCAGCCAGGGTGCGGCCTGGAAATAGGTCTGGTTTTCGAAAATGATGTTGCCCCACGACGCCGTTGGTGGCTGCACGCCAATGCCGAGGAAGGAGAGAGTCGCTTCCAGCAGCACCGTGGTCGAGATGCCGAGCGTGCCCCAGACGATGATGGTCGGCAGGAGATGCGGCAGGATGTGGCGAAACAGGATGCGCGGCGCACCGGCGCCGATGGTGCGTTCAGCGTCGATGAATTCACGCTCGGCGAGTGAGGATGTTTCGGTGTAGATGACGCGCGCGGTCTGCACCCAGTTGACCAGCGCGATGACCATGGCGACGATCCACAGACTCGGCTGGAACACCGCCGCCAGGCAGATGGCGAGCAGCAGGGCTGGGAACGCCATCATCAGATCGGTGAAGCGCATCAGCGCGCTACCGACCCAGCCGCGGAAATAGCCGGCGGTGACGCCGACCAGCGTGCCGATCAGAAGCGCCACGCCATTGGCGACAATGCCGATGATCAGCGAGGTGCGGGCGCCGTAGAGGATGCGGGTCAGCAGGTCGCGGCCGAGCAGGTCGGTGCCGAGCCAGTACTGGGCGCTCGGCGGCAGCGGCGAACCCTCGATGGTCAGGCCGTCGAACATCTGCTCATTGGGATCGTAGCCGGTCAGCCACGGCGCCAGGATGGCGCCGGCGACGACGATGGCAACGATGACCAGCCCGACCAGCGCCAGCCGGCGTTTGATCAGCCGGCGCCAGACGCCGGCGCGCGGCTTGACTGGCATGCGCACAGGCGTCGGGAAATCAGGCGCGATGGGACTGGTCATCGCCGCCTTCCTCACCCGTTGCTTCCTCGCCCGTTCCTTCCTCACTTGTCATCGCCACGATCCGGCGCGCTGCATCCTCGACGCTGATCTGCCAGCTCATCGCCAGCGAGCGCAGCTGCGCATAGGCGCGCTCGTCGTCGCTGCCCTTCGACAGCGCCGCCACCGCCCGCACGATGGTCTGGCGCTCGGCGACGCGCTGGCGCAGCGACGCAATTTCGCCGGCTAAATGTTTTCGCGCCTCGAAACTCTGCCTCGCGATCAGAAGCGCGCTGTACACACCGGCATTGCCGACCGGCTTCAAGAGTTGCGCATCGGCCTTGTGCGACAGCGCCCATTCGATGCGGCCGGGCGCCTCGGAACCAATCAGCGCCACCAGCGGCATCGGCGCCTCGCCCGGCTGCCACGGGAATTGCTCGTCAAAGCCGAGATCGGCGTCGAAGAAGACGAAATCGGCCGCCAGCGCCCCAGGCGGCAATTCCGGCCAGCAGTCGACAGTAATCAGGCCGATGGCCGACAATTGCCGGGTGATCGCCTGCACCGTCGGGTGCGGTCGATGCAGGATGAAAGCCCTGGCGCCGCCAAGATTGGGGATGCGCGCCCTGGTCACGACACCACCCTCAGGCGCGGACGGCCGAATGTCTTGGCGGGGTCGTAGCGGGACAGATACGGATCCGGCGCCACCTCATCCTCGCGACTGACGACCTCAAAGAAGCCGTCGGCGATCCGGCCGATGATCACCGGCAGTGTCGCGTGCTGGGAATGGGCGTCAATGGCGATCGGCCCGAGCCGCGTCGGGAAGCGCCGCTCGGCGAAGGCTTTGGAGAACTCCGCCGGACCGGCGTCGGCGTCGCGCGACAGCACCTCTGCCATCACTTGCACCGAGGCATAGGCGGAAGCCTCGAAGGACGAGGCGAAGGCAGCCGACCGCGGCGCGAAATACGGCCCGACCGACAAATGTCCCTTGCCGGTTTCGCCGATCGCCGGCAGTTCGCCCTCGGTGAGGTTGCAGGAAATGACCGGGCAGTTTTCCGGCCTGAACGCCGCATCCTCGTCGCCCAGATCGCGATAGGCGGCGAGGAGGGCATAGGACGAGGTGCCGATCAGATTGTTGAGGATGAAATTCGGCCGCGTTGCCCGGATTTCGGCGATCAGGCGCGACACATCGGTCTCGCCGATGCGCAGATAGCGTTCGCCCAGCACCTTGCCGCCGGCATCCGCGATCAGGTCGCGCGCCACGCGATTCATCTCCCAGCCCCAGATGTAGTTCGAACCGAGCAGGAAGCTGTTGGCGCCGAAGCGGGGCACGACATGCGCCATCAGCGGCACCAGGTGCTGGTTGGGGCAAGCGTGCATGTAAACGACGTGCTCGTTGGCCTCGAAGCCCTCATAGGGGCAGGCATACCAGAGCATGCCGCCAGCCTTCTCCAGCACGGGGATGGTCTCCTTGCGGCTCCACGAGGTGACGCAGCCCACGACATGGCGGGCGCTGCTGGTCCTGAAAATGTCTTCGCACAGCGTCGCGTAGCGATCGGCATTGCTTTGCGGATCGCGCTCGACCGGCACCAGTTCGATGCCCGAGCTGCGGTCGGCATTGATGTCGGCAATGGCGCGCATGGCGCCCATCCGGCACGCATCGGAGACCAGCTGATAGCTGCCCGAGCGCGAATAGAGGATGCCGATCTCGATACGCCGTTTCAAACTGGACCCCAGAAATGACAATGCCCCGCAGCCAGCACCGCAGGGGCGAGGCATACGAGGCATATTTGCCGCCCGGCGATCAGGGCCGGTATTTCGCCTTAGCGTATTCGCTCCGGCGGGTCAGTCAAGCCCTTACCGACGTCGACATGCAACGCCACGGCTCGCCAATCAGCCGTGACCAGCTATCTGGCTGTCGCTCTTTGACTGTGTTGGCGGGCATAGGCCACACAGGCGTCCACCGTACTGACACAAAGCGCGTCCCGTCTGTTCGGCAAATTGTTGTCGCCCGCGTAGGCGACTTCGGCGACGCGGCCGTTGGCCATGCGAATTTGCGTGTCGCAATAACCGCCGGGAGCGACATTGACGGAGCCGCCGACCGCCGGGATCGCGCCTACCGCCATGGTTGGGACGGCAATGCTGAGATTGCCGCGCTGAACGACCCGCTTGTAGGTCCAGATCTGGCCAGACCCGCCAACGTCTGCGGTGGCGGTCGGAAAGCCCGCGCACATTCGAACGTCGGCTTCGCTGAGGCCGACCATCTCCTTGCGGGCCGCCGCCGCCGTGGGCTCAACCTTGGCGATGCGTGATGTATCGTCGGGAATGACGCAGGAAGACTGGACGCCGACGACAAGCACAGGAAGGGCAAGCTTTCTAATACAGGAAAATGTCATACCGATTGTCAGATTTGCAATGCGCCCGGCCACGCTCTTTACCTAGGCAAACAGGCGAGCGGTTCAACCCGTTCAGCTTCACGAAAAGGTGGCCGAGCGAGGCGAGGTGTCGGAGTCGCCATCCTCCGCTTGCCATGGTGCTGATCGTGCGCTGCAAGAATGCCGAGAACGGGCTTGGCTTCTCGCCGCATGGCGCCGGGCGCAATTTTTCGCGCACCAAGCACGCGCGCATGCAGGCGGGGCGCAGCGACGCCGATACTTTGCGCAGGATCCCAAGGACATCGACCCCGCTTCTTCTCTGGCGTGACGGATATTTCGGAGCTGCCGAGCGCCTACAAGAATGCGGCCTCGATGCGCCGCCAGATCGAGCATTTCGGCCTGGCGGAGATCGTCGACGAGGTGCTGCCCTATGGCTGCATCAAGGCCGGTGACTGGGAGGCCAACGCGCCGTGGCGCAAGAAGCGGGAAGCGCGCTTGCACTAGGGGCGTTGATCGAAAAGGGGATGCAGGGCACAAAGCCCGCATCCCGCATCGGCTCCACCGCTACGTCATAGCCGGCTTTCAGGCCCACGCGGATGGTTGTTGAAAGCCGTTGGCAGGTCGTCGGCACATGCAAGCGTCAGGCAACAAGGTCGGTACCGTTCGCTGGACTCCACTTTACCGCAGCGTGAACATCAAAGGCGCCACGACAGCCGTACCGACCTTCTCTGGCGGTGGTGCGGGCACCGTCGCACCCTGCAGAATGCTCAGCGCGGCTCGATCGAGGTCCGCGTCACCCGATGATCGTGTCAGCCGGACGGAGGTCACCTTGCCCGAAGCGCTGACGACGAAGGTCACATTTGCGGTACCTACGGCGCGCCGCGACCTTGCCGCGCTCGGGTAGCGCTTGTGCCGATTGATCCATCCGATCAGCTGTGAGTTCCATTTGCTTGCACTGACCGATGATCCACTCGATTGCGAAGCCTTCGGCGCCGACGCTTGTTCGGCCACCTTCGCATCGACGCTGGCGGTCACGACCGCTTTCGCCGGCGCGGCCTTTTCCTTTTTCTCTTTCTTCGGGCGCGGCTTGGGCTTTTCGACCGTCTTCTTTGCCTTCTCGACCGGCTTGTCCTCCACCGGCTTGGCTAGCGGCAGCGGAATGACCACGTCCGGCGCCACGGTCGGGACGATGTCAGGTACGACCTCGTCCAGCGGCGGCGCCTGATCGGGCTGTTCGGCCGCTGCTGTCTCGACCGGTGCGGTCTCGTCGGGTTGAATCGCTTCCGCCTCATCGGTAACCGGCTCCGGCTTGTCGACGTCCGGTTCCACGACGGGTCTTGCGTCGGCGACGGTCTCCTCGACCTGGTTCGTCGGCTCCGGCGTCACCACATCGGCCATCGTGTCCTCAGGCACTGCCGGTGCGACCATCATCGGCGACAGTTCGATTGCCACCGCCGGCGGCGGGCCGCCATCCATCTCGTTCGCCAGGCTGAAATTCTGCACGGCATAGGCGATCGCGACATGTGCGCGGACAATGAGAATGGCCGCAGCCACCCACAAACCGATCTCGCGCGCGCCTGTGCGCGGCGGATCGGCCATGGGAACGGCGGCGGCCAGATGCGTCATGGGACGGCGCCTGGTTGCGGCGCCGCCGGATCCGCCGGCACCTCCAGCCCGACCAGCGCGATCTTCAGATAGCCGGCGCCGCGCAGGAGATTCATCACCTCCATCAGATCGCCATAGCCGACCGTCTTGTCGGCGCGCAGGAAGATGCGGGTCTGCTTGTCGCCCTTTGTCTTGCCGTCGAGCACGGCGGCAAAGGCCGCGCGCGGCACACTGTCATTGCCGATCGCCAGCGTCAGATCGTCCTTCAGCGTCAGGAACAGCGGCGTTTCCGGCCGCGGTGCCGGCGTCGCGGTCGAGCCCGGCAGATCGACATTGACGTCGACCGTCGCCAAAGGCGCCGCGACCATGAAGATGATCAGCAACACCAGGATGACATCGATGAACGGCGTGACGTTGATCTCGTGGTTTTCCTCAAGATCGCCGTCGACAGTCTCGCGAATTCTAGCCGCCATGGCCCATCACTCCGCCGCCAGCGCGGGCGCCTGCGGCACCGTGCGGAAATCCAGATCGCGGCTGACCAGCCGTTCGACGCCGGCCGACGCATCGGCGAGAATCTGCCGATAGCCGGATATGGAGCGCGCAAAGACGTTGTAGATGACAACAGCGGGAATGGCCGCGACCAGCCCCATCGCGGTGGCCAGCAGCGCCTCGGCGATGCCGGGTGCGACGACGGCGAGATTGGTGGTCTGCGCCTGCGAGATGCCGATAAAGGCATTCATGATGCCCCAGACGGTGCCGAACAGGCCGACAAAGGGCGCCGTCGAGCCGATCGTCGCCAGCACGCCGGTGCCGCGCGACATGCGCCGCGCCGCCGCCGCCTCGATGCGCGACAGGCGCGATGTGACGCGTTCCTTCAGCCCGTCGCCGGTCACGTGGTCGAGCGCGCTGGCCGAAAGCGCTGCCTCTTGCTCGGCTGCCTGCACCAGGAGCGCGCCGGGGCCGCCGCTGTTGCCTAGCGCACGACTGGCCTGCAGCAAGGTGGCGGCATTGCCGATTGCGCGCGCCGCGCGCCGGGCGCTGAGCTTGCCGAACAGAATTTCCAGCGACTTGGCCAGCCAGACCGTCCAGGTGACGAGGGAGGCGAAAGCAAGCCCGACCATCACCGCCTTGACGATGATGTCGGCGGCCATGAACATGCCCCAGGGCGACAGGTCGTGCGGCAGGATCAGTGAAATCGCCGAAGGATCAGGCTGCGCGGTTGCGCCGGGCTGGCTGGCCGGCACTGGCGCGGCCGGCGCGACTTGTCCGGCGGCTGGTAACGTCTGCGCGGCAGGCGCAGTCGGTGCCGCCTTTTCCACTGCCGCTGGCGGCGAGACTGGCGCCGGCTGGGCGGTTGCTGCTGGTTCCGTCGTAACCCTGGGCTGCGTGGCCGGTTGCGTGCTCGGCTGCTCTTGCGCAGCAGCGCTGCCGGCCGACAGCATGACCGCAGCCAGCGCCGCCAACAAACCATTTCTGGACATGCTTCGTCCTCGCTTCGTCATTGCACGTAACCGATGGGTTGGCCGGTGACGGGATGCGCAAACACCCCCATCTCGACGCCGAATATACCAGCCACGGATTCTGGCTTTCTCTCAAACGCGGCACGGCCGCTGGAAACCAATTCAGGCGGCCGTGCTCCCGCTTGACTATAAAACATGAGTTTACTAGTCAACAAACAAGATGGCTTTTTTGGCCAACGGTCTTTGGCGCGATACCGGCGCATCGTCTTTGTGTCGGTCCACCTTGCCGCGTCGCACTGAGGGATGGACGGCGGCGGCGTTGCTGGGCCACGATGCCGGGCAGCAATTGAGGCAAGCAGCCGATGATCAAGGCGACACCGTTCGATTTCCCCTATGACGGCCAGCTGGTGCCGCAAAATACCGCACTGCTGGTCATCGACCTGCAGGAGGATTTTCTCTCGCCATCGGGCTATTTCGCCAGGAAAGGGTATGACCCTGCGCCGCTGCGCGCCATCCTGCCGACGGTCAACCGATTGATCGCGGCCGCACGGTCGGTCGGCCTCACCATCATCCACACCAGGCAAGGCTATCGCGGCGACATGGCCGACATGACGCCTTACGAGAAATGGCGCCGCAAGCGGGCGGGCCTCGAAGCCACCGACGTGCTGCTGCGCTCCGGCCCCGGCTTCCAGATCGTCGCCGACATCGAGGTCGCGCCGCACGACATCATCGTCGACAAGACCTGCAACAGCGCCTTCACCTATACCGACCTTGAGCTTGTGCTGCGCGCGCGGGGCATCACGCATCTGATGTTTTCCGGCTGCACGACCGATGTCTGCGTCCACACCACGCTGCGCGAGGCCTGCGACCGTAATTTCCAGTGCCTGACGATCGCCGACGCCTGCGCCAGCGGTGACCAGTACGCGCATGAGGCGGCGCTACATATGGTGACGGTGGAGGATGGGGTTTTCGGCACACTGGCGGAATCGGGCGCTGTGCTGGCGGCGCTGGCGCGGTTGGGTGGGGAGGCGAGTTAGATTACCAAGGCTGGAGGGACAGCACCCCCCTCTGGCCTGCCGGCCATCTCCCCCGCAAGGAGGGAGATCAGGCGCTCAGCCGCTTTCGCAAATCTTCGACATTGAAAGACGCGCGACGCCTCAAAACAGCCAATCTCCCCCCTTGCGGGGGAGATGTCCGGCAGGACAGAGGGGGGGTGTGAAGGATCGCTACTTCCGTGCTTTCAACAAGCGCCGGCGGAACTTACCCTGCGGCGCGAACCTCCGCCCCAGCCCGCGCTACAAACGCCCCAGGCTGCGGCGCCTCGGCCTCGCGGCGCGCCAGCGAATTACGCAGGAGCGCGATCGTCTCGCGGCCGAGGCTGGCGATCTCGCACGGCCTGTCGATGCCGACGATCATGAACTCACCGATGCCCAGCGCCGCATAAGGCAACAGCGACAAGGCGATCTGTGCCGGCGGTCCGGAAAGCTCGATCGCCCTGTGGCCGGCCGCGGACGCATCGCCTTCCGGGCGGATCCGAACTGGAAGCGCAAAACGCAGCTTGCCGGCACGGCCATGTTCGGCGGCGGCGCTGCGCGCCCGCACCATCAGCTGGCGGATCTCATCGAGCGAACCAGCCGCCAGTTCGAACACATCGGCATGCCGTCCGGCTACCCGGAGCGCGGTGCCCGATTGGCCACCCATGCGGATGGTGATGTCGGCGCCATGCGGCCCTTTGCGCGGCACATAGCCGCCCTTGATGCTGTAGAAGGCGCCTTCATGGTCGAAGGGCTTGTCGTTCGACCACAGCCGCTTCAACAGCACCAGATATTCATCGATGCGCTGCCAGACCACGGTGTGGCCGACCGGGCGCGTTTCGGCATCGTCGTCATCCAGCGGCTCGCTCAGCATCCTCACCGACAGCCTGCCGCCGCTCCTGGCGTCGAGCGCCGCCAGTTGCCTGGCCGCAACCGCGGGCGCGACCACGCCGGCCCAATGCGTCAGCACCACTTCCAGCGACGAGGTGCGGTCGAGCGCCTGGGCGGCAATGTCCATATTGGTCAGAAGCCCGGCCTGATCGTCGACGACGATCCTCTGAAAGCCGGAATCCTCGATCAGCGACAGCTTTGTCGCCGTCTCGACGAAATCATAGAAGAAAGGCACGGCCGAACCGGCGTCGGCGGCCTGTGTTTTACCGGGAACATGCGTGAACTCGATCGGCATTGCCATCTCCTCCATCACGTTGGATGCATGCCGCTCAAACGTGGCTCCCCGGGTTTGGGGCAGCGACATGCAAAAAACAAAGCGGTCCGCGCCAAAGCGCATCCGCGTTCGGTTCATCAACTCCGGTTACCTGAAGGCGCTAGAGCGTTTCGCCACGGCGAACCGCTCTATCTCTTTGTTTCTCGCAATTCCCAAGGGAAAGCGCTACGCGCTTTTCCCGGGAAAACCGCTTCACACTTTTCCTGGAATTGCTTTGGGTCGCCACCCTTTCGGCCTGAACGGATCAGGGGATCAGGCCGAGCACGACGGCCCCGGTGAACGCGAACGCAAGGGCAAAGACGAGATAGGCGAAGGCGCCTGCATAGGCGGGGCGGAAAGCCTGGGCATTGGCCAGCCTCTGACTGTTGCGGTCCGTCTCGGCGTTCTGGATATAGGACATATCGACCTCCGTCTTGGCCATTAATCTATAAAATCAGTAGACTTTGTCGATTGCTATTTTTTGACTACCCGCAGAACAATTTTCTCAAATTTCCGTGTGAATTGGTCTGAGATTGCTGGGAGGCCGCGATTCGCGGCAAGCGACCAGCCAGCTTGGCCGGCCTTCACTTCGAGGATAGCATCGCCCTTCCCGCGTAAAAGCGGACGATTTCAATCAGGGGATAGGGAACAAAACATGGGTGCAAGACTGGCTGGCAAGGTCGCCATCATCTCGGGAGGCGCAACGGGAATGGGCGGAGCGGCGTCGGAATTGTTCGCGGCCGAAGGCGCCAAAGTGGCGATCATCGACCGCAACGGCGAGGCGGCGGCCGCAACCGCGGCGGCGATCCGGGCGCGGGGGCATATCGCCGAGCATTTCGTCGCCGATGTCTCTGATGAAGCGCAAGTCGAGGCAGCGGTGAAAGCGGCGACGGCGAAGCTCGGCCCGGCCACCGTGCTGTTCAACCATGCCGGCACCATCGTGATAAAACCGTTCCTGGAAACGACGGTGCAGGAGTGGGACTGGCTGCATGCCGTCAATGTCCGCTCCATGTTCCTGATGACCCGCGCCGTGCTGCCCGGCATGATCGCGGCCGGTGGTGGCTCGATCGTCTGCACCTCGTCGATCTCGGCGGTGGCGGCCACACCGATGGAGGTGCTCTACGACACCACAAAAGGCGCTTGCCACATGTTCGCGCGGGCGATTGCGGTCGAGTTCCGCGACCGCAACATCCGTTGCAACGCCGTCTGTCCCGGCTTCATCCGAACCCCGCACGGCCTGCGCGAGGTTGCCGATCTCGGCAAGCTCGGCGTCGATGTTTCAGACGCAGCGCTTGCCGCGCAGCAGGGTCGCATCGGTGAGCCGGAAGAGGTCGCAAAGGCCGCGCTGTATCTGGCCAGCGACGAATCCAGCTTCGTCAACGGTACGCATCTGTTCGTCGACAACGGCTTTACCGCGATGTGAGTATCCCAGGCTTAGTGCCCTTCCTCTCCCCCGTCGATCGGGGAGAAGAAAAGATGCCAAGCCCGTCTACCGCTCTTCCCGTCGAAACGGCTTCAGCAGCGCTGACGGCGCCACCGCGTTGCGCGACATCACGGCCATCGCCACGATGGTGAAGATGAACGGCAGCATCAGGAACGCTTCGTAAGGGATATGCCCGAGCCCGCTCGCCTGCATGCGCAGTTGCAAGGCATCGACGAAGGCGAACAGCAGTGCGGCGCCAGCCGAGCGCCACGGGTCCCAGCGGCCGAACACGACCAGCGCGATCGCCACCCAGCCACGCCCGGAGACGACGCCGAAGGTGAAGGCGTTGAACTGGGCCATGGTGAGGAAGGCACCGGCGAGCCCCATCAGCGCGCCGCCGAGGATGACCGCCTGGAAGCGCGTGGCAATGACGCTGACGCCGGCGGAATCGGCAGCGCGCGGGTTTTCCCCGACCATGCGCACAGACAGGCCCCAAGGCGTGCGGTAGAGTATGAAGGCGGCGAGCGGGATGGCGATGATCGCCATGTAGACCAGCACAAACTGGTTGAACACCGCCGGGCCCAGAACGGGAATGTCGGAGAGGATCGGGATAGGCAGGGTCTGAAAACCCTTGATGCTCGGCGGCACCGATTGCTGGCCGAAGATCAGCCGGTAGAGGAAATAGGCAAGACCCGACGAGAACAAGGTCACGCCGATGCCGCAGACATGCTGGCTAAGGCCGAGCACGACTGTGAACAGCGCATGCAGCGCCCCCATCAGCATGCCGGTCAATACGGCCGCCAGCACGCCGAGCCACAGGCTGCCGCTGAGACTGGCGGCGGTGAAGCCGGTCATCGCCGACAAGAGCATGATGCCTTCGATGCCAAGATTGAGCACGCCGGCGCGCTCGGAAAACATTTCGCCGAGCGTCGCGAAAGCCAGCGGCGTGGCGATACGGATGATGGCGGCGAGAAAACCCACCTGAAAAATCTGTTCGAACACCGCGCTCATGCGGGTGCCCCCACGCGGCGGATGCGGTAGGCCGTGAAGAGCAGCGCCACCAACATGGCAAGCAGCGCGGTTCCCTGGATGACGTCGCTGAGGAAGGCCGGCACGCCGGTGGCGCGCGACATCGCCTCGGCGCCGGTCATCACGGCGGCCAGGAAGATCGCCGCCGGCACGACACCGAGCGGATTGAGCCTGGCCAGCATGGCAACGACGATGCCGGAATAACCGTAGCCCGGCGAGATGTCGCTCATCACCTGGAAATGCACGCCGCCGACTTCGCCGACGCCGGCGAGCCCGGCCAGCGCGCCCGACAGCAGCGCCGTCGAGATCAGCACCCGCTCGACATGGATGCCGCCATAGCGGGCGGCCTCCGGGCTTTCGCCGGTGACCCGGATGCGGAAGCCGAGCGTGGTGCGCACGATCAGGAACCAGACCAAGGGTGCCGCGATCAGCGCCGCGATGGCGCCGAGATGCAGCCTTGTGCCTTCGAGCAGCACCGGGAAATTCGCCGAATCCTCGATCGGCGGCGAGATCGGATAGCCGCTGAAACTATCCTTCCACGGTCCCTCGATCAGCGCCATCAGCGCGTAGTAGATGACCGAGTTGAGCAGCAGCGAGCTGACGACGTCATCGACCTTGAATTTTACGCGCAACGTCGCCGGCACCAGCGCGACAGCGGCACCGGCAGCAGCGCCCGCCAGCGCCATCAACAGGATTGCGACCGCCCCCGGCATCGGGATGGCGCCGACGAAGCAGCTGGCGACGGCGCCGGCCAGCAATTGGCCTTCCGCGCCGATGTTCCAGAATTTGGCCCGGAAGGCCACCGCTACCGCCAGCCCGGTGAATATCATGGGTGCTGCGCGCACCAGCGTTTCGGTGATGGCGTAGCTGTCGCCGAACGAGGCCGACAGCATCACGCCATAGGCCTCGAGCACCCCAGCGCCGGCCAGCGCGATGAGCCCGCTGCAGAGCACAAGCGTGGCAGCGATGGCGATGATCGGCAGCGCCAGGTTGAACCAGGCAGGGGTCGAGGTGCGGGCCTCCAGGCGGAACATCAGCTACGGCCCTCCACCCTCAGCGCAGCTGTCCCACCGATGTATCCGGTGTTGGCGCCGCCCCTCATCCTCCTGCCGGCACCTTCTCCCCGTATAGGGACGGGGAGAAGGGGGCTGTTTGCGGCCTCGGCACTTTTCCTGCAACGCCGGCGATTGGCGAAAGCCGTGATGAGAGCGCCCCTCTCCCCGTCTCTATACGGGGAGGGGATGCCGGCAGGCAGGTGAGGGGCAGCGCGGACGGCCAAAGCACTATGTTGTGGGCAATATCCGAGGAAGTCAGCCAACAGCATTGTTCAAGCCCTTCCCTCCGCCCCGGTCATCAGCAGTCCGAGCCGTGCGATCGTGGCGTCAGCGCTGTCGAGCGTCCCCGCGATGCGGCCCTCATACATCACCGCGATGCGGTCGCAGAGCACCAGCAGCTCCTCGAGATCCTCGCCGATGACGACGATGCCGCAGCCCTTGGCGCGCATGTCGAGGAACTTTTCGTGGATGAAGCGGGCGGCACCGATATCGAGGCCGCGCGTCGGCTGCGAGACGATCAGAACCTTCGGATCGAAAGCGAGCTCTCGCGCTAGCAGCGCTTTCTGCAGATTACCCCCCGACAGCGCGCCGGCGCGGGTCATCGGCCCCGGGCACCTGATATCATAGGCCTTGATCTGTTCCTCCGCGAAGGCGCGGATCGCATCCGGCTTGAGCAGGCCCTTGCTGCTGAATGCCGCCGTGCCGATGCGCGGCAGCACCATGGAATCGGCGAGCGGCAGATTGGTCACCAGCCCGGTCGTCATGCGGTCTTCCGGAATGCGGCCAAGACCCAGTGCCTGCACCTCACGCGGCGAGAACCGCGTCACTGCTTTGCCGGCTATCGTCATCGCGCCGGCATCAGGCGCGCGCACCCCGGAAATCACTTCGGCCAGCGCCCGCTGGCCGTTGCCGGAGACGCCGGCAATGCCGAGGATCTCGCCGGCTCGCACCGACAGCGATATATCGCGCAGCGGCGTGCCCGCGTGCCGTGAGGTGGAAATGCCGTCAAGCGTCAGCACTTCCGCGCCCGGCGTCGACGGCCCCCTTGCCGGCGGCACGATTTCGTGGCCGCACATCAGCTGCGCCATCTCAGACGACGTCGTGTTGGCGGGATCGTCAACGCGGCCGGCGACGCGGCCATGCCGCAGCACGGTGCAGCGATGGGTAAGCGCCCGCACCTCGTTCAGCTTGTGCGAGATGAAGATGATGCCGAAGCCTTGCGCCGCCATCGAACGCAATGCCGAAAACAACCCGTCGACCTCGCTCGGAGCCAGCACCGCCGTCGGTTCGTCGAGGATCAAAAGCCTCGCACCGCGAAACAGCGCCTTGACGATTTCAAGCCGCTGCTGCTCGCCGACCGACAGCGCAGAGACCGGCAGATTGGGGTCCAGCGTCAGCCCATGCTGTTTGCTGATGTCGGACAACCGGGCAAGCCCGCCGGTGCGATCGATGCGGCCGGATTTGCCTGGTATGCCGATGAGCAGGTTTTCCAGAACCGTCAGCCGCGGCGCCAGATGAAAATGCTGATGCACCATGCCGATACCGGCGGCCAGTGCATCGGCCGAACTGGTAATCCGCACCGGCTCGCCCTGGATGAGTATTTCGCCGGCATCCGGCGCATAGGCGCCGAACAGCACGTTCATCAGCGTCGTCTTGCCGGCGCCGTTTTCGCCCAGCAGCCCGAGGATTTCGCCGGGCGCGACGCTGAGGTCGACCGCCTCGTTCGCCTTGACGGCGCCGAAGCTCTTGGTGATGCCGCGCATTTCGATGAGAGGGGCGGACAAGGATGCTCCTGCGCTGATACCCCTCCCCCCTCGAGGGGGTGAGGAGCGGTGGCTGAAGGCCACGAAAAGCCAATTGCTTGGCTTTTCGAGCTTCGAACGCCCTGAGCCGGCGAAGGGCCGGGCTGATAATTAGCGAGCCTTGTCGGGTCCCCGCTGCTTTTGCAGCGTCCCGGCGTTCGCTGGCCTTTCATCGTGCCACCGGCACGATGAATTCGCCTGCGGCGAACCGGCTGCTCACCCCCTCAAGGGGGAGGGTACGCCGGCTCTAATCCGAGACCGGCGTATTCTCATCCACATCCACCCGGAAATTGCCTTCCAGGATCTCGGCCTTCTTCTTCTCGACCAAATCCTTCACATCCGCCGGCAGCGTCTTGTCGAACTTGTGATAGGGCGCCAGGAACGAACCACCCTTGGCCATGCGCGAGAAGTCGCCATAGTCCTGCGCGGTGAAGACACCGGCCTTGACCAGTTTGATCGCCTGTTCGACCGTCGGGTACATGTCCCAGACCGGGCCGGTGATGACCGTATCGGGGCCGAGGCTCGACTGGTCTGACATGTTGGAAATGGCGTAGATATTCTTCTCCACCGCCGCCTCGATGACGCCGAAGCGCTCGGCATAGATGACATCGACGCCGGCGTCGATCTGGGCGACCGCCGCTTCCTTGGCCTTGGGCGGGTCGAAGAAGGAACCGATGAAGGCGACCTTCTTCTTGATGTTCGGGTTGACCTCCTTGGCGCCGGCAAAGAAGGCGTTGACCAGCCGGTTCACCTCCGGAATGCCCATCGCCGCGACGGCGCCGATCGTGCCCGACTTGGACATCTTGCCGGCGATGATGCCGGAGAGATAGGCCGGCTCATGGATCCAGTTGTCGAAGACGCCGAAATTGGGTTCGGCCGGGCCGGCGCCGGAGCCGAACAGCCAGGCGGTCTTCGGGAACTGTTTTGCCGTACGGCGCGATTCACGCTCGGCGGCGAAGGCGTCGCCCAGCACCAACTGGTAGCCGCCTTGCGCATATTCGCGCATGACGCGGCTGAAATCGGCGGTCTGCACTTTCTCCGACCATTTGTATTCGATGCCGAGTTCCTTCTCAGCCTTCTGCAAGGCGACGTGGATCTGGTTGTCCCACGGCTCCTCGATCGGCGTGGCGAAGATCGCCGCCACCTTCAGCTTCTTGTCCTTGGCGAATGCCACACTGGGCAGCATGGCCGCAGCCAGCCCGAGTGCGCCGAGTTCCAGCACGTCGCGCCGCGACAGGCCGGTCGATTGCAATTTGTTTTTCCGGTTTTCCATCTAGTGCCCCTCTGTTTGACAGTCGTGTCGAGCCGGCTGTTCTGAAATCAGACGCGGAACTATGGAACGGGTGCGGACTTTTGTCCACATGGTCAAATTTGGCGCGATTTATCGCGAGGCTTTCTCGCCACCGGCCACAGTGATGACACCGACGATGATCAGCCCGGTCAGCAACAGCCGAACGCCGGCGCTGACGCCGAATGTGTTGAGCATGGTCAACAGCAGCACCAGGAACAGCGCCGCGCCCCAGACGCCTGGAACATTGGCCTTGCCACCGGCGACAGAAGTGCCGCCGATGACGACGACGGCAATCGAGGCCAGCAGGTACTCATTGCCGATATCGACATTGGCGCCGCGGAAATAACCGGCAAGCAGCGCGCCATCGATGCCGCCGAGCGCGCCCGACAGCGTGTAGGTGAGAAACCGGGTGCGGCCGACATTGACGCCGGCCAGCCACGCGGCGCGGATGTTCTGGCCGATCGCCAGCACCGAGCGGCCATAGATCATGCGCTGCAAGGCGATAGCCGCACCGATGGTGAACAACACGGTAAGGATCGCCAGAACCGGAATGCCCAGGATCTGCCAGTTGGCAAAATCGGCAAAGCCCGGCGGCGGCTTGATCTGCAGGCCGCGCCCATAGCTGATGTCGATCGACTGGATGATGAAGCTCGCCGACAGCGTCGCGATGATCGGCGGAATGCGCAGCGCCCAGATCAGCAGATAATTGACGGCGCCGATCGCTGCACCGCAGGCGAGCGCCGCCAGCAGCCCGACCACGATCGTGGAATCGCTGCCATCCATCACCTTCATGGCGACGGCGCTGGCGAGCCCGATATTGGCCGGCAGCGACAGGTCGACATTGCCTGGCCCGAGCGTGATGACAAACATCTGGCCGACGCCGACGATGACGGTGAAGACGGCCAGCGACAGTGCTGCCGTGACCATGCCACCGCCGCCGTAGCCGCCGGTGAAGGAGATGGTCGCCAGCCAGACCAGCAACGCGCCGAGGAAGGACCAGATCCAGGGTTTGGCGGCAAGCGATTTCACAAATGTCATCGCTACCTCTCCCTGCGGCTGATCAGGACGCGGGCCGCCAGCACGATGATCAGGATGGCGCCGTTGGCGGCGACCTGCCAATCCGGCGGGATGTGCATGAAGGTGAGCAGCGGCGATGCGGCCAGCGCCAGCGTCAGGGCGCCGAGCACGGCGCCGATCGGCGACACCCGGCCGCCGACGAATTCACCGCCGCCGAGAATGACGCCGGCGATTGCCAGCAGCGTGTAGCCATTGCCGATATTGGCGTCGGCCGAAGTGGTGATGCCGATCAGCGCCATGCCGGACAGCACGCCGAACAGGCCGGTCAGCGCAAACAGCACGATCTTGGTGCGCAGCAGCGACCAGCCGGCGCGCCTGAGCGCCGCCGGATTGCCGCCCGAGCCGCGCAGGATGACGCCATAGGAGGTGCGCATCAGGCCGAAATGCACGACCGCCGCGATCACCAGCGCGGCGATGATCGGAAATGGAATGAAGGGCGGCTTGAACGACATCAGCGACAGAAGCCAGTCCGGCGCCTTGCCGCCGGGCTTGGGCAGCACCAGGATGGCCAGCCCTTGCCAGACGAAGCTCATGCCCAGCGTCACCACAATCGACGGCAGGTTGCGCAGATGGATCAGCGCACCGAGCAGCGCATAGACGCCTATGGCGCCGATGAGCACAATCACACCAAGCAGCGGCGCATCCTTCAGCCATGTCGCGGTGACGCAGCCGACGAAACCGACAAAGGTGCCGATCGACAGGTCAAGCTCATTGCCTGATATAACGAACATCTGCGCGATCGTCGCCAGCGCGATCGGGATCGCCAGATTGAGCATCAGGCTGAAGCCGAAGTAGCTGATGGCGCGCGGGTTGAGCCAGGCAATGGCGATGAGCACCAGCGCCAGCGACAGCGCCGGCAACAGGCTGCGCAGCAGTCGGGCCCGTGCGGCACTGCTGCGCGGCGAGGAAGTAGGGCCGGGAGCGATAGCCGTCATCTCAGGCCGCATCGCCGAATGAGGACTGGATGATCTTTTCCTCCGTCAGTTCGTCGCGCGTCAGATTGGCGACGATGCGGCCATTCTTGAAGACATGGACGTGATCGCAATTGTCGAGCTCTTCGGTCTCGGTGGTGTACCAGAGGAAGGTGCGGCCCTTGGCCGCTTCCTCGCGCACGAGATCGTAGACTTCGAGCTTGGTGCCGATGTCGACGCCGCGCATCGGATCGTCCATCAGCACGATCTCAGCATCCGAGCCCAGTGCGCGGGCAAACAGCGCCTTCTGCTGGTTGCCGCCCGACAACGAAAAAATGTTGTTGGCCATGTCGGGCGTGCGGATGCCGATTTTCTGCTTCCAGAATTCGGCAAGCTCGGCCTCGCGCTGCGGCGAGATCAGCAACCCTTTGCGCAGCCGCGCCAGCGAGCGGATGCCGATATTCTCCGCGATCGACCACTGCGGAAAGATACCGTCCGACTGGCGGTCGCCGGCCACCAGCGCTACCGGCGCGGTCACCTCGATGCCGGTCTTTCTGCGCGTAGCGGCGGCGAAGATCGCCAGCAACAGATCCGTCTGGCCATGGCCGGCAAGCCCGGCAAGCCCGATGATCTCGCCGGCGCGGGCAACAAGCTCCCTGCCGTCCTGCTGCCGTTCGGGCCGCGCCCGCACCCTGATCGGGCTGTCCGCCGGCCTGGCGGCTGCAATCTCCGCCGCAATCTTCTCGCGTGCTTCCGCGCCGCCCATAGTCGCCACCAGCCGGTCGCGGTCGAAAGCCTTTGCCGCGTCCGTGGCAACGACCTTGCCGTCGCGCATCACCACGATGCGGTCGGCATTTTGCAACACTTCGCCCAGCACATGCGAGATCAGGATGCAGCTGCCACCGCCGGCGACGAAACGGCGCACGAAGGCTAGCAGTTGGCCGGCCGTGTGTGCGTCGAGCGAAGAGGTCGGCTCGTCGAGGATCACCAGGTCGAGCGGATCGCGCGTCACCGTGAAGGCACGCGCCACCTCGACCATCTGCCGCCGGCCGATCGACAGGTCGCCGGCAATGTCGTCGGCGGAAATGCCGTGATCCGGGAAAATTTCTTCGAGCTTGGCGGCGATAAGATTAGCGGCTTTGCGCCGCCAGCCGAGGCCGGTCAGCGCTGGATGGTTGATGCGCGTGTTCTCGGCGATGCTGAGGTTCGGGCACAGCGACAGTTCCTGGAACACACAGCGTATGCCGAGTTTTAGCGCGCGCGCCACCGAGTAGTCGATTTCCGCATTGCCGCGCACCGCGATCTGGCCGCCATCCGGCCGCAGCGTGCCGGCCACCATATGCATCAGCGTCGACTTGCCGGCGCCGTTATGGCCGACCAGCCCGACGCATTCGCCTGATACGACATGAAAGTCGACGCCGTTAAGGGCACGAACGGCGCCGAAATGTTTTTCGGCGCCGTTCAGCCTGATGATGTCGGTATTCGCCTTGAGCATGCTCAACGATATCCGGTTGGCAATGCGGACGGCAACCGGACTTGCATCACTTGATGTTGGCTTTGATCGCCGCGATGGCTTCTTCCTGCGTGTATTCGTGGGTGGCGACGCCACCCTCCTTGATCTTCGGCAGTGCGGCCTCGAAATCGTCCTGGGTGAAGGCCAGATACGGCACCAGGAGATCGTGCGGAATATCCTTGCGGCCGTCGAGCACCTGCTGCGCCACCCAGAAGGCGAGCGTCGACACACCTGGTGCGATCGAAGCCGACCAGGTCTTGTAGCCGTCCTTCTCCTTCTGCTCCTTCCACCATTTCAGCTCGTCCTGCCGATTGCCCATGATGATGGTCGGGCGCGGTTTGCCGGCGGCGGCGAAGGCTTGCGCGGCGCCATAGCCGTCACCGCCCTGGTCGACGATGCCGACGACATCCGGCAGCGACGGCAGGATCGTCGCGACCGCCTTCTGCGCCGTCGTCTGGTCCCAGTCGCCGGTCACCGATCCGACGATCTTGAATTCGGGATGGGCGGCGACGCCTTCGAGGATGCCGGCATGGATGGCGTCGTCGATCGAAGTGCCGGCAAGGCCGCGGATTTCAAGCAGATTGCCGCCCTTGGGCTGGAACTTGGCCATCTGCTCGACTTCCTGCTTGCCCATGTCCTTGAAATCGACGACGACGCGGTAGGCGCAAGGTTCGGTGACGATGCCATCGAAAGAGACGACGACGATGCCGGCATCGCAGGCCTGCTTGATGGCGCCGTTGAGCGCATCCGGTGAGGCTGCGTTGATGACGATGGCGTCGTAGCCCTGCAGGATCAGGTTCTGCACCTGGGCTGCCTGGGTCGGCACTTCCTTGTCGGCGGTGGTGAAGATGTCGGCGGCGCCAACGATCTTGTCCTCGACCGCCTTCTTGGTGACGATGCCGTAGCTGTCGAGCATCGCCTGGCGCCACGAATTGCCGGCGTAATTGTTGGAGAAGGCGATCTTCTTGCCGCTGGTGTCGGCCAGCGCCGTGCCCGAGGCGAGCATTGCCGCAAGCGCGCTCAGGACGAGCAGTTTCTTCATGTCATTATCCTCCCATGGATCGTCGGCCCCGCCGACTGTTGCTGATGGTTTTGGCGTTGGCTGCCTGTTTTTTATCTATTGTCAGACAAATGCAGATGCGGCCGCTTGTCAACTGCGATCGGTCACGCTTTGGCGATCAACTTCAGGTGCGATGATTGAAAAGCCTTCATGTGCTGGTCTAGGGAAGGGTCAGGAGACCATGCATGGCAGCGCCGCCGCCGACCCTAGCCCCCAGTGCATCCGAAAAAATGGGCGCGCCCGGAATTCCGGCGCGCTGGACGTCGAGCGCCAAGAGCGGCGTTGGCGCAGCGCTGTCGCCGGCGAGCCGCATCTGGTTCACGCTCAGCCACGGCATCGTCAACGAGGTCTATTATCCCGGCCTCGACAGCGCCTGCACGCGCGACATGGGGCTGCTGGTCACCGGCCCCGGCGGCTGGTTCTCCGAGGAGAAGCGCGACGCCACCCACGTCATCGCGCCATTCGAGGACGGCGTGCCGGCATACCGGCTGGTCAACACCACCCTCCGTTACCGGATCGAGAAGCGCATCCTGGCCGATCCGGCGCGCCCCGCGCTGTTGCAGGAGACCTGCTTCACGCCGCTAGAGGGCAATGCTGCCGACTACCGCGTCTACGCCCTGCTGGCGCCGCATCTGGTCAATGCCGGCATGGGCAACACCGCGTGGGTCGGCGAGCACAAGGGCAAGCCGATGCTGTTCGCCTCCGGGCGCGGCACCTGCCTGGCGCTCGCCTCGTCGCTGCCTTGGGGCGACTGCTCGGCCGGTTACGTCGGCTTTTCCGACGGCTGGCAGCAGCTCAGCCGTGAGGGCCAGCTCGGCCTATCCGGCCAAAGAGCCGAGGACGGCAATGTCGCGCTGACCGGCGAGATCGGTTTCTCCTCAGGCACCAACACGGCCCTGCTGGCGCTCGGCTTCGGTTCGACCCCCGACGAAGCCGCCGAAAACGCCACCGCCAGCCTGAAGCGCGGGTTTGAGCCGGCGGCAACGGCCTATGTCGCGAAATGGCGGAAATGGCAGGCTGGGCTGCTGCCGCTCGACCGCCATGATGCATCCGGCCTCAACACCTACCGTGTCAGCACAGCGGTGCTGGCGACGCACCTGTCGCTGGCCAAGCCCGGTGCTGCCGTCGCCAGCCTGTCGATCCCGTGGGGGTTCAGCAAGGGCGATGACGACCTCGGCGGCTATCACCTGGTCTGGCCGCGTGACCTCGTTGAAACCGCGGGCGGCTTCCTCGCCGCCGGCGACCCCGCGCAGGCGTTGCAGATCCTCACCTATCTCCGCTCGATCCAGCAGCCGGACGGCCACTGGCCGCAGAATGTGTGGCTTGACGGATCGCCCTATTGGCCGGGCATCCAGATGGACGAATGTGCCTTCCCGCTGCTGCTGGCCGATGCGCTGCACCGCGCCGGACATCTGCCGCGCGCCAAACTCGCCGCTTTCATGCCGATGATCGAGAAGGCGGCGTCCTATGTCGTGCGCAACGGCCCCGTTACAGGGCAGGACCGCTGGGAAGAGGATGCCGGCTACAGTCCGTTCACGCTTGCCGTCGAGATATCGGCGCTGCTTGGCGCCGCCGATCTGTTCGAAGCCTCGGGTATGGCGGAGCCGGCTAACTATTTGCGCGAGGTCGCCGACTGCTGGAACGACCAGATCGAGCGCTGGACCTACGTCGGCGGCACGCCGGAGTGCCAGAAGGCCGGCGTCGACGGCTACTACGTCCGCATCGCGCCGGCCGACGCTTCAGGCGCCGCATCGCCGAAGGACGGCTTCGTGCCGATCAAGAACCGGCCGCCGGGCGATACCGACAAGTCGGCCGAGGCGATCGTCAGCCCGGACGCGCTGGCGCTGGTCCGCTTTGGCCTCAGAGCCGCGGATGACCCGCGCATTGTCGACACGGTCACGATCATCGACGCGCAATTGCGCTGCGACCTGCCGCAAGGACCTCTCTGGTATCGCTACACCAGCGACGGCTATGGCGAACAGGCCGACGGCGCGCCCTTCGATGGCACCGGCGAGGGACGCCCCTGGCCGCTGCTCGCCGGCGAACGCGCCCACTACGAATTGGCCGCCGGAAACAAGGACAAGGCGGCAAGCCTGCTCAAGACATTCGAGGCGTCCGCCGGGCCAGGCGGCCTGCTGCCGGAACAGGTCTGGGACGGCGCCGATTTGCCGGAACGCGAATTGCGGCTGGGCAAGCCGTCGGGCAGCGCCATGCCGCTGGTCTGGGCACATTCGGAGCACATCAAGCTGTTGCGTTCGCTGCGCGACGGCGCCGTCTTCGACATGCCGCCGCAAGGCGTCAAGCGCTACATCGAGGGCAAGACCGGTTCGCCGCTCAGGATATGGCGCTTCAACAACAAGCTGCGCACGATGCAGGCCGGCAAGAGCCTGCGCATCGAATTGCTGCAGCCGGCGCTGATCCGCTGGAGCGGCGACCATTGGCAGACCATCCACGAAATCGACACAGCCGAAAACGCGCTGGGCGTTCATCTGGCTGACTTGCCCGTGGCCGATATTCCGCCGGGTAACACGATCATCTTCACTTTTTTCTGGCCCGACGGCAACCGTTGGGAGAATGTCGACTTCACCGTCGGCATTGAAGAACTAACTCGCCAGTAATTTTCTTTCCTCCAGCGACTGGGACAACACCATGCAGATCGGAATGATGGGACTGGGCAGGATGGGCGCCAACATGGTGCGCCGCCTCATGCGCGACGGCCATGAATGCGTCGTCTACGACATCGACCCGGCAAGCGTTGCCACCCTGGTCGCCGACGGCGCCATCGGCGCCGCCTCGATGGAGGAGTTTGTCGGCAAGCTGTCCAAGCCGCGCAGCGCCTGGCTGATGCTGCCGGCGGCAATCACCGGCAAGATCGCCGACCAGGTGGCAGCACTGATGGAGCCCGGTGACATCATCATCGACGGCGGCAACTCCTACTACCACGACGCGGTCGACCAGGCCGCCGAGCTTGCGGCCAAGGGCCTGCACTATGTCGATGTCGGCACCAGCGGCGGCGTCTGGGGCCTGGAGCGCGGCTACTGCCTGATGATCGGCGGCCCCGACGTTGCGGTCAAACATCTCGATCCGATCTTCGCCACGCTGGCGCCCGGCGCCGATGCCGGCGCCACGCCGGACAAAGCTGCGGGGACCGCACCCTTCGGCTATCTGCATTGCGGACCGAGCGGCGCCGGTCATTTCGTCAAGATGATCCACAACGGCATCGAATACGGCGTCATGGCAGCCTACGCCGAAGGCATGAACATTCTGAAATCGGCCAATGCCGGCAAAAGGCAGCGCACCGCGGATGCCGAGACCAGCCCGCTGGAAAACCCGCAATACTACCAGTTCGACATAGACCTGCCGCAGGTTGCCGAAGTCTGGCGCCATGGCAGCGTAATCGGCTCCTGGCTGCTCGACCTCACCGCCGGCGCGCTGAAGAGCGACCCCGGGCTGGCTCAGTTCGGCGGCCGCGTCTCGGACTCCGGCGAGGGACGCTGGACACTGAAGGCGGCGATCGACACCGGCGTGCCGGCGCCGGTGCTGTCCTCGGCGCTGTTCGACCGCTTCTCCTCGCAAGGCGAATCCGAATTCTCCGACAAGCTTTTGTCGGCCATGCGCTATGCCTTCGGCGGGCATGTCGAGAAGCCGAAGGCCGGCAAGTGAAGCCGACAGGGGAGACGAACGCATGAGCCAGGACCGGTCCGACACGCTGGTGCTCTTCGGAGCAACCGGCGACCTCGCTCACAAGAAGATATTTCCGGCGCTTTACCAGATGGTCGCCAAGGGGACGCTGGCCGAGCCGGTGATCGGCGTTGCCTTCGATGCCTGGGACATCAAGCAGCTGCAGGCGAGAGCCCGCGACGGTATCGTCAATGCCGTCGGCAAGATCGACGAAAAAGTCTTCGCCAAATTTGCCAACCTGCTGCGCTATGTCAGCGGCGACTACCGGGACGGCGCGACCTTCGCAAAGCTGAAGACCGCGCTCGGCTCGGCGCAGCGGCCGCTGCACTACATGGCGGTGCCGCCAACCATGTTCGAGACGGTGGTTCAGGGGCTGGAACAGTCCGGTACCGCCCATGGCGCGCGGCTGATGGTGGAAAAGCCGTTCGGCCACGATCTGCAGTCGGCGCGCTGGCTGAACCGGGTGCTGCATCTGGTGTTCGACGAGCAGTCGATCTTCCGCATCGACCATTATCTCGGCAAGGAAGCGATCCAGAACCTGCTCTATTTCCGCTTCGCCAATTCCTTTCTCGAGCCGATCTGGAACCGCAACTTCGTCGAAAGCGTGCAGATCACCATGGCCGAGGATTTCGGCATCGAGGGCCGTGGCAAGTTCTATGACGATGTCGGCGCTATCCGGGACGTGATCGAAAACCATCTGCTCAACATCCTGCTTCTGCTCGCCATGGAGCCGCCCGTCGGCCGCTCGGCCGACGATCTGATCGACGAGAAGGTGCAGGTGCTGCGCGCCATCCGCACGCTGACCAAGGATGACGTCGTGCGCGGCCAGTTCACCGGCTACCTCGCGGAGCCAGGCGTGAAGCCGAACTCGCCGGTCGAGACCTTTGCCGCGGTGCGCTTCATGGTCGACACATGGCGCTGGCAGGACGTGCCGTTCTTCATCCGCACTGGCAAGAACATGCCGGTGCACGTCACCGAAGTGATCGTGCGGCTGAAGCGGCCGCCGCTCGACGTCTTCGATCCGATCAAGCCGGGCGATGCCAATTACGTCCGCTTCCGCATCGACCCGCAGGTGGCGATCTCGATCGGGGCGCAGCGCAAGGCGGCCGGCGACGACATGGTCGGCGAGCAGGTCGAGCTCACCGCGCTCGACGACTCGAAGGGCGACATGCCGCCCTATGAGCGGCTGATCGGCGACGCCATGAACGGCAATGGCCAGCTGTTCACCCGCCAGGACGCAAGCGAGCTTGCCTGGCGCATCGTCGGCCCGGTGCTGGGCGACACCACACCGCCGCATATCTATGAGCCGAGGACCTGGGGCCCGGCCGACGCCATGGCCAGCTTCGGCCCGCCCAACGGCTGGATCAATCCGACTTGAGCAATTCCAGGAAAAGTGTGAGCGGTTTTTCCGTCCGGAATTGCGTAAAAACAAAGAGTTGGAGCATCCCCCGTTTCCCTGAAACGGGGGATGCTCCAAGTGAGCGGAGGAAACGACATGGCCAAGGCAGCCAAGCCCGCGACGGCCGGGGCCGAACCGATCGTGCTGACGATCGATGTCGGCGGCTCGCATGTAAAAATCCTCACCAGCGCCGGCGGCGAACCGCGCCGCGCCGATTCCGGACCGGACCTGACGCCGCAGCAGATGGTCGCCACGGTGAAGACGCTGGCCGAAGGGCTGGCCTATGATGTGATCTCGATGGGTTATCCCGGCCCTGTCAGGAACAACAAACCGTCGCTCGATCCCGCCAATCTCGGCAAGGGCTGGGACGGCTATGACTTCGCAGCCGCCTTCGGCAAGCCGGTCAAGGTCGTCAACGATGCGCTGCTGCAGGCGATTGGCAGCTACGATCGCGGACGCATGCTGTTTCTCGGCCTCGGCACCGGCCTCGGTGCGGCGATGATCCTCGACAATGTCGGCCAGCCAATGGAACTGGCGCATCTGCCCTACCGCAAGGGCCGCAGTTTCGAGGACTATATCGGCGAGCGCGGCCTGGAGAAATACGGCAAGAAGAAATGGCGCAAATACGTCTTCGACGTCGTCGAGCGGCTGCGTGCGGCCCTGCAGCCGGACTACGTCGTCATCGGCGGCGGCAATGTCGACAGACTGGATGAATTGCCCGCCAAATCCAGGCGCGGCGACAATACGCGCGCCTTCGAGGGCGGCTTTCGACTATGGCGCGACCGGGCGCTGATCGTCCGATAGTATTGAGATTCAGTATAGTTGTTCAAAATAACGTGTGACGCGACACGAAGTCATTGCGTTACGCAGGTTTGGCGATTAGAGCGGTTGCACCGGATGGAATCATCTGGCGCAACCGTACAAATGCGGCAAGACAAATGACTAGAGCGGATTTCCCGCTCCGCAGGACAGCTCTGGACGTTTCCGCCACCCCCTAGCGACGGAGAGATAAATTGGCCGACGACAGCAACGACTCTGACAAGGACATCGACCTGCTCGAACTAACCGCCCATATCGTGTCCGCTTACGTCGAGAAGAACCGCTTGCCCGTTGCCGGCCTGAGCGATCTCATCGCCAGCGTTGCGGCATCGATCGGCGGGCTCAGCCAACCGCCGGCTCCGGTGGCGCCGCCGCAAATCCCAGCCGTCAATCCCAAGCGGTCGGTGACGGCGGACTACATCATCTGCCTCGAAGACGGCAAGAAATTCAAATCGCTGAAGCGCCATCTCGGCGTCCATTTCAACCTGACGCCGGAAGCCTACCGCACCAAATGGGGCCTGCCGGCCGATTATCCGATGGTTGCCCCCAACTACGCGGCGTCGCGCTCCGAGCTGGCCAAGTCGATTGGCCTCGGCCGCAAGGCCGCCGCGGCCGCGCCGGCCAAAGCCAAGGGTCGCAAGGCCAAAGTCCCGGCCTGATCAACTGCGCTCGGCGCTGAGCCAACAGTTTGGACGGCTGGAACAGAAGCCTGCCGGCGAATGAGCTAGAGCATGATGCCGAAAAGTGTGAAGCGGTTTTCGGACGACATCATGCTCTCTCTTTGATTTAGAGACGGATTCAGATTTCAGGGCGAAAAGACCTGAAATCATCCGACTCTTGGCAGGCTTCGTGCTTTTATGGCTTGTACCTCTGAAATGTCAGGACTTTGGGGGAGCAGCCATGAACTATGCCAGAATGGTGATCGAGAAAGAGGCGCCGGAGGAATACGGCTACGATCGCATCCGCTATAACCTTTCCGAAAGCTCGATCGCCGATCAGAAACTCTCCGACATCGGCCTGTCGCTGCCGGACCTCACTTTGTTCTATGGCGAGCATCGTGGTGACAAGGAGCTGCGGGCGCTGATCGCGGCGCAGGACAAAGGCATCTCCGCTGACGATGTACTGGTCACGGCCGGTGCGGCCGGCGCGCTGTTCATCATCTCGACCTCGATTTTGTCCGAGCGCGACCATCTCGTCGTCGTCCGTCCGAACTATGCCACCAACATCGAGACACCCAAGGCGATCGGCTGCGCCATCTCCTATGTCGACCTCGACTTCGACAGAGGTTTTGCCATCGATGTCGGCCGCGTCGCGGCCCAGCTGCAACCCAACACCAGGCTGATCAGCGTCACCTGCCCGCACAACCCGACCGGGACGATGATGGCCCGGGCCGATCTCGATGCGCTGATTGCGCTCGCCGAAGCGAGCAACTGCCATCTGCTGGTCGACGAGACCTATCGCGACCTCTCGTACGGACAGCGCCTGCCGGGGGCGGCCTCTCTCAGCCCCAAGGCCATCAGCGTCTCGTCACTGTCGAAAGCCTTCGGCATTCCCGGCATTCGCATCGGCTGGCTGATCACCAGGGATGCCGAGCTGCAGGAGCGCTTCCTCGCCGCCAAGGAGCAGATCGGCATTTGCGGCAGCGTCATCGACGAAGGCATTGCGCGCGGCATGCTGGAGCGCCGCGACGCCTTCCTGGCCGCACTGCTGCCCGAAATGGCCAAGCGCCGCGACATCGTCCAGGCCTGGATCGACCGCGAACCCCTGGTCGACTGGGTGCGGCCGCAAGGGGGCGTCGTCGGCTTTCCCAGGCTGAATGTCGGCTCCGACTTCGACCTCGACCGTTTCTACGTCAATCTGCTGGAAAGCCACGGCACCTATGTCGGCCCAGGCCACTGGTTCGACATGCCGAAGCGATTTTTCCGCATCGGATTCGGCTGGCCGAAAGAGGCGGAATTGCAGGGCGGTTTGCAGGCTATCTCCGCCGCACTGAGGGAATGATTTTCCATACCGTTCCGTCAAACGGACCGGAAATCCCTTGATCCCAGATTGATTCAGGCGCACATGCCCCGGCGAACTTAGTTCCCTGGCCGGAACAGCGCCCATCGTGGAAGTGCCCCGCCGGCCAAGTCTTTACAACGGGGCCTCTCTCCATGACAGCAGAACAAACGTCGCCGGACCAGCGCTACGCCGCTTTCCGCCACCGCTCCTTCCTGAGCTATTGGGCGGCGCGCTTCCTCACCACCTTCGCCACCATGATCGTGTCCGTGGCCGTCGGCTGGCAGATCTATGATTTGACGCGCAATCCCTTCGATCTCGGCATTGTCGGCATCGTCCAGTTCCTGCCGTCGCTGCTGCTGGTGCTGGTCACCGGCGTCGTCGCCGACCGTTTTGGGCGCCGCCTGATCATGGCGCTGGCCACCGTCACCGAGGCAAGCTGTGCGCTTGTTCTCCTGTACTTCACGCTGCGCGGCCTCGTCAGTCCGCTGCCGATCTTCATCGTACTGGCGCTGTTCGGCATGGCGCGCGCCTTTTACGGCCCGGCCTCATCGTCGCTGTTTGCCAATCTGGTGCCGCCGGAGGATTTCGGCAATGCGATCGCCTGGAACTCGTCGGCCTGGCAGACGGCAACCATTGTCGGCCCGGTCGCCGGCGGCCTGCTCTATGGCGTCTCCGCCGAAGCCGCATACGCCACCGCCTCCGTGCTGATGCTGGTGGCTGGCCTGCTGATCTTCACCATTCCCAAGCCGGCCCAGCAAAGCGCCACCGACAAGCCGACGATGGAAACTTTGTTTGCCGGCTTCCGCTACATCTGGAGCGAGAAGATCGTGCTCGGCGCCATCTCGCTCGACCTCTTCGCCGTGCTTCTGTCCGGCGCCTCGGCGCTGCTGCCGGTCTATGCCCGCGACATTCTCGAACTCGGCCCCTGGGGCCTCGGCCTGCTGCGCTCGGCGCCGGGCATCGGCGCCATCTGTGTCGCGGTCTGGCTTGCCGGACACCCGCTGCGCGACAATGCCGGCAAGATCATGCTCGGCTTCGTCGCAGGCTTTGGCGCGTTCACCGTGCTGTTCGGCGTCTCCACCATCACCTGGCTGTCGATCCTGGCCCTTGCCGGCCTCGGCGCCACCGACATGTTCAGCGTCTATATCAGGGAAACGCTGATCCAGCTGTGGACCCCGGACGAGGTGCGCGGCCGCGTCAACGCCGTCAATCAGGTCTTCGTCGGCGCCTCCAACGAAGTCGGCGAATTCCGCGCCGGCACCATGGCGGCGCTGATCGGCACCGTGCCGGCAGTGGTGATCGGCGGCGTCGGCGCGATTGCCGTCGCTGGGCTATGGGCGGTGCTGTTTCCGCAGCTGCGCCGGGTGCGGCATCTCAACAGCCGCAACTGATCGAGCGCGGATCTAAGTCGCTGGATCGACGCTCGGGACAATCGGCTTGCGCGGCTGAGATGGGGCCGAGAAGTGGACGGACAGCTTCGGGCCTCAGATTTTCAATAGGGCCCTCGGGTCGATGCGAGCAACATCGTGAGCTGGCCCGAAGCGGTCGTTGCTCGGGCGGCAAGCCGTCGCCAAGATGAGGTCCACTCGTTGCAATCAGGTTACCAGCTCAAGTATTTTCTGCCAGCGAGGATGATTGTGAAGCTTGGCGAAGTCAGAGTCGTGTTTGACCCATGCCTTGGTCTCGTGATTTGCGTGCGGAAGCAGACGCGCCAACAAATCTAGCGCCGGCTCGGCATCCTCCAAAAGCGAGTAGACGCAAGCAGCATTGTATTGGGTTAGAATATCGTCGGGATCAATGGCCAACGCACGCGACGTCCATTCCCTCGCACGGGCGATCTCTCCAATTTCGGCAAGCGCGCCGGCGCCTAGATAGGCTGGGCGCGGGTTATCGGGATGCAGAGCCAACTCGCCTTCGGCCAGCTTAATTCCTGCGCGCGCTGCATCGATAATATCCTTGTCCCGGCCTAGGGAACGGTAGATCGGGATCAGCAGGATCTGGCTCTGGTAGTCATCTGGCTTGATCTCAACCGCCCGTTCATATAGCCGCGCGGCTTGATCGAGTTTACCCTGCGCGAAGGAGGCGCGAGCGAAAAAGTAGTGGGCTTCGTACAGGTTAGGATTCAGGGCAATCGCGCGTTCAAATTCCGTCTCAGCCTCGGGATAACGCTCCCCGAGCGATAAGGCCAATGCGCGCGAAGCATGAGCCTCGGACAGGCCACCCTCAAGATCGAGTGCCTTGGCGCTGGTGGCCAGAATACTCTCGACTGCTATGTTCTCATAATAATGTAGAAACAAAAAGGAGTCGCAGTCGGCGATCCCGGAATACGCTCGGGCATAAAGCGGATCGAGCTCGACCGCTTTCGAAAACATTCGCCTCGCAAGCGTGTAATATGCTCTCGAGTGCCTATGCAAGAACTGCCGCCCGCGAAGATAGTAGGTGTAGGCATCGATGTTCTCGGTTGGCGCTTGGCCAACGATCTTTTTCTCCTCCGGCAGAAGCTTTACCTTCAGTTGGTCGACGATCGTTCTCGTTATCTCGTCCTGGATAGCGAAGATATCAGTCAGTTCCCGGTCGTAGCGGTCGGCCCACAGATGGACTCCATCCTTTCCGTTGATGAGCTGAGCTGTTATTCGCACGCGCTGTCCAACCTTGCGCACACTTCCTTCCAAGACGCTCGTTACGTTGAAGCGCCGGCTCACATCCTGTATGTCGACCGGCTTGCCCTTATAAGTGAATACAGAATTACGGGCGATGACCGACAGGCCTGAGATCTTGGAAAGGTCCGTGATGATGTCCTCGGTAATCCCGTCAGAAAAGTACTCCTGCTCCGGATCTCCGCTCATATTGAGGAAGGGGAGCACCGCTATTGAAGGCTTCTCCCTCAGCAGCAGATTGCCTTGAGGCGTCTGCTCTACGCTCGCAGCACGTGGATCGAGCGACACGTTGTAAACCCTTACAGGTTGTTCGATGTTCTTTAGCTTCTGCTCGCCGGTATCCTCGAAGAGGAGGTCGAGCCGGTTGCCCACATTGTCGCGCACTGGGCCGGAAACCGCGATTCCACCGGACTTGGCGATGGTTTCGATTCGTGCCGCGACGTTCACACCCTCGCCATAGATGTCATCGTCATCGACGATGATGTCACCGAGGTGGACGCCAATGCGGAATTCAATCCGCCTGTCCTCGGGTATGTCGATGTTCCGCTCGCGCATCTTTCGCTGAATGTCGGCGGCGCAGGCGACCGCGTTCACCACACTCGGGAACTCGACCAGCATTCCGTCGCCGGTCAGCTTTACGATTCGTCCTTCGTGCTCGACGATCTTGCCGTCTACCAGTTCCTTACGATGAAGCTTGAGCGCGGCAAGCGTGCCGACCTCGTTCACTCCCATGAGGCGGCTATACCCAACGACGTCGGCGGCAAGGATGGCTGCGAGTCGGCGCACAAGGTTACCTGTGGATATTGCCTAGTTTGAACCTTCAGTAGCAGGTTCTTGGCGCTACGCCCATGAGAAATCGAGAATCCAAGTTATAGTTGAGCGCTGATCTTGAATGTCTGGATAAGTAAATCCACGCTCTCGTGTCGCTGAGCCGCGAAGAAGATCGCGCTGAACCGCCCCGTCATACACATAATGTCGCTAGTGTTATCATCTTGCGCAGATGTGATCTTCAAAATTTGGCAGTCACTCTCGCTGCAATCGATGAGGTCGATTCTTCCGTTATTAAAGTCTGGTGATAGGCATCTTTCAATTTATCGCTACGACCGGCATGCGTCGCAAAGCAGTCGTCCACGCCTCCCGAAAGTAAGTCGTCTTTGGGCAAGCTCGGCCGCTCAGAGTAGTTGAATTTACTCTATCCCGCAGTAGGCTTGCCGAAGATCAGCTGCAAAAACTCGCTCAGCCAGCGCTTGAGGTGCATGTCCCAGATCAGCCGGCCGCCGAGATGGTCGCGGCCGGGCTGCGCGCCGGGCAATTCGAAGCGGTGCGCGCCGCGCACCACCCAGCGCTGCATCATCATCCTGGTCAGCTCGCCATGGAACTGGATGCCCCAGGCATTGTCACCATAGCGGAAGGCCTGGTTGGGGTAGGTTTCCGCCGTCGCCAGAAGCGTCGCGTCTTTCGGCAGTGAAAAGCCTTCGCGGTGGAACTGGTAGACCATGTCGGGCCAGTGCATCAGCTTTTTGCCGGCTTCGGTCGGCATCAGCGGATACCAGCCGATCTCGACCAGCCCCTCGCCATGCCCTTCGACCTTGCCGCCGAGATGGTTGGCCAGCATCTGCGCGCCAAGACAGATGCCGAGGAAGGGCCGGTTCTCGCGTAGCGGCACGTTCAGCCAGTTGGTCTCGCGGCGGACGAACTCGTCCTCGTCATTGGCGCTCATCGGCCCGCCGAACACGACAGCGCCGGCATGCAAATCCAGCGTTTCCGGCAGGCTGTCGCCGAGCGGCGGCCGGCGGATGTCGAGATCGAAACCTTCCTCGAGCAGCATGTGGCCGACCCGGCCGGGGCTCGAAGTCTCCTGATGCAGCACGATCAGGATTTTCGGTTTCGAGCTCGGTCTAGGCGGCATGGAGAGCTGGGATCCTACTCGTCGCTCGACGTTCCACTGGCGCCGGGCGCGGCGGCGGCCGCCTTGCGACGTGCCTCGATCCGGTCTTGGCGTTCGACGCCGATCAGTTCGGCGACGCGCCAGACGGTGTTGTCTTCCAGCTCATGCAGTTCGCCGTCGGCATAGACGATCTCCCACATCAGGCCGATGAAGGCCTTGCGGGCCTCGGCATCGAGATGGCGTTTCAAGACGCTGGTAAAGGCATAGAGGTCGATCGCCTCATTGTCGGCGCGCTCGCCGGCGGCAGCCAGCGCATCGAGCTCATCGCCGCCGATCGAATAGCTCTCACCCAACACCTGCTTGAACCGCTCCCACTCGACATCCTGGCGCACGCCGTCGGCATTCATCACATGATAGAGCAGCGCAGACGCGGCAACGCGCGGATCGTCCGCATTGGCGCGAGCACCGGCCCCGGAAGGAAGGTCTTTCAGAAAGGACAGGACGCGTTCGAACATGGTGCTCACATCAGGTCAGAGGTCAAAACAGGCGGAACCGGCGTGGTGATTTTTCCGCTTCGTCGTCAGGGTCGACGCCGGGGTCGTCGGGCAGCCGGATAACCTCCTCGGCCGGTTCGACGGCTTCTGCATCCGAAGGCACGGCAGTAAAGGCGGCGGCGGTGACCGGCGTGACATGGTCGTCGCCCACAACCGGCTTCGGCTCGGTCGGCGCTTCGCCGATCGTCTTGGCCAGGGCCGGATGGTCGATCACCTCGGCCTCCTTTGCCGGCTTGGCTGGTGCAGCAAGCACCGGTACCTCGGCCCCAGGTGTTTCCTCATGGCTGTCGATGAGCTGGCCGAGCCGCTCCATCGGCGCGCGCCAGGTGAAGGCGTCGAGCTTGCCGCTGACCGGCGACACCGGCGCCCAGCGTTCGGAGACGACGCCGTCGGCAACCCAGGCCGGATCGCGCGGCGCCCTGACAGCCTTGGACAGCAATTGCCTGATCCTGCCCTGGTCGCCTGTCTCGGCCTCCTCGATATCGGCCAGGAGCAGGTAGGCGCCTTCCCGCCGATCCATGCGGATCGCCGCTTCCGCCTCGCGGCGGGCGGTGGAAAAATCCTGCGCGTCGAGCGCGGCGCGCGCCACCGTCATCGACGATTCGGCGTTGTTGCGCTTCAGCTCCTGCAGCTTTTTCGCCCGGTTCAGGCGGTCGACCACCGCATCGCCCGGCCTTGCATGCGTGTAGAGCTCGGCAATCTCCGGATGCGGCTCAGCTTTCCAGGCTGCCTCGAGTATCTTGGAGCCTTTGCGGACATCATTCTGCTTGAACAGGAGATTGGCCGCCGCAACCGCAGCGGGCGCGAAATCGGGCGCGAGCTTGTTGGCCTCGAGCGCCGCAGCCTTCGCCGCGTTGGGGTCGCTGTCGGTCAGCGCCTGCGCCTTGGCGGTCAAAAGCACGGCGCGGCGGCGGTTGGCGGCGTCGCGTTCGATCTGCCGCGTCGACTTCTGCGCCTCGACCAGCTTCAGCGCGCCGTCCCAGTCGCCGCGCCCGGTCAGGTCTTCGAGTGTCGATTCCGCGGCCCAGGCCAGTTGCGGCGCCACGGCAGCGGCGCGTCCGGCATAGTGGCGCGCTGCGTTGCGGTCGCCCAGCCGCTCGGCTTCGAGATAGAGCCCGCGCAAGCCGAGCAGCCGCATTTCGGGATCGTCGAGCATCGCCTCGAATTTCTCGCGCGCGCCCTCGTGGTCGCCTTCGAGCAGTGAGGCCTGCGCTTCGAGCAGATGGATCAGCGGCTCCTGATCGGAGCGGATCAGCTTGGCCGCTTCCTTTGTCTTCTTGCGCGCCAGGGCGCCATCGCCGGCGCCGGCGGCGATCATGCCGGTCGACAGCGCCTGGTAGCCGCGGTCGCGGCGCCGCACGCGAAAGTAGCGCGAGATCGTATACGGGCTGTTCCACAGCGCCTTGATCAGCCACCAGACGATCATCACCGCGGCGACGACGGCAACGATCGCCACTGCCGCCACCATCAGGCTGACCTGGTACTGGTAGCCATTGAAGGTGACGACCATCTCGCCGGGACGATCTGCCAGCCAGGCAAAGCCCAGGGCGAGCGCGAAGGCGGCGGCGAGAAAGATGAGAATGCGGATCATCGTGTCGTCCTCATGCCTTCATCGCGCCCGCAATCAGCGCGTCGACCTGCGTCTCGACCTCGATGCGCGCTTTCAGTTTGCCGGCAAAATCGGCGCCCGCGGCTTTCACCGCATCCGGCAGCGTCGCATACTCGCTGAGCGCCTTGGCGTAGTCGCCCTGGTTGACCGCCATCTCCATGCGCGCCACGGTTTCGGGCGCGCCGGCGCCTTCGACGGCGCCGATCGGACGCACCTTGACCAGCGATTCGGCACTCGACAAAAGGTTTTGGAAGAAGCCGGCATTTTCGTCGACCGGCGTCGCGGCAGCGACCATCGCAGTGGCTGCGGCATCAACCTCGCCGGCGATTTCGATGCGGGTGGGGACGCCTTTTTCGGCATAGGGGCGCAGCGCCGCAATCTGCGGCGCATCGGGCGAGATCGCCGCGAAGGTTTCCAGCTCGGCGGCAAACGGCGCGCCGCGGTCGAGCGCCGACTTCAGCGCCGAAGCGGCGATGGCCATCGCGATCTTCGGCTGCGAGGCCTGCGCATCGACCTTGCCAGCGAGCTGCGTCACCGACTGTTCGAGCGCGGCGATCTTGGCCTCCTGCGCTTTGGCTTCCTCGCCGGCCGATTTCACCAACGTATCCAGACCAGCCAGCTTTTCGGTGAGCGGCGCGAGGTCGACGGGCGCCGTGCTGCCGGCCTGGCCGAGCGCGGCGACCGCTGTCTCGATCTGCTTGACCTTGTCGCCGAGCGCGGCAAGCCCGGCATTGTCGCCGGCGCCGCCTTGCTCGACCGCCGATTTCAGCGATGCGACATCGGCCTTCACCTGATCCAGAGAAGATGACAGCCCGTCCACCTTGGCCGTTGCGGCGCCACCGCCGCTGGCTTCCCTGAGGTCGGCGATTTCGCTCTTCAGCGAGGCGATCTCGCCATTGACGCCGTCGAGCGAGACGGTGCCACCGCCCGAACCCGGGGCGCCGAGCACGCCGGCAAACTGCAGCCCGCCGGCGGCGGCCAGCGCGATGACACCGCCAATGATGCCGGCGGCAATGCCGTTGGAACGCTTCGGCTGCGCTGCCATGGGCTGGCTCCTCACCTCGGCTGTATCAGGCGTTTCCTTGGATGCACGCGGCTTGGGCGAGGCATCCTCGAAACTGTAATCGGAGGTCCTGGCGTGCGACGGTGCGTCCGAGGCGGCGGGATAAGGCCTTTCCGGCTCGCCGGACACCTTGGCACCGGTGCTCTCCGGCGCGGCCTGCGCCGCGGCGTCGGAATGCTCCCACGGCTCGAGATCAGCTTGGTCAGCATGAACCGGCTCGTCAGGCGTCTCCGGCTGTGCATCGGCCGTGGCAGCCGCCTCCTCGTGCATGACCGATTCGGCCGAGGTCTCGGTCGCATCGGGGCCAGAGGATGCCGCCACATCGCCATCCGCCTTGGCGGCATCCGCATGGACGATGCGCGAGACGGCGCCGGGTTCGAGCTCGATGGTCACCGGCTCGCGGCGGCCTTTCGAATGTCGCATCTTCGGCGTCTTGACCATGCCTGGGCTCCGCAAATCCTGCTTCGTCTCAACGCCTGACGGCGCGTGATGGTTTAAAAATGGTCTAGCACATCACCAAGCGGTGAAAAGGGGCGGCGTGATGACACGGGGGGTCAGGGGTCTGCACGCAACAGCTCAAGCAACGCCTCCTCCTGCGGTTCCCGGGCAACGTCTATTTTTTTGCCGGCGGCATTGCCGAACGCAGCTGCTATGCGCTCGGACAGGGCAAAAATCCGCGCCTTTCCAAGGAGATGGCCTAATTCCGCCCGCTTGGCCAAGGCCTGCAACGCTGCCGCCCCCTTGGCCGAATAGAGCAGCACCGCATCAACCGCCTGACCGGACAGGCGCGCACGGATTTCATCATTGGAATAGTTCAGTAAGACAGTGTCGTAGGCTTCGATGGCGTGGACCTCGACACCGGCCTGCCGCAGCCGCGTCTCGAAAGCCGGAAACCGCACGCGTCCCGTGAGATAGATGATCGCCTTGCCGGAAAGGCCGGCGGCAATCGTATCGGCCAGTTTCTCGGCATCGCCCGGCCCTTCGCTGACCGACAAAAACCCTGCCGCGCGCGCCGCTTCAGCCGTCCTTGCGCCGACGGCGTGGCAAGGCAAGGCGGCAAGCGCCGCGATGAGCCCTTTTGGCGCATGGCGCACGGCATTGGGGCTCGTAACCGCGACGGCATCGCCGGCAACCACATCGACGCCAACAGGCAGCGCTACCGTTTCGGTCAGTGGCAGAAGGATCGGCTCAAATCCCAGCCCCTGCAGCCGCCGCATGGTGCGCGACGCCCCGGGTTGCGGCCGCGTCACCAGGACACGCATCTCAGACCCAGCCGTCGAAGAAGGTTTCGCCGGCCTTGGCCCGCACCGTCCTGGCGGCGTCCGTGCCGATACGAACGGCATCCTGCGCCAGACCCTCGGCCTTCACCTCATGCGATTGTGTACCATCAGGCGAAATGATCAGCCCGGCGAAGGTCAGCGTGCCGCCTGCTATCGTCGCATAGCCTGCGATCGGCGTGCGGCAGGAGCCGTCGAGTGCCGCCAGGAAGGCGCGCTCGCAGGCCAGCGCCTGGCCCGTCGGCTCATCATGGATGGCGGTCAGCATCTGTTCCACAGCGCTGTCGCCGATGCGGGTCTCGATGCCGATTGCGCCTTGCCCCGGCGCCGGCGGAAAAGCATCGAGCGGCATCAGATCCGTCACGACATGGCCGAGCCCGAGCCGTTTCAGCCCGGCATGGGCGAGGATGGTGCCTTCGGCGACGCCTTCCTCCAGCTTGCGCAGCCGCGTCTGCACATTGCCGCGAAACATGACGACGTCGAGGTCGGGGCGCATGCGCCGGATCAGCGCCTGGCGCCGCAGCGAGGACGAGCCGACCTTGGCGCCTTGCGGCAGGTCGATGATCCTTTTCACCGCCTTGCCGATAAAGGCATCGCGCGCGTCCTCGCGCGGCAGGAAAGCCGAGAGTCCGAGCCCGCCCGGCAGCACCGTCGGCATATCCTTGGAGGAATGCACGGCGATGTCGATCGTGCCGGCCAGCAGAGCCTCTTCGATCTCCTTGGTGAACAGGCCCTTGCCGCCGGCTTCCGACAGCGGCCGGTCCTGGATGCGGTCGCCGCTGGTCGAGATGACGACCACCTCGAACGCTTCCGCCGGCATGCCATGCGCTTCCATCAGCCGCGCCTGCGTCTCATGCGCCTGGGCGAGCGCGAGCGGGCTGCCGCGTGTTCCGATTTTCAAAGTTTGCATGGCGCGCGGTCCGTGATAACCCCCGGCTGGCTTTGCGTTTCCGGCACTCTCCCTAACGAGGCCTGCCTCTACTAACTAGGAAAGTCCGGCGACACAATCTCTGGAGACAGCGACGAATTGATCCGCGTTCTGGGCATTGAGACGAGTTGCGACGAGACCGCCGCCAGCGTGGTGACGCTGGATGGCGCCACCGCGCCGGTCATTGCGTCCAACATCGTGCTCAGCCAGATCGAGGAGCATGCCGCCTTTGGCGGCGTCGTGCCGGAGATCGCCGCGCGCGCCCATGTCGAGGCGCTGGACGGCATCGTCGAGGCCGCCCTTGCCGATTCGCGCACAGCACTTGCCGACATCGACGCCATTGCCGCCACCGCCGGGCCTGGTCTGGTCGGCGGGCTGATCGTCGGCCTGATGACGGCCAAGGCAATTGCGGCTGCGGCCGGCAAGCCGCTGATCGCCATTAACCACCTCGAAGGTCATGCATTGACCGCAAGGCTGACCGACGGGCTCAACTTTCCCTATCTGCTGCTGCTGGTTTCCGGCGGCCACACGCAAATCGTCGCCGTGCGCGGCGTCGGCGACTACCAGCGCTGGGCGACCACCATCGACGATGCGCTGGGCGAAGCCTTCGACAAGACGGCGAAAATGCTCGGCCTGCCCTATCCCGGCGGCCCGAATGTCGAGAAGGCGGCAGCAACGGGCGATGCGACCCGCTTTGCCTTTCCACGGCCGATGAAAGGCTCGGCGCAGCCCGATTTCTCCTTCTCCGGTTTGAAGACCGCCGTGCGCCAGGCGGCAACCGCCATCCAGCCGCTGAGCGAGCAAGATGTCGCCGACATCTGCGCCTCGTTCCAGGCGGCGGTGGCCGATGCGCTGGGCGACCGCGTTGCCCGTACGCTGGCCCGCTTTCGGCAGGAATTTCCGGACAAGGCCATGCCCTCGCTGGTCGTTGCCGGCGGCGTCGCCGCCAATCGCACGATCAAGGCGACGTTGCACAGGCTGTGCGCCGAGGCCGGCTTTGCCTTCGTCGCACCGCCGCTGAAACTGTGCACCGACAATGCGGCGATGATCGCCTGGGCCGGCATTGAGCGGCTGCGGGCTGGGTTGTCGCAAGAGAACGGTTTCGATTTCGTGCCGCGTTCGCGCTGGCCGCTGGACAGCATTTCGGCGCCGATGGTCGGCTCCGGCCGGCGTGGAGCGAAAGCATGACCGGCAGCAAGGCAAGCGACAGGGACAAGACAGGCTGGCGCGTCGCCGTGCTCGGCGGCGGCGCCTGGGGCACTGCGCTGGCGCTGGCCATGCTGCGCGCCGGCCACGATGTCCGGCTCTACGCCCGTGATGAAGAAACGGTCGCCGCCATCCACCGCGGTGAGAACCCGCGCTATCTCCCCGGCATCGCCATCGAGCCCGGCATCGCGGCGACGAGCGATATCGGCGCTGCGTTGACTGACGTCGATTGCGTGCTGGCCGTGGCGCCGGCGCAAGCGCTACGCGCCATGCTGACGACGACAAAGCCCCTTATGCCGAAAGGCATTCCGCTGGTTCTTTGCGCCAAGGGCATTGAGCGCGACACCGGCGCGCTGTTGTCGGCAATCGTCGCGGACATTTTGCCGGAAACCCCGGTCGCAGCCTTGTCCGGCCCAAGCTTCGCCGCCGATGTCGCCAGGGGCCTGCCGACCGCCGTCGTGGTCGCGGCTCGCTATGACGCCTTGGCGGCCGCGCTTGCCGCCCGCTTTTCGGCGGAAAACCTGCGCTGCTATTCCAGCGACGATTTGATCGGCGTCGAGATCGGCGGCGCGCTGAAGAATGTCTTTGCCATCGCCGCCGGTGCCGTCACCGGCGCAGGGCTCGGCGCCAGCGCGCAGGCCGCCATGGTGACGCGCGGTTTCGTCGAATTGCGCCGCATCGGCGCGTCCTTCGGTGCAAAACCGGAGACGCTGATGGGGCTTTCCGGCCTCGGCGATTTGCTGCTGACCTGCTCGTCCGCCCAGTCGCGTAATTTCGCCTACGGCTTGGCCTTGGGACAAGGCAAACCGCTTGCCGGCCTGCCACTCGCCGAAGGCGTCCCGACGGCTGCCATCGCCGCCCGCATCGCCACCGAGCGCGGCATCGACGCGCCGATCATTACTGCGGTGTCGGCGATACTGGATGGCACGATCACCATACGGCAGGCCGTGTCCGCCCTGATGACGCGGCCGCTGAAGACCGAAGCCGATATCTAATTGTATACACCTCGGAACAACTCGGCATTGTCCTCACCGGCGACGATGAGGTTTTCGTAGTCACCTTCCGGAAGCAGCAGTGCCTCGGCCGGGCCGCTGCGCAGAACAACGTCGCTGACACCGGCCTCCAACGACAAAGGCAAGGAACGCGGGGTGCCATTAATCTCGACCTTGCCATCTGCTGGCTGCCCGTTCGTCGTATACAGGTTGTACCGTCCAGGGACCGGCACCTTGAAAACGTCCGGACGGCCGGGGCGAAGGCGACGGCCGGCCATTCTGATGTTGGGAGCGATCTGGACGTAGCTGTCGCGGATAAGAGGGGCGATCACAGGATCGATCATATCCATGCGATATGACCAGATAATCACCTTTGGCGGAGTGTTCGAGAGGATTTTGTACGCTTCCGATTCGCTGCCTTCCTGCAATGTTTTCAAGATATAGTACTGGTCGAGCCAGAGGGTGGAGGGCTCCCGTCGATTGGGCAGCATCCCGATGCCGTCGAAATAGAACTCGGCCGGTTCGACCATCGCCTCGGCGCGGGCGATCAGCGCAAGCTGCGCCGGATTGTCGATACGCAGATAGAGTACGTTGCTGATGTAGCTGATCGCTCCGGCAATCACGAGCAACGCCCGCGCAAAACGCATGGGCAGTGCATCAGCCGCATGGCGATCGAGCACTCCAAGCGACCACAGCGCCATGAATGGCAAGGCCATGATGAAGACATAAGGCCAGGGCTGATCATGAACAAAAACCAGGCCCGTGATGACGGCGGTGAACGTCAGCGCAATCCGCTGTCTCTCTTCCAACGCTCCGATGCGTAGCAACCCAAGAACGATTCCGCCGAAGCAGAATGCATAGAGAATTGCGTTGTGAACGAGCGTCTGGAGCACAAAACGTCGCAAGCCGCCATATTCGACACCGCCGCGGCTCGCGACTTCAACTGGGCCGAATATCAGGCCTCGGACGATCGGGAGCGGGTCGGCGCCGCCAAATACGACGCAATACGCGGCGATGGGCACAATCCAGCCCAGCACCAAGGCTGCGCCACGCTTGATCCCGGCTCCGTATTGTCGTGCAATGAAAGCGTTGACGAGCAATCCCATGCCCAGCGCGACATTGAAATAGATGGATTTCTGGGTCGTCAGGAAGGCGAGGCCGCTAAGGATGCCAGCGAAGACAATCCGTCTCGCGCTTGCCGAATTCCTGCTGATGACCACCAACAGCGCCGCGACCGCGAAGAACAGCGCCAGCGGTTCCGAGATCGTGCGGAAAATTCGTTCCATAACGTTGGAAAAGCACAGCAGGATAAGGACAATCGCCAAGGCACGCGGCCTGTCCTGGCCGAGCGCTCGCGCGCATGCATAAATCATAGCGATGGTCGCGCAGGCGAGCAGCGCCATCTGGAAGCGTCCCACGATCATAATGGAGGCCGCATCCCAGCCAATGAGATTGGCCAGCTTACAAAAAATCGTGAAACCTACCGCCTTGGCCGGTTGGACAGTGTCAAACAGGCCGTTCCCGAGATATTTCGCGTAACCGAGCTGGCCGAACTCATCCATGACGAACCGGCTGCGATAGGCCAGCGCGAAGAGAAGGATGATCTTAAGTGCGATCAGAACGCTCAGGCCGATTGTGGCCGGGCGTTCGGCAATACCGAAAAAGTCCCTGTTGCTGATGTCGGTTTTCACGGCGGACCGGTCATTCATCGGCAACGTTCCCTTGCCGGTTCTCTGTCGGTGCCACCGCTTGGCTATTGCATGCCAAGGCGATCACACCGCGGGCCATCTTTTCCCAATCGTAGTGCGCCAGGGCATGGGCAGCCATCGCATCACGGTCGGCTGCAGTCAGGGTAAGACCATCGATCGCGTCAGCACAGCGACGCGCTGACCCTTGGGGATCTCTAAGGTCGATGTTCACACCACGCAGCCAGACCGCTGCATCGGGGTCGGCAAGGTGGACCGGAGCGCCGCAGATCACCGGGAGGCCGCAGGCCATCGCCTCTTGTATGACAAGCGGATACCCTTCACCGACGCTTGGCAGCAGCAAGAAATCTGCCGTGCGATAGAGGTCCGCCAACTCCATGGGCGTCCGAGTGCCCAGGTCACGAACATTGCCAAGTCCCCAGGCGCTGGGTCTGATCGAGCCGGCGCCCGCCAACGAGAATTCGAGGTCGGGCCGCAAGGTCGCCAGCGCGCGGATCACCGACAGTCCCTTTTTCTCGACGTAACGGCCAACGAAAAGAACGCGACGTCCTCGCGCCGGAGAGCCCCCATCGCCGGTCGAGTCCCGCGACGGATGGAAAATGCTGCGGTCAACCCCGTTGAAAAGCAGCCTGTAAGAGTGCCGCGCGGGCGTTCCCAGCAACTCATGGCGCACCGTGTCACTGATAAAGACGCGAGCATCCGCCGCCCTTAGCATAGGCCGCGTCACGAGACGGTTTGCGAGCGCCATCGCGAAGCGCAGGATACGCGAAGAGAACGGAACGCCGGCAATGTGTTGAACAAGCACTGTTCGCTTGCGGTAAATTTTGGCCGCCACCATTGCCAGGATCGACGTAGCGTAGAGCGCATCATGCATCACCACCGAATCGCTGCCGCGCACTGCGCGCGCCAATTCCGCTATTCCTCGCATACGAGGTATGGGCATCGGCAGGCCGTTGCGTTTTTCCATCGGCTGAAGGCAGGCAATCGGCACCGCATCCACTTTTCCCTCGGGCGGCAGGTCGGCATCGCTTGCAGCCCAGGACGCTTCGATGCCGTTATCCGCGAACCGGCGGCAAAGATGCCCGGCGACGCGCTCTATGCCGCCGCCATGCGCCTCGAAGAAGTGGCTTACCGTCAAAATCCGCAAGGGCTTGCCCGTCAAACCCGCTCCAGACGAAGCGTAATCTCAAGGCGGTTCGGAAACAGCCATCCGTAGAGGCCTTTGCGATATCGCAACGGCGCCGCGCGTGCGGCTATGCGATAGCCGCTCTCGGCGGCGAGCCTCTCCCACTCGGCACGATCAAGGTAACGCGCCCATACCATTCCGCCGAACGGGATGTTTCCAATGGCGTCCATTGCCATGAGGCGTAGACGATCCACCGCATGCAGGCTTTCATGGTCCTTGATATAGAGCGGTCCATCCACCACCCGCCGGATCTCTTTGAGAAGCGCTGCGCGCGCCGCAAGCGGCACGTGATGCATGACGTTGTTGAGCGTTGCCGCGTCGAACGCATCGTCCCTGAAGGGCAACGTCTTGCCGTCATACAGGCGCGTGGACACGCTTAGCGAAGGGCAGAAACGGTCGACAAGATCCACCGTTTGTACTCCTTCCAGCGGAAACAGCTCAGACATGGCTTGCGCAATTACGCCTGTACCGCCACCGACATCCAGCAGCCTGCGATGATCGCCGGCCCACACCTGACGAAGGCTGTCGAGCATCGTGGCTTGATAGAACGGCACTTTGCTCCGGTACATGGCGAGATGGCGCGACATGATACCCTGCAGGAGGTACGGATCGATGGAGGGCATCGTCATCTGGAAATTCATGGGTTTCTGACGGATGTGGATTTTGGCGCGCCGATCGCCCAGCGGCTGAGCGCAAAGTTGATCGCCAGCATGCAGATCGACGCAAGCGGCGCCGCGACAGGCATCGCCAGACCTGTCCAGTCGCGCCAGAACCAGGTGAAGATGAACGCCAGCGGAACATTGGCCGACATCGCCAGCAGATATCTTGCAAAGCCGGGCAGAGCCAAGGGCTGGCGGAACGTGAAAACGCCATGCAGGGCGTAGCCGCTTGCCGCTACAATCCCAAAGGACAACAGGACCGCCAGCCATAAAGGCGATCCAGCACGGTCCGAAAGAATCATCACCGCGTTGTGAAGCGCGAGACACAGCGCCGCCACAACGACGTAAGTGGAAGGCGCACGCATGTTCATGCGATCGCCTTATGTGCCCGAACGAGGAATACGCATCCATTGTCGTCGCGTATCGACGCTGGCGTGATGGCGTCTTCCAGCAGCGCGCGCAGGTTCATGAGCACGGCCAGCAGCGACGCGAAAGCGCCCCCCAAAACAGGGATGCGGCGCAGGAAGAAGGCAAAGCCTGTCAGACGGATCAGCGTGGTCGTGGCCAGCGGACCGGCGATGGCCTTGACATCCTCGACAACCAGGCCGCGATCCCCGAGATCGGCAATCAGGCCTGTTCGTGTCCAGCGTCGATGATCTTCCGGGTGAGGATGATACAGCCAGGTGCCATGCGTGGATAACAACAGAACACCGTCATCGCGCAGCAGCCGATTGATTTCGGCGCAATAAGCGTCGAGGTCGCGTACATGTTCCAGGACCTGGACTGAGAGGACCGCGCCCGCGGCGCCATCGGCAAGCGGCACCCGGCCACGCTCGTCGATTCGCAGCGATCCGCCATCGTCGATATCCGCGCCACGATAGTCGATCCGCATCTCCCGCATCATCCGGGCATAGGGCATGTCTCCGCAACCCAGATCGACCATCAGTGTTTCCGGCCTGACATGGGCGCGTGCCTGCTCCTTGAGCAGCCTGGCGAGCCCGCGCAGAATCAGCCAGTCGGTATCCCATATACGCGGAGAAGCCCTGCTTGCTTTCATGTTGCGAGCTTACCTACGCACAAGCCGGCGAAACTCGGAAAGAAGCGGATCGCCAAGACTATCAAGCAGCAGCTTCAGCACGAAACCGGACAGGGTCATCAGCACGCCGGCCACGCACGCAGTGCTGCTGGTGAATATGAGGTGCACGGACTGCTCCATCGGTTCATCGACAAGCAACCACTGGAGAGCGAGGAGCAGATTTACCGCGAACCCTCCGGCAAAGATCAAGACACCTCCGCCAACCAGCCATTCCAGCGGGCGCCCTCGTTTGAGCCAGGCGACGACGCGTCCTTTCTGAACCGGGTGATAGATGGCGATGGCCACTTTGGCCAACATGCCCAGCAGTGTCGCGGACAGTCCGATGAGCGTTGACATGGACGCAAGCGCGACAAAATGGATGCCGAAATAATGCCCGTTAAACTGAATCGGGCCGGCCGAAAGCACAGCCAAGCCTACAGTACCCGTCACCAGCAGGGTAAGGCCAGGTATCAGGTAAAGCGTGTCCGGTGCATGAGCGATGATGAGCCGCAAATGGCGCCAGCCGTCGCGGAAGGAACGCAGATGCGGCGCGCGGTCGCGCTTGTCGGGATGGAGCTTGATCGGCACTTCTCGAATGGCGAGTCCGGCGCGATGCGCATTGATGATCATTTCCGAGGCGAATTCCATTCCCGTCGAGCGTGCGCCGATTTTCTGAAATGCCTGTCGAGTGAAGCCGCGCATACCGCAATGGAAGTCGCGGATCGGAGATTTGTGCAGCCAGCGAGCGATGGTGGACAGGACGGGATTGCCCACGTAGCGATGCAGTAGCGGCATGGCGCCCGGCTCGATACCGCCGGCGAACCGATTGCCCATGACAAAGTCCGCACCCAATTCCAACGCGTCGACGAAATCGCCAAGCTGGCTCCAATCGTAGGAATCATCGGCATCGGCCATGATGAGATATTTGCCTTCGGCCGCTTCAACTGCAGCGCTGATTGCCGCGCCATAGCCCTTTACCGGCTGATGGACGACCCGCGCTCCCAGCTTTTGCGCAATCTCCACCGACTTGTCAGTGGAGCCATTGTCGCCGACGACGACTTCCCCCTTGATACCGCGTCTGGAGAAGGCATCGAGGGCCTTGCGGATACAGATGCCGATCGTCAATTCTTCATTCAGGCAAGGAATGATTGCCGAGACGAGGACACGCTCGGTCTCCATGCTGGCCGCGGAAGCAGGCGTGGCGTCGTCGATCCGAATTGTCGTGCTGTGCGCGATGCTCTCCATTGCGTCCTCTATTCAGGCGTTCTGGAAGAACCAGCCCATCCTCACAATTGACCCGCTGGAGTGTTGCGTATCGAAAATTGATTATTTTTGAATTTACGAAATATCAGTCTCCTCTTTCATAAGCGGCACTGGTAAACGCCACGTGCTATTTTTTCGCAATGCAGCGCTGTTGCCTGAGTTTACTCTTTCGGGCGAAGCGGTATCGTCTGTGACTTTCATCAAACTCAAGTGGATCAATCATTTCAATGCCTTGGCCTTGAGCGTGGCGGAGATCCATCGCGATAGATCGTCATTTGGCATTGACCCGAAGGCACCATAAAAGCAAAAACGCGGTTTCGGCAGTTCAAGGCGAACTGTAGTCGCAATCCCAACCCGGAGTTTCGAAAGCATGCTGTTTGCGTTGATTTGCAAGGACAAGCCCGGCAGCCTGCAGGTGCGCGTCGACACCCGGCCCGCCCACGTCGCCTTTCTCGAGGGCCTGAACGCCGACAAGACACTGGCCTTTGCCGGTCCGTTCCTCGATGCCGACGGCAAGCCGAACGGCACCCTCGCCGTGGTCGAGGCGCCGGATCTGGCCGGTGCGCAGGCGCTGTCGGCCGCCGACCCCTATGCCAAGGCCGGGCTGTTTGAAACAGTCGAAATCCGCCAGTGGAACTGGACCTTCAACAAGCCGGCGGCTAGTTAGTTCGGGCTACGGCCCACGGAGGAGCAAAGACATGAACTACTGGCTGTTCAAATCCGAACCTTCGGTCTTTTCCTTCGAAGCGTTGAAGGCCAAGGGCAAGGCCGGCACGCAATGGGACGGCGTGCGCAACTATGCGGCGCGCAACAACATGAAGGCGATGCAGATCGGCGATCTCGGCTTTTTCTACCATTCCAATGAGGGGCTGAACGTCGTCGGCATTGCCGAGGTCTGCGCGCTTGCCCATCCGGATAGCACGACCGACGATCCGCGCTGGGAATGTGTCGATATCCGCGCCTTCAAGGACGTGCCGAACCCGCCGACGCTGGAACAGGTCAAGGCCAACCCGAAGCTCGCCGAGATGGCGCTGGTCAGGCTCGGGCGGCTTTCCGTACAGCCGGTGACTCCGGCCGAATGGAAGGAAGTCTGCCGCATGGGCGGCCTGACGCCCGCTCCGTGACGGTCCTCACGCCGAACAGCGCGAAAAAGTTCATTCTCGACAACACAGCGCTGATGACGCCGCCGCACGTGCCGGAAATTTTTCTGCGCCTTGCCGACGAGGCGCATGACCTCTGGCAGCGAACCGAGGACGAGTTGACCGAAATCGGCTTGCCGCCACCCTTCTGGGCCTTTGCCTGGGCCGGTGGCCAGGGCCTTGCCCGCTATATCCTCGACAACCCGTCTGAAGTGCGCGGCAAACGTGTGCTCGACTTCGCTTCCGGCTCGGGGCTTGTCGCCATCGCCGCCGCCAAGGCCGGTGCTTCACAAGTGATCGCCACCGACATCGACCCGTTCTGCGAAACGGCGATCCGGCTCAATGCCGAAGCCAACGGCGTTGCCATCGAGTTTTGCGGCACCGACTGCATCGGCACCGATGCCGGCTGGGATGTGGTGCTGGCCGGCGACGTCTTCTACGACAGATCCTTCGCCGACACACTGATGCCGTGGTTTTCGACACTGAAGGCGCGCGGCGCCGACATCCTCGTCGGCGATCCCGGCCGCTCCTACATGCCGAAGGCAGGCCTGGAGCCGCTGGCCGTCTACGAAGTGGCGGTGACGCGGGCGCTGGAGGATTCCCTGGTCAAGCGCACCACCGTCTGGCGCTTCGCTTGACGGCGCTGCCGAACAGGCATTCCATCGCGGGATTGATTTGAGAATACGCATGTCGTTATCCCAAGACCGCTCAACACTTTTGGGCGACATGCTTGAGGGGAGGACTTTATGGATTTTTCAGCAGTGAACTGGCTGGCGGTCGTGGTCGCGGCCGTGGTGGCGTGGCTGTTCGGCGCCGTCTGGTACATGGCTTTGAGCAAGCCGTGGCTGAAGGCGGCCAAGCTCGATCCGGCGACGATGAGCAAGTCGAAGCTGCCCTTCGTCATCTCCTTCATTGCCGAACTCATCATGGCGCTGGTCGTTGCTCTGGTTGTCGGCGCCATGACCGGCGGCGAGCCGGCCCTTGCCGCCGGCCTGGTCTTCGGCTTCGTCCTCTGGCTGGGCTTCGTCGCCACGACGCTGACGTCCAACCACCGCTATGAGAATTTCGGCTGGGACCTGACCCTGATCGACGGCGGCCACTGGCTCGGTGTGCTTTTGATCATCGGCGCGGTGATCGGCTGGTTCGGCGCGCCGGTGGTCGCCGGCTGAAGTCCTTCCAGAGTCGAGGATGACCTATAACTCGTCCCAGGTCCGGCGCGTCGGGTCCGGCTGCGGGTTGTGGACTTCGCCCAGGATCCACTCCTTGAACGCGATGATCCTGGCGTCGTTTGCCGATGCGGCTGGATAAACCAGGAAATAGGCGAACTCGGCCGCGACCTTGAGGCCGAGTTCGAATGGCCGCACCAGCCGTCCCTCCGACAGGTCGTTCGCCACCATGGCGAAATCGGCGAGCGCCACCGCATTGCCGTCGAGCGCCGCCTGCACCGCATCTGACGAAGAGCCGAAAACGATGGTCCGGCTGTCATCAAAATCGTCTATGCCGGCCGCCGCCATCCACATGCGCCAGTTCGGCCAGGTCACGCCCTGGCGCGCCCATACAATATGGGCAAGCGTGTGCCGGAACAGATCGCGCGGCTCTCGAAGCGGCGGACCGGAGGTCAACAAAGCCGGGCTGCACACCGGAATGATGATGTTGTCGAACAGACGGTGGCTGACAATGCCCGGATATTTCCCGGTGCCGAAGCGAATGCCGATATCGACGTCGTCGCGATCGAAATTGCGGACTTCATAGGTGATGTCGAAGCGAAGTTCGATCCCGGGCTGATGCTTGCGGAAATCGTCGACGCGCCGCATCAGCCATTTGGTCGCAAACTGCGGGTCGAGCGTTATCTTCAGGAGCGCCAAGCCGCGCGTCATCTTTTGCGCCCGCGACACCGCCCGGTTGAGCAAGTCGAGCGCATCGAGCGAGGCTTCGAACAGCACCGTGCCTGCCTCGGTCAACCGGATGGTCCGGCTGGTGCGGGTAAACAGAACGATGCCAAGCTGATCCTCGATTTCCTTGATCTGGTGGCTGACCGCGGCCGGCGTCAGCCCGAGCTCATCCGCGGCCCGGGTGAAATTGAGGTGCCGGGCCGCCGCTTCCAGCGTCCTCAGTGCGCGGGTTCCGGGCAGCAGGCGGGCCAATCGATCTCCAAATAAAACTTGATGATATGGAGAAAACTACTCGTTTCTCCTTTGTCTTTCAATCCGACATGATGGGCGCAATCGAAACACCATCAAACCGGATTTGATATCCGGAGGAACGGATCACACCATGTCCACCGTCGCTTTTCATTCACCGATCGCCCGTCCGACCTGGTTGCGCGCCGTACTCGACTGGCTTCGTCACGCCAGGGTCGCGATCCACCTCACCCAGCAAAATGTCGTCCACCAGGACGTCGAGGATCTCTCCGACCGCGAGCTGCGCGACATTGGCGGCGAACGCAAGGATGTCGCCCGCGCCATGGACCGGGAGTTGGGCAGGCTGGGACTGCTGGATATAGGCTGGCAGAGGAATAGGCAGTGGTGAATAGGCAGTAGGGAAAAAATGAGACGGCACCGACACCCGGCCCTACTGCCTACTGCCTACTGCCTACTGCCTACTGCCTACCTAACCACCCTCACCACCGTCCTGTCCGACACCAGCGACAACAGCCGCGCCATCGTCCGCGCGGTTACCGCCACGCAGCCTTGCGTCGGCGTGAAGCCGGGACGCGCCAGGTGGAAGAAAATGGCGCTGCCGCGCCCGCGCCGGCGCGGCGCCATGTTCCAGTCGAGCACCAGGCAGGCATCGTAGAGGCGGTCGTCGCGCCGCATCCGCTCATGGCTGGCGCCGTAGGGGATTTTCACCGGCCGGTTGTAATTGCGGTCGTCCGGCACCTCGCACCAGCCGAGATCTGGGCCGATCGGCGCCATTGCCAGCCGGGTTTTGCGGGCCGCCGGAAAATGATCGCCCCGAAAATATCCCGATAGAATCCGCATCTCGCCAAGCGGCGTCGCGCCATCGCCCTCGCGCTTGTTGGCGGAGATGCCGCCGCGTCCGAGCGCGCACGCGAACACCTTGCTGCCGGCCTGCAAAATCCCTTGGCTTGGGTTGCCGGGCCTCGCCCGTACCACCAGCACCCGCAGCCCTTTAGGCAAAATTGCGCCGGCTGCATTGCGAACGCGTTTTTTCTTGTATGATCGTGTCACGGAACAAATCACTGTGATCGGACTGTTGCGCCGGTCAGCTTCCGCATAAAGGGGGGTCGGTCAACTGAAAATTCTTTTCAAAACAACGGATTGATCCATGACATCACGTACCATTCTTATCGTTGACGACGATGACGACCTGCGCGGAACCCTCGTCGAGCAACTCGCCCTTTACGAAGAATTCGACGTCCTGCAGGAAGCGACCGCCGCCAAAGGTGTTGCTGCTGCGCGCGGTGGGCTCATCGACCTGCTCATCATGGATGTCGGCCTGCCCGACATGGATGGCCGCGAGGCAGTGAAGATCCTGCGCAAGGGCGGCTACAAGGCGCCGATCATCATGCTGACCGGCCACGACACCGATTCCGACACGATTCTGGGCCTCGAGGCCGGCGCCAACGACTATGTCACCAAGCCGTTCCGCTTCGCCGTGCTGCTTGCCCGTATCCGCGCGCAACTGCGCCAGCACGAGCAGAGCGAGGACGCCACCTTCTCGGTCGGTCCCTATACGTTCAAGCCCAGCCAGAAGCTTCTGATCGACCAACGCGGCGCCAAGGTGCGGCTGACGGAGAAAGAGGCCTCGATCATCAAATATCTCTATCGCGCCGACCAGAAGGTGGTAACGCGCGACGTCTTGCTCGAGGAAGTGTGGGGCTACAATTCCGGCGTCACCACGCACACGCTGGAAACCCACGTCTACCGGCTGCGCCAGAAGATCGAGCGCGATCCTTCCAATGCTGAAATTCTTGTGACAGAAAGCGGCGGCTACAAGCTGGTTCCTTAAACATTTCATTATTCAATAGGCGGTCGGGCGGGACTGTTTCGGGTACGATCCGGCTGGAGGGGCCTGGATCGACCCGCGCATCGGCCCAAAATCGATTCGATTTTGGGGAAGAACGCTGCGCAGATTGAAAATGTTGGAGCGTCTTTGCGCAACCAGGAGGACGCGCGGCGCTCTAAGGGAGGGATTGGACTGACCGTTCGGGGACGCAGCTAGAGATGGCGTTGGATGACGACATCCGCATCCTGTCTGCCGTGAAGCTCTTTGAGGGTTTCACGCAGGAACAACTGCGCCTGCTCGCCTTCGGCGCCGAAGCCACGCATCTGCAGGCCGACCACAAGCTTTACCGCGAAGACGACGAGGCCGATTCGGCCTATATCGTGGTCAGCGGCCGCATCGTGCTCTATCGCGAGCAGAATGGCGAACGCGTCCCGATCGGCACCGCCGGCCCCGGCACGATCCTGAGCGAACTGGCATTGATCGCCGACACCAACCGGCTGACCAGCGCATCGGCCGAGATCGATTCGGAAGTGATCCGCCTCAGCCGCAAGATGTTCCGTCGCATTCTCGAGGAATATCCCGACGTGGCGGTGAAACTGCACCAGCGCATCCTGGACGATTTCCAGGCCATGATCGCCCGCATCGAGAAGCTGGCGCCGCGGTTTGGCGAGTAGGGCGCGGCGCGCCGTATCGTTAGAAACGCAGGAGGGACAGCACCCCCCTCTGGCCTGCCGGCCATCTCCCCCGCAAGGAGGGAGATCGGATGTCATCACGGCTTTCGCCAATCTCCAACGCTTAAACCCTGACGCGACATTTGAACTGCCAATCTCCCCCCTTGCGGGGGAGATGTCCGGCAGGACAGAGGGGGGTGTGAAGGATCGCTACAGATGAATTCCTTTGTAGCCTATTCCAAATCAAACCGCGCAATCACCGGCACATGGTCCGACGGTCGCTCCCAGCCGCGCGCGGCGCGAAGGATCTCGTAGCCGGCAAAATTGGGCACCAGGTTCGGCGACGACCAGACATGGTCGAGCCGCCGGCCGCGATTCGACGCCTCCCAGTCCTGCGCCCGGTAGCTCCACCAGGTGTAGAGCTTTTCTTCAAGCGGCACGTTGAGCCGCATCAGGTCGACCCAGTCGCCGGCCATCCGCATCGCCTCGAAATTTTCCGTCTCGACCGGCGTGTGGCTGACGACGTTGAGCAATTGCTTGTGCGACCAGACATCGTGCTCCAGCGGCGCGATGTTGAGGTCGCCGACCAGGATCGAGGCTGACACCTCATCATGCGCGGCGCGGATGGCGTTCATCTCGGCGACGAAATCCAACTTGTGCCGGAACTTGCGGTTGATCTCGGGATCGGGCTCGTCGCCACCGGCCGGCACATAGAAATTGTGGATGAGGATCGCCTTGCCGCCGGCCTGCACTTTCACCGACAGATGCCGACTGTCGTCGATCTCGCAGAAGCGCCGCTTTTCGACCACCTCGATCGGCCGCCGCGCCACCGTCGCCACGCCGTGATAGCCCTTCTGGCCATGGAAGGCGATGTGCTCGTAGCCCGCCTTGCGGAAGGCTTTTTCCGGAAACAGCTCGTCGGGAACCTTCGTCTCCTGCAGGCAGAGCACATCAGGCGCCTGCTCTGCCAGCAGCCGCTCGACGATCGGCATGCGCAGGCGCACGGAGTTGATGTTCCAGGTGGCGATGGAAAAGGGCATGCAGGAGTCCGGTCCGAGGCAGCGAAAATCCTGCCGGGACAGCCCGACAGGACATTGTGCCTATGAAATTGGTCCTGGAACTACTGCCAGCCACACGATCTAAAAACAAGCAGGCGTTAACCGCCAACGGCACAGGAGGAATGCCCGCGGCGGCAGAACACTATCTGGTCTTGGTGTTTAGCTCGCGGTTCGCCGTATAATCGATGGCAAAGGTATCCGCAGGGAAACTGACGCCTTCCTTGGTGTTGTAGATCATCACCGTGGTGTCCTTGCCCTGCGCATCGGTGATGGTCCACTGGCGCAGATCGTAGGATTTCGGATCGAACATCATGGTGATCTTCGAATTGCCGAACACCGACTTGTCGGCGAGCTGGATGGTGGTGAGGTCGCTCTCTTCCTTGATCGATTTGACGCGCCCGCCCGAGAGGTCGATTTTGGTGTCGAGCAAAAGCTTCAGCGGCGTCTTCGACAGCGGATAGAGATCGGACGTGTTCAGCCGCTTGTTGAGGATGACCACCGACTTGCCGTCGGAAATCACCCGGAAATTCGACTTGCCGTCATAGTTGAAGCGGATTTTGCCCGGCCGCTCGAGGAAGAACTTGCCGCCGGTCTGCTGGTTGTTGGGCCCGAACTGGACGAACTCGCCGCTCATCGATTTGACCGAGGAGAAGTGGTCGGCGATTTTTTGCGCCGTCGGCGGCACCGCCGCCTGCGCGGCGGCCAGGAGCTGGAACCCCGGCATGACATTGACGGCCGCGGCGCCGGCAAGAATCAGGCCAAGGCCGAGCAGCTGGCGGCGGTTTGGAGCGAAATCGCTGAGCGCGGAAGGATCGTTTTTCATGCCGGTCACTCTCGTGTGGTGTGTGTCTCGTTGCAGTCCGTGGACCCCCAGTTAGACTTAAGTTTGGCGGCGAACGGCACTCTGTCGCTTGAACGCGCCAAAAAGTTCAAGGTTGCCGCCGGGCGGTCTTTGCCCCGGCGCTATTGGCCAATCAGAACTTGTCGTCCTCCGTCGGCACCAGGATCTCGCGTTTGCCGGCATGGTTGGCCGGGCCGACAATGCCTTCCTTCTCCATCTTCTCGATGATCGACGCCGCGCGGTTGTAGCCGATGCCGAGCCGGCGCTGGATGTAGCTGGTCGAGGCCTTGCCGTCGCGCAGCACCACGGCCACCGCCTGGTCGTAGGGATCGTCGGAATCCTCGAAATTGCCGCCACCACCGCCACCGCCCTTGCCTGACGGCTCGTCGTCATCGTCTTCGCCGTCATCTTCGGTGATGGCGTCGAGATATTCGGGCACACCCTGCAGCTTCAGATGCGCGACGATCCTCTCGACCTCGTCGTCGGAAACGAACGGGCCGTGCACGCGCTGGATGCGGCCGCCGCCGGCCATGTAGAGCATGTCGCCCATGCCGAGCAGCTGCTCGGCGCCCTGCTCGCCCAAAATGGTGCGGCTGTCGATCTTCGACGTCACCTGGAAGGAGATGCGGGTGGGGAAATTGGCCTTGATGGTGCCGGTGATGACGTCGACGGACGGGCGCTGGGTGGCCATGATGACATGGATGCCGGCGGCGCGCGCCATCTGCGCCAGGCGCTGCACCGCGCCTTCGATGTCCTTGCCGGCGACCATCATCAAATCGGCCATCTCGTCGATGATAACGACGATATAGGGCATCGGCTCGAGGTCGAGATTCTCGGTTTCGTAGATCGCCTCGCCGGTCTGCCGGTCGAAGCCGGTCTGCACGGTGCGCGAGATTTTTTCGCCCTTCTTCTCGGCCAGTTGCACGCGCGCGTTGAAGCCGTCGATGTTGCGCACGCCGACCTTGGACATCTTGCGGTAGCGGTCTTCCATCTCGCGCACGGTCCATTTCAGCGCCACCACCGCCTTCTTCGGATCGGTGACCACCGGCGTCAGCAGATGCGGGATGCCGTCATAGACCGAGAGTTCGAGCATCTTCGGATCGATCATGATCAGCCGGCAGTCCTGCGGCGTCAGCCGGTAGAGCAGCGACAGGATCATGGTGTTGATGGCGACCGATTTGCCGGAGCCGGTGGTGCCGGCGACCAGCACGTGCGGCATCTTGGCTATGTCGACGATGACCGCCTCGCCATTGATGGTCTTGCCCAGCGCCAGCGCCAGCTTGGCCTTGGTCGTTTCGAAATCGCGGCTGGCCATGATCTCCCTGAGATAGACGGTCTCGCGCTTGGCATTCGGCAGTTCGATGCCGATGGCGTTGCGGCCGGGCACCACGGCGACACGGCAGGCGATGGCGCTCATCGAACGCGCGATGTCGTCGGACAGGCCGATGACACGCGACGATTTGATGCCGGGCGCCGGTTCCAGTTCATAGAGCGTGACCACCGGGCCGGGCCGGACGGCGATGATCTCGCCCTTGACGCCGAAATCTTCCAGCACACCTTCGAGCAGGCGCGCATTCTGCTCCAGCGCGTCCTTGGACAGGCTGGCGTCGCGCACCACATTCTTCGGTTCGGACAGGAAATGCAGCGACGGCATTTCGAACGTTTCCGAGCCGATCAGCGAGGTCTGCGCCTCGCGCTGGACGCGGGCGCCGGGAGCGGGACGCGGCGCAGGTGCTGCAACACGGGTCGCCGCATCGGAGCGGAAGTTCTGCACCTTGGCATTCGGCGCGGCACGGCGTTGGACCGGCTCGTCGTCTAGATCGACCTCTTCGTCACCATTGTCGAACCCGGCATCGAGGACGTCGTCATCGTCCGGATCGACCGAAACGCTGCGGTCATTGACCATGGCGGCGAAGAATTCCGGCTCGACGCGGGCGCGCCCACCCGGGCTCATCCGGGCTTCGGCGAATTCCGCCGATTCGACCCGTTCGGCGGCGCGGCGCCATGCGGTGGAGCGCTGCTCCATCTCCGGTTCGTACTCGTCGCGCTCCTGCTGGCGACGTACGGCGCGGCGGTGCATCCACGCGCGGAACGACAGCCACCAGTGCGTAATTGCGCCGAGCGCCAATATGCCTTCGTCGCCCTCGTCCTCGTCTTCGTCGAAGAGCAGGTCGTCGTCTCGGGGATCGGGCTCGGCAGTGCGCTCCATGACGGCAAAGCCGTTCTTGCGCGCAATCAGCGCCGAGCCATAGGCAAACAGCCACAGCGCCGGCGCGATGAGCAGTATCGCAATGATGCTGGCAACGAGGCCGGTCGGGTAGCCGCCAATGAGCAGGCCCGGGATGTTGAGCACCATGTCGCCGAACACGCCGCCGAGGCCGGTCGGCAGCGGCCAGGTCTTGGGCGGCACCACGCAACCGGCCATCGCCGCTGCAAGCAGCGCGAAGCCGAACCAGGCGAGGCCGCGCTTCGGCAACCTGTCGACGCCACGCGCCGAAAACAGGAGGAAGCCCCAGATCACCGCCGGCACCAGCGCGGCAACGGCGGCGAGGCCGAAGAACTGCATGGCGAGGTCGGAGAACACCGCGCCCGCATAGCCCATGGCGTTCGTGACGATGTTGTCGGTGGCGTGCGAGAAGCTTGGATCGGCGACGTTCCAGGTGGCCAGCGCCGCGACCCCAAAGGCGACCAGCACAAACAGGCCGGCGCCGACCAGCCGCCCGACCTGGCGCCGCGCGAATGCCTGGATGCCGTGCCCCGTATCGGTCAGCGCGAGCGGTGCTGAAGCCCCTGAACGCATGCTCTTCCCCGTCTGTTTTTGCCTGGCCGGGCGCATGACGCACTCCGGCAGATTCGAACGTCAGACTATCGGGGGGAAGGTTAAGGCCGCATTAACTATACGGCCGTGGGCAACGATCTTGGACGGAGCGCCACGGCCGTTTAGACTCATGCCTGCTGCGATAAAGGGAGGCCAGCGGTAACACGGGACAGTTTTTCACGCTTTGACAGCGTCGGCTTCTCATAGGCTTTTTTCATGGTGAGACGTCCTGTTCGAGTGAGGTCGCGAATCTCGCGATCTTCCACGAGGTGCCACACCGGTCCGGCGCTTGCATCCCCCGCGCGGGGGACGCTGGGGCCATCACTTGCGTCAATCATCAGTTGGCGCCGCCGAGCGCCCGGATGACGGTATTGCAAAAAAAGAGGCCCGGAATGACCCGGGCCTCAAAGCGTGAGCCCTTTTCGGGAGCGTCACGACGGGATGGGAGAATGCGGGGGCGGCCGAGGCCGCCCCCGGAAAGCTTACGAGTGATAGGCCGCTTCGCCATGCGCAGTCAGGTCGAGGCCTTCGCGCTCGGCGTCGGCCGTCGGCCGCAGACCGATGATCAGGTCGACGATCTTGTAGAGGATGGCGCTGCCGATGCCCGACCACAGCAGGGTTACCAGGACGCCCTTGCCTTGCGCCAGAAGCTGTGTGGCCGTGCCGGCATAGCCGGCGGCGAAGTCGGCGGTCGAATAATCGACGATGCCGGCGCCGCCGAGGGCGGGATTGACCAGTATGCCTGTGCCGAGCGCACCGATGATGCCACCGATGCAATGGACACCGAACACATCGAGGCTGTCGTCATAGTCGAACGTATTCTTCACCACCGAGACGAAGAAGTAGCAGACGAAGGTGGCGACGATGCCAAGCACGATGGCACCCATCGGGCCGGCAAAACCGGCCGCCGGCGTGACCGCGACGAGGCCGGTGACCGCGCCCGAAACAGCGCCGAGCATGGAGGCTTTGCCGCGCAGCAGCGATTCAAGCACGATCCAGGTCACTGCCGCCGCCGCCGTGGCGACGAAGGTGTTGATCATGGCCAGCACCGCATAGGCGTTCGCTTCGAGGTTCGAACCGGCGTTGAAGCCGAACCAGCCGACCCACAGCAGCGAGGCGCCGACCATGGTCAGCGTCATCGAGTGCGGCGCCATGATGTCCTTCTTGTAGCCGATGCGCTTGCCGATCATCAGTGCGCCGACGAGGCCGGCAATGCCCGCATTGATGTGAACGACCGTGCCGCCGGCGAAATCGATGGCGCCAAAGCTGAAGATCAGGCCGGACGGGTCGGCATAGGCGCTCGGGCCCCCCCAGAACCAGACCATGTGCGCGATCGGGAAGTAGATGACCGTCACCCAGAGGATAACGAAAAGGATCAAGGCGGAGAATTTGACGCGTTCGGCGAAGGCGCCAACGATCAGGGCCGGCGTGATGCAGGCGAAAGTCATCTGGAAGACGACGAACACCAGTTCAGGAATGGCGACGCCCTTGCTGAAGGTTTCCGACAGCGTCGACACATTGACGCCGGAGAGAAACATCTTGGAGAGGCCGCCGACGAAGGCGTTGCCCGGGGTGAAAGCGAGGCTGTAGCCGTAGAAAACCCAGATGATCATGACCACACTGGTGATGGTGAAGACCTGCATCAGCACCGACAGCATGTTCTTGGTGCGAACCAGGCCGCCGTAGAAAAGCGCAAGGCCGGGAATGGTCATCAACAGCACCAGCACGGTGGAGATCATCATCCACGTGGTGTCGCCCTTGTCGACGGTAAAGGCCGGCGCCGCTGGCGCTGCCGCGGCGACGGCGGGTGCCGCTTCCTGCGCCAAGGCAGCAACCGTGCCCAATGCTCCGAGCGCGAACGAGCCCAGCAGCGCGGAGCGCGCCACTGTCTTCAAGGTGGAAGGAATATTCATTGAACTCTCCATTGGAATACGTGTTCGCCGCTTAGAGCGCGTCGGTGTCTGTTTCGCCGGTACGGATGCGCACCGCCTGATCGATGCCGAAGACGAAGATCTTGCCGTCGCCGATCTGACCGGTCTTGGCCGCCGCCGTGATGGCTTCGACGGCCTTGTCGACCAGGTCGGTGCTGACCGCGACTTCGATCTTGATTTTCGGCAGGAAACTGACCGCGTATTCCGCACCGCGATAGATTTCCGTGTGTCCCTTCTGACGCCCGTAGCCTTTGACTTCGGTGACGGTCAGGCCCTGGATGCCGACGGCGGTGAGCGCTTCGCGCACCTCGTCGAGCTTGAACGGCTTGATGATTGCCATCACGATTTTCATAAGGTTTCACCCTTTGCTGTTGCGGTCCCCCGCGTTTGCACACCTTCACCGATCCCAAAGAGCCCGGAGAGTGCCCGACAGGATTCAAGCTCCGTGCCAGTTGCCGAAGCAGTGTGTTAACTCATTGTAAACAAACGGATAGCTCGGGCCGCAGCAGAGCGGTGCACATTGTCACCGGATAGTCACTGATTAAAAAATAGGCAATTTTTTGAAAATGCCTATTCGGCAGGCGGACGCTTCAGGCGGATCAGGCCTTCCTGGGCAACCGAGGCGATCAGCGTGCCGTCGCGGGCAAATAGCGAGCCGCGGGTGAAGCCGCGCGACCCTTGCGTCGTCGGGCTGTCCTGCGTGTACAGGATCCAGTCGTCGAGCGGATGGCTGCGGTGGAACCACATGGCGTGGTCGAGGCTCGCCGCCTGGATGTCGCGGTCGAAAATGGCGCGGCCGTGCGCAAAGGTCGAGGTGTCGAGCAGCGTCATGTCCGAGAGGTAGGCAAGCACCGCAGCCTGTATGCCGCGGTCGGCCGGCACCGGGGCGGTGGTGCGGATCCAGATGTTCTGCTGCGGCTCCAGCTTTTCGCGGCTGGTATAGTGCTTCAGCATCACCGGCTTCATCTCGATCGGCCGGTCGCGCTCCCAGTAGCGCCTGATGCCTTCCGGCACCGCCTCGCCGAATTTGCCCAGCAATTCGCGCTGCGACAACAGGCTGTCGGGCGCCGGCACGTCGCGCGGCATCGGCAGCTGATGCTCCAGTCCCACCTCGTCCTGCTGGAACGAGGCCTCCAGCGAAAAGATCGCCTGGCCATGCTGGATCGCCACCACGCGGCGCGTGGTGAAGGAGCCGCCGTCGCGGATGCGGTCGACCTCGTAGACGATCGGCACCTTGGTGTCGCCCGGCCGCATGAAATAGCCGTGCAGCGAATGCACATGGCGCTCGGGCTCGACCGTGCGCTGCGCGGCGACCAGCGCCTGGGCGATGGTCTGGCCGCCGAAGACGCGCTGCCAGTCGAGCTTTGGGCTGCGACCACGGTACAGATTGTGTTCCAGCTGCTCGAGGTCGAGAATGCTGAGAAGCTCGTCCATGGCCGCTGTCATGCTTCGTGACCTCGCCTTAAAGATGCTATGGCGGTTTCGGACAGGAATGGCGGGCAGTCAAGGCCGCAATGTCCCCGTGGAGGCAGGACGGTCATGGCTTCGAAAGGAATTGACATGGCAGACCGCAAGACGGACGCAAAAAACTCGCTCGATGTGCTGATCGCCGGCGCCGGCTATGTTGGCCTCGCCGCCGCCGTGTCGCTGAAACAGGCGCGGCCGAACCTGGCCGTTGCCGTCGTCGATGCAGCGCCAGCCGGCGTCTGGCAGAAGGACGGCCGCGCCTCGGCGATCGCCGCCGCCGCTTGCCGCATGCTCGACCAGCTCGGCGTCTGGCAGGAAATCGTCGGCCACTCGCAAGCCATCACCGAAATGATCGTCACCGATTCGCGTACGGCCGATCCGGTGCGCCCGGTGTTCCTCACCTTCGACGGCGAGGTCGCGCCGGGCGAACCGTTCGCCCACATGGTCGCCAACCGGGATTTGAACGGCGCCTTGCGCCGCCGCGCGCAAAAGCTTGGCATCGATATCATCGAAGGTGTCGCGGTCAGCGCCTTCGACACGAACGGCGCCGGCGTCACCGTGCATCTGGCCGACGGCGCGACGCTCAAAGTGCGGCTGCTTGTCGCCGCCGACGGCGTCAATTCGAAATTGCGCGACATGGCTGGCATCAAGACGGTGAAATGGGAATATGGCCAGTCCGGCATCGTCTGCACGGTGGCGCATGAGCGCCCGCACAATGGCCGCGCCGAGGAGCATTTCCTGCCCGCCGGCCCGTTTGCGACTTTGCCGCTGAAGCCGACCGAGGACGGCACCAACCGTTCATCGCTGGTCTGGGTCGAACGCTCCGAGGACGCCGAGAAACTCGTGGCCGGCGACGACCTTGTCTTCGAGCATGAGCTGGAATTGCGCTTCGGCCTCAAGCTCGGCGAGATCCGCGTCACTGACAAGCCACGCGCCTGGCCGCTCGGCCTGACCATCGCGCGCGCCTTCGTCGCCCCGCGCATCGCGCTTGCCGGCGACGCCGCCCACGGCATCCACCCGATTGCCGGCCAGGGCCTCAATCTCGGCTTCAAGGATGTGGCGGCGCTGGCCGAAGTGATTGTCGAGGCCGATCGCCTTGGGCAGGACATCGGCGCGCTCGACGTGCTCGAGCGCTACCAGCAATGGCGCCGCTTCGACACCGTGCAGATGGGCGTCACCACCGATGTGCTGAACCGGCTGTTTTCCAATGACATCGGCCCGCTGCGCCAGCTCCGCGACATCGGCCTCGGCCTCGTCGAACGCATGCCCCGGCTGAAGGAGTTCTTCATCCGCCAGGCGTCGGGGCTGTCGGGCGACACGCCAAAGCTGCTTAAGGGTGAGGCGATTTAGTCGGCAGCGTTTGAGTGACAAGTTGTCGAAAGTCAGCGCCGCCCCTCATTGCCCTGCCGGGCATTTCTCCCCGTATAGTGACGGGGAGAAAGGGCTGTCCGCAGCCTCGGCGCCATTCCTACAACGCTGGTGATTGGCGAAATCATCGATGAGAGCGACCCCTCTCCCCGTCACTATACGGGGAGAGGATGCCGGCAGGCAGGTGAGGGGCAGCGCCAACGATTGCAGGTGGATTGAACCCCAGCAACCGACCTGAATATCAGGCACACCCTCAATTGACCTCGAAACCCAGCTTCTGCCGCAGCCGCAGCATGCGCTGGTCGGCGACCTTGAAGCTCTGCTCGCCACCTTGCGCGACGCGGTTCAGCATCTGCAGCAGATCTTCCCGCTCGTGCGGATCGAGGCGCTCGCGCAGGAAAGGCGCCAGCTTGTCGATGACGATGGTCGTGTCGTCGATCTGCGCCGAGGCCCACTTGGCGTAGACGACGGCCTCGTCGGTTTTCTTCTGGTTCTCGGCAATCTGCGAAATCACTTCGCGGATGATGGTTTCGCGCTTCGGCAGGATCGGGCCGTGCTCCGCAGCCATGGCAGTGATCAGCGTTGCCGCCGCCACGACCGGGTCGTCGATCGCCGTCAGCGGCGACAGCGCCGCTTGCTTGCGCAGCTTCTTGCGGCGGATGTTGCCCTGGACGCGCCCGACGACATCGGCGACCTCGCGCGCGGCGTCGTTCATGGCCTTCATGCGGTACCACCAGAACGCCGCCGCTCCCAGCACGCCGAGAAGAGCAATCAGAAAAGGCATGTCGAAATTCCCCCAAAAACCCTGGCGACGATAAGAGAACTCCGACGTTGCTTCAACACGCAAGAATTGCGGCTGGTTAAGAAAACAGACGGCTTCCCCTTGGAGCACCGACACCGGGACCGAACATCTTGTTTTCACGTCGCCGGCCGCAAAGCCAATCAGACGATGCCCCTTTTGCGATAACGCCATTATCCGGCTCAGCATCACCCCTCTGCAAGAAATTTCACCGCATGATTTTTAATGCATGCTCATTGACACGCAAAAAATCCCGGCCTATTCAAACGTGCCAGAGATTTCACATGATGAAATTTCTTGCAAAGCTGACGCGACGAGGCTTTCATCGTCGGGGAACCCGGAGGAGAGAATGAACAGGATTGGGCTGGCGGGCGTATTGAGCGCCGCCGTGATGACGCTGACCCTGGCGATGCCAGGCGCAGCGTCGGCAGAGAGCAAGTTTCAGTGCAAGCCGGATGAGACCTATGTAATGAACGTCATGGTCTCCGCGCATCCTTATTGGGTGCCGGTCTATCAGGGCTTCAAGCAGGCAGCAGCGGCGATGGGCTGCAAGACCGTGTTTTCGGGCACGCCGGACTATGACATCGCCAAGCAGATCGCTTCCTTCGAACAGGATCTGATCAAGAAGCCGGCCGGCGTGCTGCTGCACCCGATGCAGGCCGATCCGTTCATCGAGCCGATCAACCGCGCCATCGAAAACGGCACCACCGTCGTCACCTTCGCCGCCGACTCGCCGAAGTCCAAGCGCGTGTCCTACATCACCTCGGACAATCTGGCGGAAGCCAAGTTTGCCGCCGAGGAGATCGTCAAGCAGGTCGGCGACGATGCCGAATATGGCGTGCTGGAGAACCCCGGCCAGAGCAACCACGATCTGCGCGTCACCGCCTTCATCGATTACCTCGCCAAGAACTATCCGAAGATGAAGCTGGTGGGACGCCAGGCCTCCAACCAGGACGCCAATGTCGCCAACAAGGCGGTGGCCTCGATGCTGCAGGCCAACCCGAATCTGAAGGCGCTGTGGATTCCGGAAGCCGGTTCGGCAGAAGGCGCGGTCGCTGCCGTTCTCGAAGCCAAGGCCAAGGTGCTGATCATGCACGCCGACATCACCCCGGCGACGCTGGAACAGATCAAGGCCGGCAACATCCACATGGCGTTGAGCCCAAACCAGGGCATGCAGGGCTATCTCGGCTTCGTCGCCACCTTCATGGCGGCGCACCCCGAGCTGATCGACCCGTTCAACGACTACAAGACGTCAGGCTACAACCCGATGAGCATCCCCTTCGCCGATAACGGCTTTGCCGTCATCACCAAGGAGAATGCCGACTCATTCGACCTGAACAAATACATGCAAGGCCGCGATCCCAGCTGATCCGTCCCAATTGAGCAGCCGCGCCGCCCGGCGCGGTTGCCACACCCCGGCGAGCGCACAAGTGGAAACTCCGGCCCTTCTCACAATATCCGGCCTCAGCAAATCGTTCGGCCCTGTCCGGGCGTTGCGTGATGTCTCCTTCGAGCTGCGCGCCGGCGAAATCCACGCTCTCGCCGGCGAGAACGGCGCCGGCAAGTCGACGCTGATGAAGGTCATCGACGGCATCCTGCCGCCCGACAGCGGCGACATCCAGGTCGACGGCCGCTCCGTGTCGATCCCCTCGCCGCTGGCGGCGCAGAAGCTCGGCATCGGCTTCGTGCATCAGGAGATTGCGCTCTGCCCCGATGTCTCGGTGGCCGAAAACATCTTCATGTCGATCACCAACGCCAGCGAGGCGCTGCTGATGAACTACCGCGACCTCGAGAAACGCGCAGCGGCAATCCTGGCGCGGCTCGGCAACATCGATCCGACCGCGATGGTGCGCAGCCTGTCGATTTCCCAGCAGCAGCTGGTCGAGATCGCCAAGGCGCTGACGCTCGACTGCCGCATCCTCATCTTCGACGAACCGACCGCAGCGCTGACCGAGCGCGAGGCCCAAAAACTGTTCGAGATCATCCACCAGCTTGCCGGCGAAGGCATCGGCATCATTTACATCTCGCATCGCATGGCCGAGATCTTCGACAATTGCGACCGCGTCACGGTGCTGCGCGACGGCCAGTACATCACCACGCTCGACATCCCAGCGACGACGCCCGAACAGGTGGTGGCGTCCATGGTCGGCCGCGTCATCGACAGCCTCTATCCCGAGAAGCTGCGCGACGACCAAAGGTCCGAAGACATCTTGCTCGAGGTCAGCAACCTCTGCGAGGCTCGCACTTTTCGCGACATCAGCTTCCAGCTGCGCAAGGGCGAGATCCTCGGCATTGGCGGCCTGATCGGCGCCGGCCGCAGCGAGATCGTCAAGGGCATCTGCCGGCTGGAGGGTCAGGTCACCGGCGATGTCAGCCTGCACGGCAAGCCGCTGTCCCTGACCCACTATGGCGACAGCATCGCCGCAGGGATCGTCTACCTCTCGGAGGACCGCAAGGGCGATGGGCTGTTCCTCGACATGTCGATCGCCGCCAACATCTCAGCACTCGCGGTCGAGCGCATCGCCACCCGCTTCGGCCTCATCAACGAGCGGCGCGAGAAGCATCGGGCCGAGACGATCGGCAGGCAGCTGTCGCTGAAATGCGGCCATGTCGGCCAGCCGGTTTCGACGCTGTCGGGCGGCAACCAGCAGAAGGTGGCGATCGCCAAGATGCTGTCGGTCGATCCCAAGGTGATCTTCCTCGACGAGCCGACGCGCGGCGTCGATGTCGGCGCCAAGGCCGAAATACACCGCATCCTGCGCAAGCTGGCGCGCGACGGCGTCGGCATCGTGGTCATCTCGTCCGAGTTGCCGGAACTGATCGGCGTCTGCGACCGGGTGCTGATCGTGCGCGAGGGCCGTATCACCGGCGAGGTCACCGGCGACGCGATGACGGAAGAAAACATCATGGTCCTGGCATCGCTTGCCGATGAAGACCGGGAACGGAGCGCCGCATGAGCATCGTGGGGGAAAGCATGGACAGCGCGACGCCAGCCGCCCGGATGGGTCTCGGCGAAAGGCTTGGCGGCCTGATCCGAATGCGCGAGATCGGCCTGATCCTGATCATCGCCGTGCTGTTTGCCGTCATGTCGTTCGCTTCACCCTATTTCCTGACCTGGGACAACATGCGGGCGATGGCCATGGCCTTCGCGGTCGAAGGCATTGTCGTCGTCGGCATGACCATCCTGCTGATTTCCGGCGGCATCGACCTTTCGGTCGGCTCGGTCACCGCACTCGCCATGGTGATCGCCGGCCTGCTGTTCCTCGGCGGTGTCGACCCCTGGCTGGCCTCACTGGCAGCGATTGCAGCCTGCGCCAGCATCGGTGCCTTCATGGGGTTCTTCGTCACCAGAGTGGGGCTGCACCACTTCATCGTCTCGCTGGCGGTGATGGTGATTGCGCGCGGGCTCTGCCTGCTCGGCACCGGCGGCCGGCCGCTCGGGCTCTATACGCTGCCGCCCGAGTTCAAATTCATCGGCCAGGGCGCCATTGGCGGCATTCCGGTCGTCATCATCATCTTCATCGTCTTCACCGTCCTGTCCGACTTCATGTTGCGCCGCACGACGATGTTCCGCAAAGTCTTCTATACCGGCAGCAATGAGAAGGCGGCCGCCTATTCCGGCATCCGCACCAAGAAGGTCGTGTTCCTGACGACGACGCTCTGCTCGACGCTGTGCGGCTTTGCCGGGGTCATCTACATGGCCCGCTTCGGTTCGGCCCAGCCGACATTCGGCGCCGGCATGGAGTTGAACGTCATTGCCGCGGCGGTGATCGGCGGCGCCAGCCTGACCGGCGGCTCCGGCACCATTCTCGGCGCCATCCTCGGCACCATCCTGCTCTCCGTCGTTTCAAGCTCGCTAGCCCTGCTCGACGTGTCCGTCTATTGGCAGGACATCATCCGCGGGTCCATTCTGCTGACGGCGGTCACCGCCGATTACTACTTCAACAAGCGGCGGGGCTGAGATGGCGGACGGCAGGGAAGATTTCGAGGCGATCCGGCAGATCCACACGGTGCTGGTGCTGCACTTCGTCGACGGCATGAAGCAGAACGATATTGCGGCGGCGCTCAATCTGTCGCCGTCCAAGGTCAATCGCCTGATTGCCCAGGGGCGCAAGCTCGGCATGCTGAGGATCGCGGTCGAGAGCCCGTTCCAGCGTTTGGTCGATATCGAAAAGCAATTGATCGAAGTCGCCCAATTGGCGGGCGCGATCGTGACGCCAACCGTGGCCGGCAGTCCCGACAGCACGCTGCAGCAGGTGGGACGCGCGGCGGCCAACCAGTTGCTCGAGACCTTGCGCGACGGCGACGTCATCGCCATTACCGGCGGCAAGGCAATCAGCGCCCTGGTCGAGAACCTGCAGCCGGAGCGCGCCTTCGACGTCACCGTCGTGCCGCTGACCGGCGGCGTCCAGGGCAAGCACTATACCGACGTCAACCATCTGGCGACGCGGCTGGCCGAACGGCTCGGCGGCACCAGCATGCTCTTGCATGCGCCGCTGTTCGCCGAGAGCCGGGAGCAGCGTGACCTTTTGCTGGAGATGGCCTCGGTGCGCGAAATCTTCGACCTGGCGCGCAAGGCCGCGATCGCGCTGGTCGGCGTCGGCTCGATCCAGACGCCTGGCTCGAGCTATTACGACCTTCACCCGGGTCTCGACCCCGACCGCGAAAAACTCGCTGCCAGCGGTGCGGTCGGTGAGTTCCTTGCGCATCTCATCCGCGACGACGGCACGCTGGCCGACTACCCACCCAATGACCGCCTTGTGGCGCTGGCGCCTTCGGAGCTTGGCCGCTGCCGGTCGGTGATGGGCGTCGCCAGCGGAGCCGAAAAAGTCTGGCCGATCCGCGCCGCTCTGCGCGGCGCCTATCTGAAATCACTGGTCGTCGACGAAGAGACGGCCAACGCAGTCCTGAGCAATGCGGGGAGCATACGCAATGTCGCCTGAAATGTTGACGCGCACCATTGGCGCGTCGGGACTATCCGCCTCCGCGATTGGCCTCGGCACCTGGGCCATTGGCGGCTGGATGTGGGGCGGCACCGACGAAGCGCAGTCCATCGACACCATCCGCGCCTCGATCGACGAAGGCGTTTCGCTGATCGACACGGCGCCGGCCTATGGGCAAGGCCTGTCAGAGGAAATCGTCGGCAAGGCGATCAAGGGCCGCCGCGACAAGGTCGTGCTCGCCACCAAACTTGGGCTGGTCTGGCACACGAAGAAGGGCAACCATTTCTTCGATTATGACGGCGCGCCGGTGCATCGTTATCTCGGCGCCGACTCGGTGGTCTATGAGGTGGAGCAGAGCCTGCGCCGCCTCGGCACCGACCATATCGACCACTACATCACCCACTGGCAGGATCCGACGACGCCGGTCGCCGAGACGATGGAAGCGCTCGACCGGCTCAAGACCCAGGGCAAGATCCGCTCCATCGGCGCCAGCAATGTCACCGTAGCCGACGTGAAGGCCTATCTCGCGGCTGGCCAGCTCGACGCCGTCCAACAGGAATACAGCATGGTGGTGCGCGACATGGAGCGCGACCTGTTGCCCTTCTGCGTAGCAAATAACGTGTCGGTGCTCAGCTATTCCTCGCTGGCGCTCGGCCTTCTCTCGGGCAAGATCGGTCCGGACCGCGTCTTTACCGGCGACGATCAGCGCAAGGACAATCCGCGCTTCTCGCTGGCCAACCGCCGCAAGGTGGCAGCGCTGATGGAGGCGATCCGGCCGATCGCCGAGGCGCACGGCGCCAGCGAGGCACAGGTGGTCATCGCCTGGACGCTGCAGCAGCCGGGCATCACCTTCTCGCTCTGCGGCGCGCGCAGCCCGCAGCAGGCCAGGGAAAACGCGCAAGCCGGCCGCATTAGATTGTCAGGACAGGAGATCAACCAGATCAGCGAGGCCGCCAGCCGCCATCTGACCAATCTCGCCGCCTGACGCCATCCATAACCGAAACTCAGTTGAGCTGCCGTCCACCGGACGGCAGAACGGCCCAACCTTGCCCGGCAAAGCCATGCCTGATCAGAGAACCGTCATCCTCGACAAGATCCGCCGCAACGGCGCGTTCGATGTCGTCGTCGTGGGCGGCGGCATCAACGGCATCGGCGTTTTCCGCGAACTGGCGCTGCAGGGGCTCAAGGTGCTGCTGGTCGAGCGCAACGATTTCTGCTCCGGCTGCAGCGCCGCCCCTTCGCGCATGATCCATGGCGGCCTGCGCTATCTCGAAAATGGCGAGTTCGGCCTGGTGCAGGAATCGCTGCGCGAACGCGACGCGCTGCTGGCCAATGCGCCGCATATGGTGCGGCCGCTGCCGACGACAATTCCGATCCGCACCGTCTTCTCCGGGCTGATGAATGGCGCAGCCGGCTTTCTCGGGCTTTCGGAAACGCCTTCCAGCCGCGGCGCGCTGGCGATCAAGGCCGGACTGGCGCTCTACGACTGGACGACGCGCAAGCGCCGCGTTCTGCCGCGTCACAATTTCCGCGGCGCCAAAGCGACACTCGCGCAATGGCCGGCGCTCGACCCGAAACTGCGCTTTTCCGCCACCTATTACGACGCCTGGATCAGCTATCCGGAACGGCTCGGCATCGAACTGCTGCGCGACACCGCACGGCTGGCGCCCGACAGCCTCGCGCTCAACCGCGCCGAGATCGCGCGGGGTGGGTCGGCTTTCGAACTCACCGACACTGCGGGTGGAGAACGCCTGACCGTGGCTGCCAAGGCAATCGTCAACGCGGCGGGCGCATGGCTGGATTCGGCGATCGCCCGGCTCGACGCCTCCGAAACGCCTGCAGCGCCCTTGGTCGAAGGCACCAAGGGCTCGCATCTGATCCTCGACAACGAGCCGCTCTACCAGGCCCTCGGCGGCCATATGATCTTCTTCGAGAACGCCGATGGCCGGGTCTGCATCATGTTTCCCTATCTCGGCAAGGTGCTGGTCGGCTCGACGGATATCCGCGTCAGCGAGGCCGGGCGCGTGCGCTGCGAACCGGCTGAGACCGACTACATATTGGCGGCGGCGCGCCTGGTCTTCCCGTCCATTCCTGTCCATGCCGCCGATGTCGTCTTCACCTATAGCGGCATCCGGCCATTGCCGAAGAGCGACCATGCCTTTACCGGCAGGATCTCGCGCGGCCATTCCGTGCGTCGCATTGCCGGCGACATCCCGCAATTCTGCATGATCGGCGGCAAATGGACGACCTTCCGCGCCTTCGCCGAACAGGCGGCCGACGAAGTGCTGGCCGAGCTTGGCCGCGAACGCCTTTGCGGCACGCTGACCCTGCCGATCGGTGGCGGCCTCGGATTCCCCGCCGACCCGGCGTCGCTGGCGGCCGATCTGGCGGGTGAGTTTGCGATCAGCAGCGAACGCGCCGCCTATCTCGTCGATCGTTACGGCAGCGGCGCGCGCGACATCATCCTGTTCTGTCTCGGACGTCCCGACGATATCAGGCTGGACGGCAGGACCGAAACCACTGCAGCCGAGATCGTCTACCTCGTCCGGCATGAATTCGTGACCTGCCTGTCGGACCTTGTCCTGCGCCGCACCTCGCTTGCCATTGCCGGCGACATCTCGATGGTCTCAATCGAACGCATCGCCGATGCTCTGGCCGCCGAGCGCGGCTGGAACCACCAGCATCGCGACGACGAGATAGAAAACCTGATCGCCGAACTCGACACCTATCACGGCGTCTCGCAAGAGATGCTCGACCAACGCACGATCTCAGGAGCAGAACATGAAAGTCAGCGCCAAAGCCCGGATGAACCGGATGTTCACCAACGGCAATTGCCTCGACGTGGCGCTCGATCACGGCGTGTGCAATGAACCCGGTTTCCTCGTTGGCCTGGAGGACATGCCTAGGGTCATCGACACGCTGATCGCGGCGGGGCCCGACGCGCTACAGCTCGCTTACGGCCAGGCCGATCTGCTGCAATCACGGCCGGACAAGGACAAGCCGGCGCTGGTCATGCGCATCGACATGGGCAATCCCTACAATGCCCAGCGCCACCGCGTGATGTGGTCGATGCTGCAGAACCATGACGAGCCGATCATCGGCGCGCTGGAGATGGACGCGGCCTGCGTTGTCGTCAACCTGTTCATGCTGCCGCACGAGCCGGAGCTGTTTCGCCAATGCGTCGAAAACATCAGCAAGGTCCGCGCTGCCTGCCACCGCTACGGCATGCCCCTGATGATCGAGCCGCTGGTGATGCTGCCCAACGATATCAGGGGTGGCTACCAGGTCGATGGCGACGCCGAGAAGATCGTGACCCTGGTGCGGCTCGCCGCCGAAATGGGCGCCGACATCATCAAGGCCGACCCGACTGACCGGCCGGAGGATTTCCACCGCGTCGTCGAGGCAGCGCGCGTGCCGGTCCTGGTTCGTGGCGGCGGCAAGGATGACCTCAAGACGGTGCTGGCAAAATCGTCGGCTCTGCTCAGACAAGGCGCCAAAGGGCTGGTCTATGGCCGCAACATCTATCAGCATGCCAACCCGAAGGCGGTGGTGAATGCGCTGATGGCGATGATCCACAACGACGCCGGCGGCGAAGAGGCCTGGGACATCTACAACAATGGCTGATCAAGCCGCATATCTGCTCGGCCTCGACGCCGGCAACACCATCATCAAGGCGGTGCTGTTCGACCAAACCGGTCGGCAGCTCGCCATGCATGCCGTCGCCGGCCGCTCGCACACGCCGCAACCCGGTTATGTCGAGCGCGACCTCGGCGGCATGTGGGCCGATGCGCGCGACGCCATCCGCGCCTGCATTGCGCAGGCCGGCATCGATGCGCGTGAGATCGCCGCCATCGGCTGCGCCGGCCATGGCAATGGCCTCTATCTGATCGACCGCGCCGGCGCCCCGTTGATCGGCATCCAGTCGCTCGATACACGCGCCGCCGGCACGGCGACGACGCTGGCGTCGCGCAACGCCGAGGCACTGCACGCCATCTGCCTGCAAAAGCCGTGGCCGGCGCAGACCCCGACCTTGCTGGCCTGGGTCAAGCAGCACGCGCCGGACCTCTATGCCGCTGCTGGCACGGCGATGCTGTGCAAGGATTTCATCACATTTCGCCTGACGGGTGAGCGGGTGAGCGATGTCTCCGACATGTCGGGTTGCGGGCTCGTCCGCATGCCCGAAGGCGTCTATGACGCCGAGCTGCTCGCGCTCTACGGCATCGAGGATGCGCAGGCAAAACTGCCGCGGCTGCTCGACAGCGCCGACATTGCCGGCATGATCACCGCAACGGCGGCAGCCGAGACCGGCTTGGCGGAAGGCACGCCGGTGATCGCTGGTTACTTCGACGTTGTCGCCAGCGCCATGGGCGCCGGCGTCGTGCGCCCCGGCGAAGCCTCTGTTATCGCCGGCACATGGTCGGTCAATCAGGTTTTCGCCACCGAACCGGTGGTCGACCCCAATGTTTTCATGGTGGCGCGCTTCGGCCCCGGCCGCTTCGCCAACATCGAATCCAGCGCGACATCGGCCGCCAATCTCGAATGGTATGTGCGCGAATTCGTCGAGCGCGGTGCCCACCATGACGACCCCTTCGCTCACTGCAACGCGGCGGTCGGTGCGGTGACGCCGGCCTGGGACGATCCGATTTTCCATCCGTTTCTCTACGGCTCGGGGCAAGGCGCGGAATTCCGCGCCGGCTTCTACGGCCTCGCCGGCTGGCACAAAGAAGGCCATTTGCTGCGTGCGCTGTTCGAAGGCGTGATGTTCGAGCACAGGCGCCACATCGACGTGTTGAAGAACGCCGGCGTCGGCTTCGACAAGGCTGTGCTGTCGGGCGGCGGCTCGCGCAGCGAACACTGGCCGCAAATCTTCGCCGACGGGCTTGGCGTGCCGATCACCGTACCCGAGGCGCGCGAGACCGGCGCGCTCGGCGCGGCGATAGGCGCCGGCGTCGCGGCCGGCCTGTTCACCGACTATGAGGCCGGCGTCGACGCCATGACCCGGCAAAGCGCCGCCTATCGTCCGGACCCAGCGATGCGGGATCACTACGACAGGCGTTATCGCGCCTATTGCGGCCTTGCCGATACGCTGCGATCGTTCTGGGCCGAACAGGCCGCAGGACCGAGTAGAACACCGCAATGACCCAACGGCTCGATGGCGACTTCGACTACATCATCGTCGGCGCGGGCACCGCCGGCTGCGTGCTGGCCAACCGCCTGAGCGAAAACCCGGCGATACGCGTGCTTTTGCTCGAGGCCGGCGGCAGCGACAACTACCACTGGGTGCATATCCCCGTCGGCTATCTCTATTGCATCGGCAATCCGCGCACCGACTGGATGATGAAGACCGCCCCGGAAGCAGGCCTGAACGGCCGCTCGCTGGTCTATCCCCGGGGCAAGGTGCTGGGTGGCTGCACCTCGGTCAACGGCATGATCTACATGCGCGGCCAGGCGGCGGATTACGATGGCTGGCGGCAGATGGGCAATGTCGGCTGGGGCTGGGACGACGTGCTGCCCTACTTCCTCAAATCCGAGGACCATCATGGCGGCAAGACCATGCTGCATGGCGCCGGCGGCGAATGGAAAGTGGCGCGGCAACGCCTGTCCTGGCCGATCCTCAACACGGTGCAGGAAGCCGCGAAGGAATTCGGCATCATGCCGCGCGAGGACTTCAACGACGGCGACAATGAGGGCTCCGGCTTCTTCGAAGTGAACCAGAGCAAGGGCGTGCGCTGGAACACGGCCAAGGCGTTCCTGCGCCCGGTGCTGCGGCGGCCCAACCTTCGGCTGGTTGTCAACGCACATGTCGAGAAGGTGCTGTTTGACGGCAAGCGCGCGATCGGCGTCCGCTATCTCGCCGGCGGCGAAGCCATCGAGGCAAAGGCCGGAAGTGAGGTGCTGCTGACGGCAGGCTCGATCAACACGCCGAAACTGCTCGAGCTTTCCGGCGTCGGCCAGCCGGATCGTCTCGCCGCACTCGGCGTCGACGTGGTGAACGCCAGCCCCGATGTCGGCGAAAACCTGCAGGACCACCTGCAGATCCGCACCGTCTACAAAGTGTCGTCGGCGCTGACCCTCAACACCCTTGCAAACAGCCTGACCGGCAAGGCGCGCATCGCGCTACAATATGCCTTTGCCCGCTCGGGGCCGATGTCGATGGCGCCGAGCCAGTTCGGCATGTTCTCGAAATCCGATCCGTCGATGGCGACGCCGGACCTGGAATACCACGTCCAGCCGCTGTCGACGGACCGGCTGGGCGACCCGCTGCACCCGTTCCCGGCGATCACCATGTCGGTCTGCAATCTGCGGCCCGACAGCGTCGGCTCCGTGCACGCCACGACGCGCGAACTGGCCGTGCAGCCGGAAATCCGGTTGAACTATCTGTCCACCGTCCGCGACCGCGAGATCGCGCTGCGCTCGGTACGCCAGGCGCGCTCGATCATGACCGCCAAGGTGCTTGAAGCCTTCCATCCGGAAGAAATCCTGCCCGGTCTCGCGCACCAGTCCGACGATGATTTGCTGCACCAGATCGGCTCGATCGCGACGACCATCTTCCATCCGGTCGGGACCTGCCGGATGGGCGTCGACGACCGCGCCGTGGTCAGCCCGGACCTGCGCGTGACCGGTATCGAGGGCATGCGCGTCATCGACGCCTCGATCATGCCGCGCATCGTTTCCGGCAATACCGCCTCGCCGGTGGTGATGATCGCCGAAAAGGCAGCCGGCATGATCCGCCGACCAGCGTGAGTCTGCCCACGCGCGGCCGACGAAGCGCGCCGTTCTTCTTATGACCCTGGCACGTCGTAGATCGCCCGCACCTCGATGGTACCGATTTCGGCCAGAGGAATCTCGCCGGCGATCTCCAGCGCCGCATCGAGAGTATCGGCCTCGATCATGACGAAACCAAGCAATTGCTCCTTGGTTTCGGCGAAGGGGCCGTCGGTGATCAACCGCTTGCCCTGGCGCCGCCGGACCGTCTTCGACGTCTTCACCGATTGCAGCGCCTGCGCGATGATCAGCTTGCCTTGCTGATCCAGCGACCGGTCATAGGCCATCGAATCGGCGTCGAGCTTCGCCAGACGCTGTAGCGTCATGGCATGGAGGTCTTTTTCCTCGCCATAGACCAGACAGACATATCTCATTTCCAGCTCCCTTGCTCGGACGGACCATAGGCGATCGGCGTGCCGGTTGCAGCCTTGCCGGCGGAGACGTGGTCGAGCACGCAGACCGCAAGGCCGACGATGGCGATCGCCAAAAGCAGCCGGCCGAAGCCGGAAGGTCGCGAGCAATCGATGTCCTGCGGCCTTCCGTCGGGGCCGCTCCAATGGGCAGAAAACAGATTGTTCATGGGTACCTCCATCCGCCACGAGAATCCGTGGCCGCCCGCAGGACGGTCGGCGCAGATGCAAGTCGACATTTTTGCACGCAGATTTTTTCAAAAAGATTCGGCAGGGCTCGGCGGCGCCGCAGTCACGCCAAAACAGCGCGGTGGTCTTCCCCTGCCGCCGCGCTATAGTTGAAGGGAACGCCGCCAGGCCGGCGCTATCGCTGCAATCAAGGAGGATTTTATGGACCGTACCGCAAACGCCGTCTGGAAAGGCAATCTGAAGGAGGGCAACGGCACGCTCGACACGCAGAGCGGCGCCTTGAAGGGCACGCCCTATTCGTTCAAGGCACGTTTCGAGGACGAGAGCGGCAAATCCGGCACCAATCCCGAAGAGTTGATCGCCGCCGCGCACGCTGGCTGCTACGCCATGCAGCTATCGCATTTCCTGGCCGAGAACGGCACGCCGGCCACCGAACTCGACGCCAAGGCGGTGGTGACCCTGGTGCCCGGCACCGGCATCACCGGCAGCGCCATCACTTTGGTCGGCAAGGTGCCCGGCATCGATGCCGCAAAGTTCAAGGAATTGGCCGAAAAGGCCAAGGCCGAATGCCCGGTCTCGAAGGCGCTCGGGGCCATCAAGGTGTCACTCGACGCGAAATTGGGGTGAAGGGCCGGCAGGGCCTGCACCGTACTTTCGCCGTCAGCGCCGCCCCTCACCTGGCTGCCGCCATCCTCTCCCCGTAAACGGGGCGAGGGATGCTGTTATCGACGGTTTCGCCAACCGCTAACGTTGCAAGAAATGCGTCACGGTTGCGGCCGGCCTCCTTCTCCCCGTCACTATACGGGGAGAAGTGCCCGGCAGGGCGATGAGGGGCAGCGCTAACTTCGGAAATCTTACCCGCCCAGCGCTTCGAGCCGGGCGCGCAGCGCGGCAACATCTTCTTCCAGCACCCTCACGCGCTCTTCCAGGTCGGAAGCAGGCATGGCTTGCGCGCTGCGCTGTACCGATAGTGCTGCGACGTCCACCGCTCCAGCGAGCAGATGCACGTAGCGGTCCTCGCGCTGGCCTGGCCCCCGTGGGATTTCCTGGATCAGCGGCGGCCGGCGGCCGATCAGCATGTCGAGTTCGGCGCGCAGATTCTCGATTGAAGAAAAACGCGCCATGCGCTCAGCTCGCGCCAGGAGCTCATGCGCCGTCTGCGGTCCACGCAACAGGAGCAGCCCGAGCAAGGCGGTCTGCGGTGTGGTCAGCGAGAAGCGCTGCGCCATCTGATGCTCATAGCGCTCGACGCGCGAGCCGAACATCAGCCGCACCAAACCCTTCTGCTCGAGCAGCTTCAGCCCGCGGTGCACCTCCGTCTGCTCCAGCGCCATGACAGGCTCGCGCGCCGTCTTCTGATTGGCTGCGGCAAGTGCCGCATTCAGCGTCAGCGGATAGACGTCAGGCGTCAGCTCCTTCTTTTCGATCAGGCAGCCGAGAACGCGGGCTTCGACGGGATTAAGGATGGGAAGGTCTGCGCTAATTGGGTTGCAATCCTTTCTGAGGCTGTCGGCACAGCCCCCTCTGTCCTGCCGGACATCTCCCCCACATGGGGGAGATCGCCAGCTTCGCCGACAGCGCGCCATCCTTCAACCTGGGAGATTGGCGAACGACGGGATGACAGCCAATCTCCCCACCTGTGGGGGAGATGTCCGGCAGGACAGAGGGGCGCGAAGGATCGCTGCGTCCGAGATCGCCGCGAGCGGCCCGCCAGGCCTAAACCCTTCTCTCCACCATCATCTTCTTGATTTCGGCAATCGCCTTGGCCGGGTTCAACCCCTTCGGACAGGTCTGGGCGCAGTTCATGATGGTGTGGCAGCGATAGAGCCGGAACGGGTCTTCGAGATTGTCGAGCCGCTCGCCCTTGGCTTCGTCGCGGCTGTCGATCAGCCAGCGATAGGCCTGCAGCAGCGTTGCCGGGCCGAGATAGCGGTCGCCATTCCACCAGTAGCTCGGGCACGAGGTCGAACAGCAGGCGCACAGGATGCATTCGTAGAGCCCGTCGAGTTTTTCGCGGTCCTCATGGCTTTGCAGCCATTCCTTGGCCGGCATCGGCGAAACCGTCTGCAGCCAGGGTTGGATAGAAGCATGCTGGGCGTAGAAATTGGTGAGGTCGGGCACCAGATCCTTGACCACCTGCATATGCGGCAGCGGATAGACTTTGACGGCGCCGGAAATATCGTCGCAGCCCTTGGTGCAGGCCAGCGTGTTGGAGCCGTCTATGTTCATGGCGCAGGAGCCGCAAATGCCTTCGCGGCAGGAGCGGCGCAAGGCCAGCGTCGGGTCGATCTTGTTCTTGATGTAGAGCAGCGCGTCGAGCACCATCGGTCCGCAATCGTCCATGTCGACGAAATAGGTGTCGATGCGCGGGTTCTCGTCATCGTCAGGCGACCAGCGGTAGATCCGATATTCCCGCAGGTTGGTGGCGCCCTCCGGCTTGGGCCAGGTCTTGCCCGGCTGCACCTTCGAGTTCTTGGGAAGCGTGAGTTCGACCATTACCGCAGGTCCTTTCGGATGACGAGCTTCAGCCCGGACCAGATTTCGTTGACGGCAGCGACCTTGACGTCGACCAGGTCGCGCTTCAGCGCTTCAGCGCGAACGACGCTTTCGGTGACATCGGTCGGCACTTTCGATGCCTTTTTCGGCCAGGACACCCAGACCATGCCATCGCGCTTGATCGCCGCTTCGACATCGCCGAGACGATCCTCGATCTCGGTGCGCTGCCGGGTGAAGGCGTGGACGGCATCGTATTTCAGGGTCGTTCCCGAAATGTCAGACCAGTCGCCCAGCCGGTCGACCAGGGCGAAATCGGCGGCCTCCGTGAGATCGCTGAGATCGTCGGGCAGCGCGATGAACGCCGCGACCATCCCATCCTTCAGGCCAAGCTTGGCCTGAAGCGGCGTACTCGAATATCCCGAGGCCGCCAGCGCCATGGTCAGTACACCCTGGCCTTGGGCGCGATCTTGGCGAGACTGATGCCGCCGTCCTTTTCCGCCTGCAGCGGCTCGGTGTGCACCGGACGGTAGCTGAGTGTCACCTTGCCGTCTTCGCTGAGCCGCGCCAGCGTGTGCTTGCGCCAGACCTTGTCGTCGCGGGCCGAGAAATCCTCTCGCGCGTGCGCGCCACGGCTCTCCTTGCGGGCTTCGGCGCCGTAGACCGTGGTGATGGCATTGGCCATCAGGTTTTCCAGCTCCAGCGTCTCGACCAGGTCCGAGTTCCAGATCATTGAACGGTCGAAGACCTTGACGTCCTTGAGCTCGGTCCAGATCTCCGAAATGCGCTTGCAGCCGTTCTCCAGCGATTCCTGGGTGCGGAACACGGCGGCATCTTCCTGCATCGCCTTCTGCATCTTTTCACGCAGCACGGCGGTCGGCGTCGAGCCGTTGGCATGACGCAGCCGGTCGAAGCGGTCCATGATCCTTTCGACCGAGGCTTCATTGGGCGCGGGGATCGCCGAATTGCGGTCGATGACCTGGCCGGCGCGGATCGCCGCGGCGCGGCCGAACACCACCAGATCGATCAGCGAGTTCGAACCCAGCCGGTTGGCGCCGTGCACCGAGGCGCAGCCGGCCTCGCCCACCGCCATCAACCCGGGCGACACCTGATCAGGGCTCTCTGCCGTCGGGTTCAGCACCTCGCCCCAGTAATTGGTCGGCACCCCGCCCATATTGTAGTGGACCGTCGGCAGCACCGGGATCGGCTCCTTGGTCAGGTCGACGCCGGCAAAGATTTTTGCCGATTCCGAAATGCCCGGCAGCCGCTCATGCAGCACCGCCGGATCGAGATGATCGAGATGCAGGAAGATGTGGTCCTTCTTCTTGCCGACGCCGCGGCCCTCGCGGATTTCCAGCGTCATGCAGCGCGAGACGACGTCGCGCGAGGCAAGGTCCTTGGCCGACGGCGCGTAGCGTTCCATGAAGCGCTCGCCTTCGGAGTTGACGAGATAGCCGCCCTCGCCGCGCGCTCCCTCGGTGATCAGGCAGCCGGCGCCGTAGATGCCGGTCGGATGGAACTGCACGAATTCCATGTCCTGCAGCGGGAAGCCGGCGCGTGCGGCCATGCCGCCGCCGTCGCCGGTGCAGGTGTGCGCCGAGGTCGCCGAGAAATAGGCGCGGCCGTAGCCGCCGGTCGCCAGCACCACCATCTTGGCCGAGAAGCGGTGGATGGTGCCGTCGTCGAGGTTCCAGGCGACGACGCCGGTGCAGGTGCCGTCCGGCTCCATGATCAGGTCGAGCGCGAAATACTCGATGAAGAACTGCGCGTTGTTCTTCAGCGACTGGCCGTAGAGCGTGTGCAGGATGGCGTGGCCGGTGCGGTCGGCCGCAGCACAGGTGCGCTGCACCGGCGGGCCGTCGCCATAGTTCATCATGTGGCCGCCGAACGGCCGCTGATAAATCTTGCCCTCTTCGGTGCGCGAGAACGGCACGCCGTAATGTTCGAGTTCGTAGACCGCGGCCGGCGCTTCGCGCACCAGATATTCCATGGCGTCGACATCGCCCAGCCAGTCCGAGCCCTTGACGGTGTCGTACATGTGCCACTGCCAGGAATCCGGACCCATATTGGACAGCGAGGCGGCAATGCCGCCTTGGGCCGCCACCGTGTGCGAGCGGGTCGGGAACACTTTGGTGATGCAGGCGGTGCGCAGGCCCTGTTCGGCCATGCCGAGCGTGGCGCGCAAGCCGGCGCCGCCGGCGCCGACGACCACCACATCGAATTTGTGGTCGACAAAGGTGTAAGCCGGGTTGGCTGATATTGCGTTCTTGGCCAACTCAGCCTCCAAATGCGAGCTTGAGCAGGGCGAAGATCGAGGCGACGCCGACCGCTATGGTGAAAAATGTGCTGAGCGCGATCGTCAGCAGCTTCAGGCCTTCGCTGATCACATAGTCCTCGATGATCACCTGCATGCCGAGCCGCATATGGTAAAGCCCGGAAATCAGGAAAAGGATCATCACCAGCGCCACGAACGGATTGGCGAGCGCTGCCCGCACCTCGGTATAGCCGGCGCCGTTGAGCGCGATGAGGAAGCCGACGAAGAACAGTGTCAGTGGAATGTTGGCGAGCGCCGTCAGCCGCTGGCGCCAGAAATGCTGTGTCCCCTCGTGGGACGAGCCGAGACCACGGACTTTTGCCAGCGGCGTGCGCATGTCGTTGTTGCTGCCACTCATCACAGGGCTCCCCGCGCCATATAGCCGGCGGCCCAGATCAGCAGCGTGAGCGCAACCGAGCCGGCGAGCGTCGTCCAGGCGATCTTCGATGCCGTATGTTTCTCGAGCCCGGCGCCGGTGTCCCAGACGAGGTGGCGCACGCCGCCCAGCATATGGTGCATCAGCGCCCAGGTGTAGCCGAACAGGATGAGGCGGCCGAGCCAGGTGCCGAAGGCCCAATTGACCCAATCGAAAGTCGCTTGCGAACTCGCCGCCGCCATCAGCCAGGCCGCGACCAGGAGCGTGCCGAAATACAGCGCGCCGCCGGTGATGCGATGAATGATCGACATCGTCATGGTGATCGGCGGGCGGTAGATCGTCAGATGCGGCGAGAGCGGCCGTTCACGTCTGGCGGTTCGGGTGGCTGGTGATTTGCTCATGGCTGCCCCAGTTCGAAGTCCGGAGCCGCAATGGAATGCGGCGTTTGCCGCCTTCATGTGTGACTTCAGACAGCCGGTTTCTAATGCTCTTTTTGCACCGCGTCAAAGCCAGAAAATCGTTTTGGAAACGTCATTTAGTCTGACAAAAAGGCTGGCGATTGCTTCAATCGATTAGGGGCCGGCCCGAAGCCGGCGCAACGTTCGCTGCAGTGCGGAATAATCGATCCGCGACGGCGGTTCTGGATGAACATGCAGGCGAGCTAATGACCTCGCCGTCGGGAGCAAGGCCAGGAAGGCCGAGATCGACAGAGCAGCTCCAAGCGGCCTGACCAGGCCGACACCGGGGAGAAGGCGGCCGCCGGATGGGGACCGCCTTCGGGGGACTCGATCAGCGCACAACATACATGATGCGCCGTGTCTGCGGGTCGACCAGCGCAGGCTGGCCGTTCACATAGACATAGCGGTAGCGGTAATCGGGGATTTCGCGCAGTTCGACGGTGTCAGGCAAGGTCGCGCCTGTCACCACCTCGCCGTCGAGATAGACCGGGTCGAGCCGGTGCGTGCTGACATAGGTGCCGACTTCCGCCGGCGGCCTGTCGATGGCGTCGATGGGGCCGTCGTCGGAAAGGATCGCACCGGTATAGGTGTCGGGATAGTCATCCTGCGGCGGTGCAACGACGGTGATGGCGGCGTCGGCAGGGCGGCGCGTCAGCACGACCCGGTTGCCGCCGAAATCGGCCGTCACGTAGTCGGAATAGACCCAGCCCTGGCCGCCGGCTTCGGCGATGGTGCACCATTTGCTGTTTTCGATGCAGCCATTGAGCGTCGCCGACTGGCCGGCGGCAAGCACGCCGATCACCGGATATTGCGGGCCGGGGCCGGCGCGCACGTTAAGATCGGTGACGGCCGAGACGGCGGTATCGGCGAGTGCCGCACCCGACATGGCGACAAGCGCCCCGGCGACGGCCGGAAACAATATGCGTCTCATGATTTCGCTCCGTTTTCGTTGGTCCCTCGCGAGCCGAAACGAAACCGGGCCTTATGCGTTCCGGCTAAAATGCCTGTGCCGGCTCACGATTTATTCCGGTTTCTTTCGGCAAACCCGTCAGAAGCTCATGTACGAAGGCGAGTTTCTGCGCCGTCACGTCCGAAATGACGAAGGGATAGAGGTCGGGCAGGCCCATGCAGCGGTTGATCGAGTTGGAGGCTTCCGACAGCACCAGCCAGCGGGCGAGGATCTTTTCGAACGGCTCGGGCCGGGCGTCAGGCTCGGCTGGGGCGGGCTGCAGGCGGCCGCCTGTGTCGCCCTGCGGCAGCACATTGGCCTCCATCGTCTCCAGCTGGCCGAGCGGAAAGTTCAACGCGTGCACCATCTCCAGCGTGTCGGTGATGTGCAGATGGTGCGCCCAGGTCTCCGCCCAGTCCTCCCACGGATGCGATGTCGCATAGGCCGAGATGTGGTTCTGCTGCCAGTCGGGCGCCGCGCCACTGGCGTAGTAGGTCTTCAGCGCCTGCTCATAGTCGGCGCGCTCGTCGCCGAACAGCGCCCGGAACGCGTCAAGCCGTTGCGGGTCATCGCGGATCAGCCGGTCCCAATAATAGTGGCCGAGCTCATGGCGGAAATGGCCGAGCAGCGTGCGGTAGTTCTCGCCCATCTCGACGCGCCGTCGCTCGCGCTCGGCCGAGTCCGCCTCGGCGACATTGAGCGTGATCAGGCCGTTGTCGTGACCGGTCAGGATGCGTTCGCCGCCGGGGCCACCGCCGATCGGGTCGGCCAGGAAGTCGAAGGCCAACCCGATCTCGTCGCCGGGGTTCTGCTTGGGCGCCACCGGCAGGCCGAAGGCCAGCAGCGAATAGATGGCGCGCTTCTTGGCCGCCTCGACGCGGATCCAGCGGCGGCGGTTGCCGTCGACGGAGAGGTCGGGGATCAGCTGATTCAGCATGCAGGCGCGGCAGAAGGGGTGGCCCGGCTCGGCCATCCAGTTGCAGGCGCATTCATCGGCATTGGTGCAGTGGAAGATGCCGTCGATATCAGACAGGGCGAAGCGCGCATGCTCTGGGTCGTAGAGCACGAGGTTCGAGCAGCTCAGGCACTGCGCGTTTTCGAAATAGAGCCGGTGGCCGCAATGCGGACAGTCGAACAGTTTCATCTCGGCCTCAAATCGTCACGGCAGTTATATGGTACGCGCGGCGCGCGGCCCAAAACGCCAGTGACCGGCGGGCGTTCCGCTTTTCCGACGCTATTTCACGGCCAGCCGTGCGGCGACCTGCCGCGCCACGTTCTCGCCCGACAGGCGCGCGCCGCCGCAGGTCTGGATCAGCGGTCCGGCCAGATGCTCGCCGGCGAAGAAGATCTTGTCCGCCACCGGCTGCATTAGCGTTGCGCGGGCCTCCGAGCGTCCGGGACGGGCCGCGGCATAGGCGCCGCGCACAAAGCGCTCGCCACCCCAATTGGTCATCATGGCGCGTGCCACATGCTTTCTGGTGTCGCTGCCGAAAATGCCGCACAGCCGGTCGACGACGAAGTCGATGCCGGCCGCCTCGCCCGCCGCCGACATTTCCCAGGCGAAGTCGCCGCCGACAAAACCGACCATCAGGTCGAGGTCGAAGGGGAAGCACAGGAAATAGATGTCGTGCCGGGCCATGCGTTCGATCAACAGGTCGTCGAAGGGCTCCAGACCGAGCCTGGTGCCGCGGATCTCCACCGGCAGCTTGGTCAGCATGCCCATCGGCAGGTCGAAGAAGGCGCCAAAATGCGCGTCGGGAAGTGCAGGCGAGAATTCGATCTCCTCGAAGGCGAGGACGGCCGGCGAGGCGGTGACGATCACCGCCTTGGCGCGCACGGTGCCGCGATCGGTGACGCAGGCGACGCCCGGCACATCCCACAGGATCTTGCGCACCGGCGTTGACAGTTCGACCGGCAGGTCGGCGCCGAAGCGGGCGACCAGCGCGCCGAAGCCTTCTTTGCTGAAATAGTTCGGGTCGAGATCGGCGGCGGCCTGGAAGTCGCGGATCGAGATCTCGTCCTCGTCGGCGCCGAAATCCATCGGTCCGGCGAAAGTGGCGGCGGCGCGCGGCGCCTGGCCCTTGGCCAGAAGCGTCGACAGCCGGTCGTCGTCGCCCTCTTCGACCTGATGCGTGGCCAGCAGCTCGAACAGCCGCGCATCGGCGGCCTTCATCTCTGCCTCCTCCTGCTCGCTCGCCTTGCGCTGGCGGTAATAGAGATGGTCGACATTCATGTCGTGGTGATGCAGCGTCCAGCCGGCAGCCTGCGCTTCGGGAAAATAGGGATTGCGGTCGGCGGCGTGCAGCCAGGCGCAGCCGATGTCGAACGGGATGCCGAAATGCTGGTCGCTGGTCCAGGCGCGGCCGCCGATGCGGCCCATGGCTTCGAGCAGCTTGAAGGAAAGGCCTGCGGCACGAATGGTCCTGGCGGCAGCTAAGCCAGCTGAGCCGGCGCCGATGATGACGACATCAACGTCTTCCATGGTTTCCCCGCCACAATAAGCACTTGATCGTAGGCAAATTCCGCTGCATTGGCCAGCGTGGCGCCGGGGCTACGGTGACAATGGCGCGTTTCACTGGCAAGTTCACAACCGGGACGTGATTCAGGCAATCAGGAGAGAAGCATGGCATTGTTTGCCAAGGGAAGAGTTTTTGTGGCCGCGGCAGTGGCGGTATTTGCGCTGGCGACGGGCGCGCAGGCGGCCGCCAGCTGCGGCAAGACCGGCGCGGGCTTTGACGCGTGGAAGTCGGACTTCGCCGCACAGGCCAGGTCCGAGGGTGTCGGCGGGAAGGGTCTGGCTGCTCTGGCCGGTGCCAACTACGCGACCAAGACGATCTCCGTCGACCGCGCCATCCACAAGGCATTCAGCGGCTCGGTGGACGCTTTCATGAAGCGCCGTGGCGGGGCTGCGATCATTTCCAAGGGCCGTGCGCTGAAGAAGTCGAACGCGGCAATGTTCGAGAGGATCGAGAGCAATTACGGCGTCTCGCCGGGCGTGCTGCTCGCCATCTGGGGCATGGAGACGGGCTTCGGTGCCTCCCTGGGCAACCAGAACACGGTCTCCGCCATCCTGACGCTGGCCTATGATTGCCGCCGTCCGGGGTTCTTCTACCCGCACGCCATTGCGGCGCTGAAGCTGGTCGATCGCGGTGCGCTGAGCGCCTCGTCGGTCGGCGCCGCGCATGGCGAGATCGGCCATACCCAGTTCCTGCCCGGAAATGTCCTGAAGTACGGCGTCGGCAGCGCAAACCTGCGCGACAAGGCGACCGCGCTGGCGTCCACCGCCAACTTCCTCAAGGCCCATGGCTGGCGGGCGGGAGCCAGTGCAAGTGCAAATATGGGCGCCATTGCCGGCTGGAATTCGGCGAGCGTCTACCAGCAGGCCATCGCCCAGATCGCGGATGCAATCGACGGCGGTTGAGCGACAATCCCATTCAACGGAAAGCCCGGCCATGTGCCGGGCTTTTTGTCGGTGCGTATGGCATGCCAAGAGCGGCGAGCGCCTGGGTTCTCAATTAGCCGCCGCCCAAGGGGCATTTCTCGGAAGCGGGAACCTCGAAGAAGCCGCCGTAAAGATTCGAGCAGGTACGGAACTTGGAGTTCCGCGGCGTTGGAGGAGCCGCCTTTGGCCTGCCCTTCATATCGATTTTGGTCGGTTGGTCGAACTGCGCGTAGCCGCTCAACGGGCATTTCCGGGAAGCGGGAACCTGGAAGATGCCTGCAGTACCTTTGCAGGTACGGAAGTTGGGGTTCCGTGGCGCCGGCGTGGCCGTAGCCGCAGCTTTGGACTTGCCCTTGATGACCAGCCATATCTCGGTCGATTGGTCGAGCTGCAGCCGGTTCAAGTCGGAGTAGCTGATCCGCCCGCTGCGTATCCCTTCGCCAAGGCGCTGGCAGAACAAGGCCGGCATGCGCTCTTGTGAAACGCCCAT
>NZ_JBWLUX010000015.1:0-240331 GCF_057784315.1 Mesorhizobium sp. CNPSo 4684 | reverse complement strand
CCATTCCAGCGGCTCAAAACATCCCGAAACTTCTGCATTCTCCGGTCCTGTAGCCATGCTGCCCGCTTCATCCCCAGCCTCCATTCGCTGGCGATAAAACCGGACAACTCGCGTGCTACCTAATCCGGACAACTCGTGTGCTTACGACACAGCTGGTGCGCCGGGCTTGACTTTCCGGGCACGTTCTTTATGTGTCGCGCCAAGTTTCCCGCGTCCGGGTGTTTTCCCCCGCTCCAGCGGCCAAAACCCCACGAACATAACGGACTGATACAATGGCCAAAGCCGCAAACATCAAGATCAAGCTTCTGTCGACCGCCGACACCGGTTTCTTCTACGTGACCAGCAAGAACAGCCGTACCAAGACGGACAAGCTGTCCTTCCGCAAGTACGATCCGGTCGCCAAGAAGCACGTCGAGTTCAAGGAAACCAAGATCAAGTAATCTGGTTTCTATACGTTCTTAAAAACGCCGTCCCTTGGGGCGGCGTTTTTGTTTTGTAGGCTCTGAAAGGCCGGAAGCCTCCGCAGCCTGACGCGGGATTCGAGTGATTTTTGGCGAAAAAAGGGGGCCGGTCGGCGTATGGCAGCGGTACGAGGAGGCCACTATGTGCCAGCGCCGGCCGGCCGACCCCACGGACCCAGGAGATGCGGCGGACCTGAGCATCATGGGGTATCTTCGGCTCGATGCGGCTGTCTATCCTCGCGCCCGCATCGCCTTTGTTCTTGCACCGCACATTTGCGCAACAACGCTGGAAAATCAATAGTTTCTTAACCAAGCCTCCCGAATCGTTTGGATTAAGGTAAATTCCTAACCCTGCCCGGTTGACTGCATAATCGGCGGTCCAGCCTACGCCGCCTTGGCGACAACGCGGTTGCGGCCGCCGCTTTTGGCCTCGTAGAGCGCCACGTCGGCGCGCTTCATCAGCGCCGCGACCGTGTCCGCACCGTTCAGAACCGACGACACGCCGACGCTGACCGTGACCTCGATGGTCTTGCCCTCATGGCCGATGGCAAACGGCAACTGGGCGATTTCGGCGCGAATGCGCTCGGCAACCTTTTCCGCCACCGCGCCGTCCGTGTCCGGCATCACCACGACGAATTCCTCGCCGCCGAAGCGGCAGGCGAGGTCGATGCCCCTGACATTCTTGCGCAGCCGCCGGGCGAATTCGCGCAGCACGTCGTCGCCGCCATCGTGGCCATGCGCGTCATTGACGGTCTTGAAGCGATCGAGATCGGTGATCATCACCGACAGAGGCCGCCGCCGAGCCACAGCGCGGTCGAACAGCGTCTGCAGATGGCTGTCGAGGTAGCGCCGGTTGTGCAGCCCGGTCAGCCCGTCGGTCACCGCCATCTCGATGGTCTGGGTGACGCTGGCGCGCAGCTGGTCGTTGTAGCGCTTGCGGCGCACCTGCGTGCGCAGCCGCGCCATCAGCTCCTGCTGATCGATCGGCCGCATCAGATAGTCGTTGATGCCGAGTTCGAGGCCGCGGATGATGCGGCCCTCCTCGCCTTCCTCGGCAAGCAGGATGATCGGCAGGAAGCGGGTGCGATCGAGCGAACGCAATTGCGAGCATAGCCGCAGCGGATCGAAATCGGCAAAACCGGTCGAGATCAGCACGCATTCGTATGGCGCCTCGGCAGCCTGGAAGAAACCGGCATGCGGGTCGGTGGCAATGTCGAGCTCGGCGCTGCCCCGCAGCATTTTCTGGACGCGTTCGAAGGAGGATTTGCGCTCGTCGATCAACAACACCTTCGGCGTCGCGTCCTCGGACGTGAAGCTGCGGCTCAACAGCGCCTCGATGCCGATGTTGCGGGTGGTCGAGGCGCGCAGACGCAACTCGTCGGTCAGCGACTTCAGCCTGACCAGGCTCTTGACCCGCGTCATCAGCTGCAAATCGTTGACCGGCTTGGTCAGGAAATCGTCGGCGCCGGCCTCGAGGCCGCGCACCCGGTCCGAAACCTGGTCGAGCGCGGTGATCATGACCACCGGTATATGCGAAGTCGCCGGATCGCTCTTCAACCGCTTGCAGACCTCGAACCCGTCCATGTCGGGCATCATCACGTCCAGCAGCACGACATCGACCTTGCCGTTTTCGCAGGTCTCGATCGCATCCAGCCCGTTGGAGGCGGCCAGCACCTCGAAATATTCGGCCAGCAGCCGAACCTCCAGTAGCCGCACATTGGCAGGGATGTCGTCGACGACGAGAATCCGCGCAGTCATTTCACAAGGCTCCGGCTGGAATGGGTGCTGGCATCAGGCGTCACCCAGATAGGATTTGATGGTTTCGATGAAACGCGGCACCGAGATCGGCTTGGAGATGTAGGCCTCGCAGCCCCCTTGGCGAATACGTTCCTCGTCGCCCTTCATGGCGAAGGCGGTGACGGCAATCACCGGAATGGAACGGAGGTCGTCATCCTCCTTCAGCCATTTCGTCACTTCCAGGCCTGACACTTCCGGCAGCTGGATATCCATCAGGATCAGGTCCGGCCGGTGCTGGCGCGCCAGATCGAGCGCCTCGAGGCCGTTGCGCGTGCGCACCGTCTCGTAACCGCTGGCTTCGATGAGGTCCCGAAAGAGCTTCATATTGAGCTCATTGTCCTCGACGATCATCACCTTCTTAGGCATCGATTTCCCGTCCCGGCCGGGCTTCTGCCTGAAACCCGCCGTCATGCGCCCTTGTCGGAGCACCAAACCCTCCTTCACTCTACGACAATATGATTGACGAAACGGAAACCCGCAGCTGTAAAAGCCCTTCGGATTCCACCTCGAAAACCACATTGGATTGGGGCGGTGGCTTGCCGCAAGCGACGCTTGCCATTACTGCGGAAAAGAGACTCATTTCCGCAAACCAGAAGGTAATGATGGCAAACGCAGCGTCAATGCGCGAGGAGGCGGAAACCATTGCAGTGAAGGCACTGGGCTTCGTCGCCGCCGACCCCGAACTCCTGCCGCGCTTCCTGGCAATCACCGGCATCGAGGCGTCTGCTATCCGGCGCGCCGCAGCCGAACCGGGATTCCTTGCTGGCGTCCTGCAGTTCATCCTGGCCCACGAGCCGACCTTGCTGCGCTTTGCCGAGGAAACTGGCACCCCGCCGGCTGCCGTCGGCAAGGCGTTGCGCGCGCTGCCGCTTGGCGGCGACGACCATGAGCATTCGATATGAGCGACGATCCCGAGACGGCACGCCAGATCGCCGAACTTGCAGCCGACGACCGGCCTCTGCTGATCCTCGACGTCGATGATGTCGTGCTCGAATTCATCCGGCCGTTTCCGCATTTCCTGAAATCGCGCGGTTTTGGGCTCACGCTGGCCTCCTTCCGCCTCACCGGCAACATCGCCGAAACGGCGAGCGGCCGGCTGATCGAACAGCCGGAGGTGACGGCACTGCTTGGCGATTTCTTCGACGCGCAGGCCGACTGGCAAAGCGTCACCGACGGCGCTGAACAAGCGCTTGCCAGTCTCGGCGACCGCGCCGAAATCGTCCTTTTGACCGCCATGCCGCACCGCCATCGCGCGGCGCGCCGCGCCCATCTCGATGCGCTCGGGCTGCCCTATCCACTGTTGACCACCGAGATGGCCAAGGGACCGGCGGTGGCCAAGTTGCGCGGCAGCAAAGGGCGGCCCGTGGCCTTTGTCGACGACCAGCCCGCCAACCTCATCTCAGCGCGCAATTCCGTGGCCGATGCGCACCTGTTCCATCTGATGGCCGACAATTCGCTGCGCGCCTACCTGCCGCCGGTGCCCGACGACATCGTCTCGGTCGAGGACTGGCGCGACGCCGCGCCGAAAATCGCCAGCGCGCTCGGGCTTTAAGCCCAAGCGCTTCCGAGCCTAGAGCAATTCCAGGAAAAGTGTGTAACGGTTTTCCGTCCGGAATTGCGTAAAAACAAATACTTAGAGCGGCTCAGCGATTCCGTGAAACGCTGAACCGCTCTGGGGATCAGGGCTGCAACTTCGCCCCTGCGCCGCCACTATTGCCATCGCCAGGGCTCGTACCCTGACCGGCGCCGTCTTCCATGACCGGATCGGGGCCCTTCAGCATGGCGCCGTTGACCGTCACTGACCCATCGTGCATGGCATTGATCACCCATTCGATACGGCCGTCCGGCAGCGTCTTGGCGAAACCCTTGATGGCCAGCGCCCCGGTGAAAGCCTGCGACGCCTGTGGGTCCGTCTTCGCCGCCTCCTGCAGGCTCGCCACAATCTTGTCGTAGCCGGTGACGTCGATGGTCACATTAGCGTCCGGCTTCTTGCCGGGGAAGGTCATCTCGCCTTCCATCGCGATCACGATGCTGCCGTTCCTGACCGTGCTGTGTCCGAGAACGAATTTTGGTGTCTTGGCCAGGAAATCGGCGGAGATCTCGTCGCCGAAGTCCGCCGGCAGCGGTGGATCCTTGCTGAAATCAAGGGTTTCGATGGTCTTCTTGGCCATGCTGTCGAGATCGATGTTGGCGCCGCCGAAATTCAGGTCGATATCCGTTGGCAGCAAAGCAACGCTCCAGCCGGGTACTATCTGCTGCGGTACGGTCAGGCCGGAAACCTTGAAGGCGTAATTGATCTTGCCGTCCTTGGCGATGCCGTCCATGCCGACCACAGTGTCCAGCTGCGCCGCACCGAAATTGCCGACGTATGTTTCAATGGCGAGTTTCTTGAATGTGTAGGTCCCGTCGATCCGTTCCCATAGCGGCAAGGCTCCGAGCAGAAGCGTTTTGAGTTCTGCTTGATCGGCTTTGAGCCGCGCTTCGTCTTCATGGGCAACGGCGAATGCCAAAAGGTCCAGAAGCGGCTTGGTCCGAATGGCTTTGGCAGTCACGTTCACAGCGAGTTCGGGTGCCTTGAGCGCTGCGACTGCCCGGTCGTCGATTTTGACTGTTTCGACGAAGTCGGCCATCGCCTGTGTCACGTTAAGGTCGACGCCGCCATCGGGAGATTTGCTGGCGGTAAACTTGGAAGAGCCCGGCCCAACGCTCAAATCTGTTAGTTGCCTGGGTTGGCGTGACGTCATCGTCATGCCCGCTATGGAACTTCCGCCGTCGACGAATGCCCCCAGTTCCGGGTCATACACGCCTGTGAACTTGCCGTCCTTGACAGCGATTTGCGCGCTGTTCGGCCCATCCGGGCCATTTACCTCGACGGAACCGGTTGTAGAGAAATCCGAGGAGACGTCCCAGCCTCCATCGCCCCGGGGTTTGACCAGTAACGTGACGGGCGGGAAATCGAACTTCGCTAGATCCTGCTTCGGCATCTTCGCCGCAAGCGCCTTCATATCGAAAGTGATCTTGTAGGTGCTCCCTTCGGCAGAGACCTTCAAAATACCTTCATTGAGCGCCTGTTTGCCGACATAGCGGGAAAGGTCATCGGTGAGCTGCTTGGCGCCCTGGCTATCGACCGTCTGGCCAAGCGCAGGTGCGCTGCAGGCAAGAAGCAAAACAAATGGCAAAACGCGCTTCATATCGATCCTCCACTCTATTGCGGCCGTCAAAACCGTTTCTGCCACTGGTAGGGAAATACCATCACAGCCGCAAGACAAGACCCATGGGATAGCTGGCCGCCTGCTACAGGACCAGCCGCATCAGCGGCCGGCCGGCCTTGCGTTCGACAAGCCGCTCGAAGCCGGCCTTTTCGAACACACGCGACGAGCCGACGAACAGACCGATCGAACGCGAATCGCGCGACACATCGATCGGACAGGCCTCGACCACCCGCGCTCTGTTCTGGCGGGCAAAGGCGATGCCGCCCTCGACCAAGCGATGGCTGATGCCCCTGCCGCGCGCACTGGCGCGAATGAAGAAGCAGGAGATCGCCCACACGCCGGGATCGGTGGCGTCGGACGGATCGACCGGCGCCGAACCCCTGCCCCGATTGTTCCATTCGGGCACGTCGGCGCGTGGGCCGATTTGCATCCAGCCGACCGCCTGGCCGTCCTCGAAAGCCAAAAGCCCCGGCGGCGGCCCGGCCTCGATGCGCGCCTTGATAAGATCCTTGTTGCGCTGCTTGTCGCTGGCGCGCCGCGCCGCCGGCGCCTGTCTGAAATAGGTGCACCAGCAGCCGTAACAGGCGCCCTGCTTGCCGAAAAGATCCTCGAAATCCGCCCATAGGTCGGGCTTCAGCGGCGCTATGGTCGTGCTCATGAGTTCTCTCCCGGTTAACCGCTTGTGGCGGCTTCCGTCCTGACGTACCATTGCATCTGTTCTCTTTATGTTCGCAGCGATGGCGGCCCCTGTCAACAATCCCGAGCACGGTTTTTGCCGCGACTGCCTGACCTTTCAGCGCAGCGATGTCAGACGCTGCGAGCGCTGCGGCAGTCCCCGGCTCGCCCGTCATCCCGAACTCTACCGTCTGCATCTTGCCCATATCGATTGCGACGCCTTCTATGCAGCGATCGAAAAGCGCGACAACCCGGCGCTGAAGGATAAGCCGCTGATCATCGGTGGCGGCAAGCGCGGCGTCGTCTCCACCGCCTGCTACATCGCCCGCATCAAGGGCGTGCGCTCGGCAATGCCGATGTTCAAGGCGCTCGAAGCCTGTCCGGAGGCGGTCGTCATCCCGCCCAATATGGAAAAATATGTCCGCGTCGGCCGCGAGGTGCGCGCGCTGATGCAGGCACTGACACCGCTGGTCGAACCGCTCTCGATCGACGAGGCGTTTCTCGACCTTGCCGGCACCGAGCGCCTGCACGGCATGCCGCCGGCAGTGGTGCTGGCGCGCTTTGCGCTGACCGTCGAAAGGGAAATCGGCATCACCGTTTCGGCCGGCCTCTCCTACTGCAAGTTCCTGGCCAAGGTTGCCTCCGATTTCCGCAAGCCGCGCGGCTTTTCGGTGATCGGTGAGGCCGAGGCGCTGGGTTTTCTCGCCGAGCAGCCGGTGACGCTGATCTGGGGCGTCGGCAAGGCTTTTGCCGCAACGCTGGAACGCGACGGCATCCGCACCATCGCCCAGCTGCAGCGCATGGAGCGCGCCGATCTGATGCGCCGCTATGGTGTGATGGGCACCCGGCTCTACCATCTGTCGCGCGGCCAGGACGACCGCCGTGTCGACCCCGATCAGGATGCAAAAAGCGTCTCGGCCGAAACCACTTTCGACACTGATATAGCTGACATGGACGAGCTGGTTCCGGTGCTGCGAGGACTGTCTGAAAAGGTATCGGCGCGGCTGAAAAAGTCAGGCATTGCCGGGCGCACCGTGGTGCTGAAGCTGAAGACGCAGGACTTCAAGCTGCGCACCCGCAACCGCCAGCTCGGCGACCCGACAAGGCTGGCCGACCGCATCTTCCAGACCGGCCTCGACCTGTTGCGCAAGGAGGCGGACGGGACGAAGTACCGGCTGCTCGGCATCGGCGTCAGCGACCTCTCGGACGAGGGGAAGGCCGACCCGCCCGATCTCGTCGATGTCGGCTCGCGCAAGCGAGCCATGGCCGAAAGCGCCATCGACACGCTGCGCGACAAGTTCGGCAAGAAGGCGGTGGAAACCGGCTACACCTTCGGCAAGGGCCGCAACGCCAACCCGCCGGAGCCGATCGAGGAGTAATCGGCTTAGATGCGCTGCAGATCGATGCGGCTCGTCACCACGCTCTTGCCGGTTTTCGGATCGACGTCGGTAACGGTCAACCGCATTCCGTCGCCGCTGGTTTTCTCGACCGTCAACCGCGCCTTGCGATCGCCATTGACCTCCGTCGCCCAGCTGATGCCGAGATTGATCGCGTTGCCCGAGCGGCTGCCGGCGAGCTGTGCCGGCCCGGTACGCGATCCGACATAGACGCCGGTGTATTTCGCTCCGCTGGCCTTCAGATCCGCGCTGATCGCGCGCGTCACCACGATCAGACCGCGGCAGTTGCCGTCAAGCGACAATGAGGTCGACGTCGCGTCGGAATTGAAGGTGCAGGACACATTCACAGTCGGTGCGTCGGTGGTGACCTTGACTGTCCCTTTGCCTGAGAAATTGCCCTGCAGGGAGCTGAGAAAATCCGCCTCGTCGGCTTGGGCCGCCCCGCTCGCAGTTGTCAGGCAGCCGGATAGCAGAAATCGCGCGAATGATTTCATTGGTATCTCTCCCCCGTTGATGTTGAAGAACAATGCGTCCAGGAATTGGCCAATATCGGGAACCAACGCCTGCCGTCGTGTCAGGTTCCACTTCCTGCTTGGCTGTTTTGCAACGGGTCTGGCCCAGTCGAATGCGTCGCCTAGCGGTTGCGATAGAAGTCCCGGCTTGCGACATAGCGCCTATGGCCCCTTCCCCATCGATCCCTAGAGCCGCCTTCTGGATGGTGCTGTCGATCGCCTCGTTCCTGGCGATGTCGGTCGCCGGCCGCGCCACCACCGCGGAGCTCAACGTCTTCCAGGTGCTGGAACTGCGCTCGGTGATCGGCTTTTTCATCCTGTTGCCGCTGGTGATGATGAGCGGCGGCTTTGCGGCGATGCGCACGCAGCGCCCCGTCGCCCATCTCGCCCGCAACATCATCCACTATACCGGCCAGGCGGCATGGCTTTACGCATTGACGTTGATCCCGCTGGCCGTGCTGATCTCGATCGAATTCACGACGCCGATCTGGACGGCCCTGCTCGCGGTCGGCTTCCTCGGCGAAAGGCTGTCGCGGCCCAAGCTGGCGGCGATCGCGCTGGGGCTGATCGGCGTGGTGATCATCGTGCGGCCCGGCGTTGGCGCCGTCGATCCGGGGCACCTGATCGTGCTCGGCGCCGCGGTCTGCTTCGGCATTTCGGTGGTCATGGTGAAGTCGCTGACGCGCACCGACAGCGTCGTGCGCATCATCTTCTGGATGCTGATCATCCAGTCCGTGGTCGGCTTGATCCCGGCGCTCTGCGAATGGCGCAACCCGCCACCGGAACTCTGGCCGTGGATCGCCCTGATCGCCTTCACCGGCATGTCTTCGCATTTCTGCATGGCCCGCGCACTCGCCTATGCCGACGCGACCGTGATCTCACCGATGGACTTTTTGCGCGTGCCGCTATCGGCGCTGATCGGCTGGCTGCTCTACAGCGAGCAGATCGACGCCTTCACCGCCGGCGGCGCCCTGCTGATCCTGCTGGGCAACCTGCTCAACCTGCAGCGCAAGGCGCCGCAACCAGCGGAAGTCGCTACGTCATAGCACTGCCGCCAATCAGCTTCCTTCGTCGGGGATGTTGAGGAGATGCCCGCAGGCCTTGCAATGCACTGCGTCCGGTTCGTGCCGCTGCAAGCCGCATTGCGGACAGGGAAAGAACACCTTGGCGGGGCGGAAGATCGCCGTCGCCAGCCTGACGAACAGCGATATGCCGATGATCATGGTGACGATTGCGGTCAGCTTGCCGGCGATCCCCGGCAGCACGATGTCGCCGAAACCGGTGGTCGTCACCGTGGCGACGGTGAAATACAGCGCGTCGATATAGTTCTCGAGGCCCGCGCCGGTGCGGAAGAAGAAGGTGTAGACGAAACCGGTGATGACGAACAGGAACGTCAAAAGGTTGATGACCGCGTGGCTCGCCTCGCGCCAGGGCCTCAGTCCGCGCATTTCAAAATGTCGCCACAACGAGCCGCTGCGCGACAGCGACCACAGTCGCAGGATACGCAGGAACGCCAGATTTGCGAACGTCGTCGGCATCAGCAGCGTCAACAGGATGAAGATATCGACCCATGAGGTCGGCTGTTTCATCAGCCGCAGCATATCGTTGGAGGCGAGCAGCCGGGCAATCAAATCGGCGGCGACCAGGGCGGCGACGGTATAGTCGAGCCACAGGAATGACGGCTTGTCTTGGAGCACCGGCGTAGCAACGAAAAAGGCGATGATGGCGAGGTCGATGATGACAGCCGCCAGCTGAAACCGGAACGCCGCCGGCGTGCGCCCGTGATAGAGCTTGCGCAGCCTGTCACGCAGCCCCGCCACAACAGAGCTTTGCTGCGATCCGTCCTTGTCATGCTCTTTCATCGCGATTGCGTAGCGTCCGGCGCGCAAGCCGTCCAGTGGCCAAGGGACGTCGTCAGCGTTGCACCGTGCCATCGGGCCCGACAACGCCCCAGGCGGTCGCCGTATCGTAGAAGAACTGCTCCTTGGCGATCCGATCACCGCGCCACTGCTGCAGCGCCACCTCTTCCAGCCGCTGGACGACACCATCCTTGTCGGTCTTGTCGAATGTCCAGCGGATGGCGACGTTGTCGCCGTCGACCAGGAAAGTCTGGACGGGATGCGTGTGCATCTTCTGGAGTTGGTCCAAAACCGATTGCTCGCGCGCCATCAGCATTTCCTTGCCGCGCCGCGGGACGCCGAGATTCTCCTGCATGGTGGCATCGTCATGATAGAAGTCGGCGATCGCCTTGACATGGCTGCCTTTGACCACCTCCTTGAGGAAAGCTTCGACGCGTTCGCGGCTGGGCATGATTGTGCGTTCCTTTGAAGTTCGTGCTCAACGCATGTGGTTCAAAGGAGCTTCACTTCAACCATGCGGGGCACGCTGGCCCTATCGGCCGCAATGTCATGTGATTGCCGTCGGCATCGCCTGAATATCAGCGCAGCCTAGACGAGTTCGACTTCCACCACACCCGGCACAGCGCGCATCGCAGAGGCGATCTGCGGCGAGATGCGATAGCGGTTGGGCAATTCGATCTCTACCTCGCCCTGACCGGCCTCCTTGATCAGCACGAAGCTGACCTGACCCTCCCCCTTCACCGCCAACTGGCCGGCCAGCATACCGATCGGGGCCGCATCGCGCACGAAAATGCGCAGCGCCTTCTGGATACGGCTTGCCTCGTCCTCCAGCGACTGCACCGTCTGGATGCGCAGATTGACGCCTTCCGGCCGGTCCTCCGCCGAAACGGTGATTACCACCGAACGGCCGGGCTCGAGCAGGTCGCGATATTGCGCCAGCCCCTCTGAAAACAGCACGGCCTCATACTGGCCAGATGTGTCGGAAAAAGCGATGACGCCCATCTTGTTGCCGGTGCGGGTCTTGCGCTCCTGCTTGGTGGTGACCGTGCCGGCAAGCCGCCCGGCGGCGGCACCGCGTTTGACCGCGGCCGAGAACTCGCCCCAGTTTTGCACCCGCATTTTCTGCAAAGCCGCCTTGTACTCGTCGAGCGGATGCGCCGAGAGATAGAAGCCCACCACTTGGAATTCGCGGTGCAGCCGGTCCGCTGCAAGCCATGGATCGGTCGGCGGCAAATTGAGCGCCTGCTGCTGCGCGCCGAGCGACGCGCCGAAAATGTCGTGCTGGCCCGAAATTGCGTTCTGCTGCGCCAGCGAGGCCAACCCCATCATCCGTTCGACGCCGGCCATCATCTGGGCGCGGTCATGGCCGAAGCAATCCAGCGCGCCGGCCATGATCAGGCTTTCGAAGACCCGCTTGCCGACGATCTTCGGGTCGACCCGCTCGCAGAAATCGGCGAGGTTCTTGAACGGCTTTTCGCCGCGCATCGCGACGATGTGCTCGACCGCCGCGTCGCCGACGCCTTTCAGCGCGGCAAGCGAATAATAGATGCGGTTCTCGCCGACCTCGAAATTGCGGAAGCTGGTCATCACTGACGGCGCCACCACCTCGATGCCGAGGCGCAGCGCATCCTGGCGGAAATCGGCGAGCTTGTCGGTGTTGCCCATGTCGAGCGTCATCGACGCCGCCAGGAATTCGACCGGGTAGTGCGCCTTGAGATAGGCGGTCTGGTAGGAAACCACGGCGTAAGCCGCGGCGTGCGATTTGTTGAAGCCGTAGTCGGCGAACTTCGCCAAAAGGTCGAAGATGAAGTCGGCCTGCGGCTTGCCGACGCCACGCTCGACGGCACCGGAGACGAAGCGCTCGCGCTGCTTGTCCATCTCGGCGCGGATCTTCTTGCCCATGGCTCGGCGCAGCAGGTCGGCTTCGCCGAGCGAATAGCCCGACAGCTCCTGCGCGATCTGCATCACCTGTTCCTGATAGACGATGACGCCTTGCGTCTCCTTCACCAGATGGTCGATCTTGGGGTGGATCGAGGCCATCTCCTCTTCGCCATGCTTTCTGGCGTTGTAGGTTGGGATGTTCTCCATCGGACCGGGACGGTAGAGCGCCACCAGCGCGATAATGTCCTCGATGCAGTCGGGCCGCATGCCGATCAGCGCCTTGCGCATGCCGGCACTTTCCACCTGGAACACGCCGACCACTTCGCCGCGCGACAGCATGGCGTAGGTGTCGGGATCGTCGAGCGGGATCGTCGCCAGGTCGATCTCGATGCCGCGGCGGCGGATCAGCTTCACCGCCGTCTCCAGCACCGTCAGCGTCTTCAGGCCGAGGAAGTCGAACTTCACCAACCCGGCCTGCTCGACATATTTCATGTTGAACTGGGTGACCGGCATGTCCGAGCGCGGATCGCGGTACATCGGAACCAGTTCCGACAGCGGCCTGTCGCCGATGACGATGCCGGCGGCATGCGTCGAGGCGTGGCGGTAGAGGCCTTCCAGTTTCTGCGCCATGTCGAGCAGCGTCTGGACGATCGGCTCTTTCTCCGCCTCCTCGGCAAAGCGCGGCTCGTTGGCGATGGCATCCGCGAGCTTGACCGGATTGGCCGGGTTCTGGGGCACCATCTTGGAGAGCTTGTCGACCTGGCCGTAAGGCATCTGCAAGACGCGGCCGACGTCGCGCAGCACGGCGCGTGCCTGCAGCGTACCGAAGGTGATTATCTGCCCCACCTGATCGCGGCCGTATTTCTGCTGGACGTAGCGGATGACTTCCTCGCGCCGGTCCTGGCAGAAATCGATGTCGAAGTCGGGCATCGACACGCGGTCGGGGTTGAGGAAGCGCTCGAACAGCAAGGAGAAGCGCAGCGGGTCGATGTCGGTGATGGTGGTCGAATACGCGACCAGCGATCCCGCGCCCGAACCGCGGCCCGGCCCCACCGGAATGCCTTGCGCTTTGGCCCACTTGATAAAGTCGGCAACGATCAGGAAGTAGCCGGGGAATTTCATCTTCTCGATGATGGAAAGCTCGAAATCGAGCCGCTCGCGATACTGCTCGACGGTATAGCCGGCAGTGGGTCCATGCGCCGCCAGCCGCGCATCGAGCCCTTCATGGGCCTGGCGGCGCAGTTCGTCGGCCTCGGCCTTCAGCGCCACCTCATTGTCGGCGACATCGCCCCCGGTAAAGCGCGGCAGGATCGGGTTGCGGGTCTTGGGATAATAGGAGCAGCGCAGCGCGATTTCGACGGTGTTGTCGATCGCTTCCGGCAGATCGGCGAACAGCCGTGCCATATCGGCCTGACTGCGCAGGAAATTGTCCGGCGACAGGCGGCGGCGGTTGTCGGCGGCAACGACTGAGCCTTCGGCAATGGCGATCAGCGCGTCATGCGCGTCATAGTCGTCGCGGGCGGAGAAGAACGCCTCATTGGTGGCGACAAGCGGCAGGTCATGGGTATAGGCAAGATCGACCGATGATTTCTCGATCATGCGGTCATAGCCGGAAACCCGGTCCAGCTCGACATAGAGCCGGTCGCCAAACAGCGCCTTGAGAGCAAGCAGCCTCGCTTCGGCAAGATCGCGGCGGTCTTCCTTGAGAGCCCGGCCGATCGGCCCGCGCGGCCCGCCGCTGAGGCAGATCAGGCCATCGCTATGGCCCTCAAGCATTGCTGACGTCAGATGCACGGCCTCGCCCGGTGGCGTCTCCAGATAGACCTGGCTGACCAGCCTGACCAGATTGCCGTAGCCGGCCTCGGTGGCGGAGAGCAGCACCACGGGGTGCATATCCGGACCATGGCGGCGGCGGTCGCGCTGCGCATCGCTGGTCTCGCCCGAAAAGGCGAGATCGATCTGGCAGCCGATGATCGGCTGGATACCTTCCTTCACCGCCTTCTGGGCGAATTCCAGCGCGCCGAATAGATTGTTGGTGTCGGTGACGGCGATGGCCGGGCACTCGTCCTTGACGGCATGGCCGACAACGGCGCCGAGCTGCAAGGCGCCTTCAAGCAGCGAATAGGCCGAATGCACGCGCAGATGGATGAACCGCCGCGCCGGTGCCTCCGGGCGCGCAGCAGCGATCGCTGCTTCGCGCTTCAGGGGATCGCGTGGAAGTCTGTCATCCGCCATGATTTCTCGCGCTGCCTAAGGCTTTGAGTCGATGGAGATGTATTGTCCGGGACGGCGCGATACCAGTCCAGCACAAACGACCGCCGACCACAGCATTCCAGCCTGCTTAGACGAATTCCATGATCACTGCGTCCACAGCCAGGCTGTCGCCCGGCTTGGCGTTGAGTTTGGCGACGGTCAGATCACGGTCGGCGCGCAGCACGTTTTCCATCTTCATCGCTTCGACAACTGCTAGTGTCTCGCCGGCCTTGACCTCCTGCCCCTCCGCAACCGCGATTGACACAACCAGCCCCGGCATCGGGCAAAGCAGCATTTTCGACGTGTCCGGCGCCACCTTTTCCGGCATCAGCCGTTCCAACTCCGCTATGCGCGGCAGCATGGCGCGTGCGTTCACCGACATGCCTTTCCAGGCGATGCGCAAGCCGTTCGGCAGCGGCCTGATCTGCGCCGTAACCTTGCGGGCGCCGACATGACCGCGCCAGATCAGATCGCCCGGCCGCCAGTCGGAAGTCACCGTCAGCGGCTTGCCACCATTGACCGACAGGTCGATTTCCATCGGGACGGAGACCATGCCTTCCAGGACCGAGGCGGAAAGATAATCCTCGCCGATCTTCACCACCCAGTCGCGTTTGAGCACACCCGAATGCGGCGCCAGCCGTCCGCCCAGCCGGTCGAGCCTGTCGCGGCGCAGAAGCTCGACCGCGGTGGCAATTGCCGCCAGCACTGCTTTTTCGTCAGCGTTGGCTACGATCGGCGCGAAGCCGTCAGGATATTCCTCCGCGATGAAAGCGGTCGATATCCGCCCTTCGCGCCAGCGCGGATGCTGCATGAGCGCCGACAGGAACGGGATGTTGTGCTCGATGCCGTCGACGACGAAACTGTCCAGCGCTTCCGACATGGCATCGATTGCCTCGATACGCGTCGGCGCCCAGGTGCAGAGCTTTGCCACCATCGGGTCATAGAACATCGAAATCTCGGAGCCCTCGGTGACGCCGGTGTCGTTGCGGATGACGACATCGCCTGATTTGCCCTCCTCCGGCGGCCGATAGCGCGTCAACCGGCCGATCGACGGCAGGAAGTTGCGATAGGGATCCTCGGCATAGAGCCGGCTTTCCACCGCCCAGCCGTTCAGCTTGACGTCGCTCTGCTTGATCGCGAGCTTCTCGCCGGCGGCAACGCGGATCATCTGCTCGACCAGATCGATGCCGGTCACGAGCTCCGTCACCGGATGCTCGACCTGCAATCGTGTATTCATTTCAAGGAAATAGAAGTTCTTTTCAGCATCGACGATGAACTCGACGGTGCCGGCGCTCTGATAGTCGACCGCCTTGGCGAGAGCCACGGCCTGCTCGCCCATCGCCTTTCTGGTTTTGGCATCGAGGAAAGGCGACGGCGCCTCTTCCGCCACCTTCTGATTACGGCGCTGGATCGAGCATTCGCGCTCGCCGAGGTAGAGCGCGGTACCATACGCATCGGCCAACACCTGGATTTCGATATGGCGCGGATCGACGACGAATTTCTCGATGAAGACACGGTCGTCGCCGAACGAGCTTTTGGCTTCCGAACGCGCCCGGTCGAAGCCGTCGCGCACTTCCGACTGGCTCCAGGCGATGCGCATGCCCTTGCCGCCGCCGCCGGCCGAGGCCTTGATCATCACGGGATAGCCGATCTCGCCGGCGATCTTTTCGGCATGGTCGGTATTTTCGATGACGCCAAGCCAGCCGGGTACCGTCGAAACCTTGGCCGCATTGGCGAACTTCTTCGATTCGATCTTGTCGCCCATCGCCTTGATCGCTTTGGGTTTCGGACCGATGAAGACAATGCCCTCGGCCTCTAGCGCTTCGCAGAAGGCGGCCCGCTCCGACAGGAAGCCGTAGCCGGGATGCACGGCCTGCGCGCCTGTTTCCTTGCAGGCAGCGATGATTTTTTCAGGCAGGAGGTAGCTTTGCGCGGCGGGCGACGGCCCGATATGCACGGCTTCGTCGGCCATTTCGACATGCACGGCGTCTCGATCGGCGTCGGAGTAGACTGCAACCGTGGCGATGCCCATCTTGCGCGCCGTCTTGATGACGCGGCAAGCGATCTCGCCGCGATTGGCGATCAGGATTTTCGTGAACATGCAGACGTCGTTCCTCCGGCGAAGCCGTCCTGTTCTATGGACTAACCGGTTGTGGCTCAAGTGGCGGCATACGCATGGCAAAAGCATGCTCCAAGGCGCCGTTTCAAAAATGCTTGTCGCGCTCGAACGGACCGAAGCGAATGCCTGATGTGACGAGATAGGCGGCCGACCAGCCCATGATCAGGAAGCCGGTGATGCCTTCCATCGCCGCCAGCAGCCGCCACTTGGCCAGCGGCGCCACATCGGTGAAGCCGATCGTGGCGAAGGCCGATGTAGAGAAATAGAAGGCAGTGTCGAACTCTGCGAACGCGCCGACGGCCACCATTCCGGTGGCCCAAAGCGCCAGTTCGACGCAGACAAGCGCGAACATGCCGAGCGCCAGCACCACCAGCGCAACCACCTTTTCCGCGTGGCTGCCGTTCAGCAACGGATGGGCCAGCAGATAGGTGATAAGCTGCGTGAGCATGATCAGCCCGGCAGCATGGACCAGAAATGTCAGCACATCGAAGAGTGCCGCAAGCAGCAGATTGGCAAGCATAACCGACCCTTTCCCGACCCGGTCAGCTTATTGGCCGATGGTGTGCTATCTGCGTCAAGAAAGCGGGCATTTTGCCTCATCTGGCAGTTGCTGGAGCGGCCAAAACCTGAAACCTTGGAGCCAAAATCGCATGGGAGGAATTGTCCGATGAAAACTCGCGCCGCAGTCGCTGTCGCCGCCGGAAAGCCGCTGGAGATCATGGAGGTCGACCTCGACGGACCGCGCGAGGGCGAGGTGCTGGTCGAGATCAAGGCGACCGGTATTTGCCATACTGATGAGTTCACTCTCTCGGGCGCCGATCCGGAAGGCCTGTTCCCTGCGATCCTCGGCCACGAGGGCGCCGGTGTCGTCGTCGACGTTGGCAAGGGCGTGACGTCGGTCAAGAAGGGCGACCATGTCATCCCGCTCTATACGCCGGAATGCCGCCAGTGCCCGTCCTGCCTGTCGCGCAAGACCAATCTGTGCACCGCCATCCGCGCCACGCAGGGCCAGGGCCTGATGCCGGACGGCTCGTCGCGCTTCTCGGTCGGCAAGGACAAGATCTTCCACTATATGGGCTGCTCGACCTTCTCGAACTTCACCGTGCTGCCCGAGATCGCGGTCGCCAAGGTCAATCCGGACGCTCCCTTCGACAAGATCTGCTACATCGGCTGCGGCGTCACCACCGGCATCGGCGCCGTCATCAACACGGCCAAGGTCGAGCAAGGCGCAACCGCCGTCGTCTTCGGCCTCGGCGGCATCGGCTTGAACGTCATCCAGGGCCTGAAGCTGGCCGGCGCCGACATGATCATCGGTGTCGATCTCAACAACGACAAGAAAGCCTGGGGCGAGCGCTTCGGCATGACGCATTTCGTCAATCCGAAGGAGGTCGACGGCGACATCGTCCCTCACCTCGTCAACATGACCAAGCGCGGCGCCGACCAGATCGGCGGCGCCGACTACACGTTCGACTGCACCGGCAACACCAAGGTGATGCGCCAGGCGCTGGAAGCCTCGCATCGCGGCTGGGGCAAGTCGGTCATCATCGGCGTCGCCGGCGCCGGCCAGGAGATTTCGACCAGACCCTTCCAATTGGTCACCGGCCGCACCTGGATGGGCACCGCCTTCGGCGGCGCGCGCGGCCGCACCGACGTGCCGAAGATCGTCGACTGGTACATGGACGGCAAGATCCAGATCGACCCGATGATCACCCATTTGCTGAAGCTGGAAGACATCAACAAGGGCTTCGACCTGATGCACGAAGGCAAGTCGATCCGGAGCGTCGTCGTTTACTGAGGAGAAAAGCCGCCGACCGAAGGCCAGCGACTGAAGTTGCACGGGTTCAACAAGGGAGGAAGAAAATGCCTGAAAAACTGCATCCGAAAATCGACAATGGCTTGCCCAAGGAAAGCGCGAGCTTTACCGGCGGCACGCTGGTCTGCGCCTGCACCAGCAAGCCGGTGAAGGTAAAGGTCAAGGGCCAGATCGCCCATAACCACGCCTGCGGCTGCACGAAGTGCTGGAAACCAGAAGGCGCGGTGTTCTCGGTCGTGGCGGTCGCCGGCACCGGCGACGTCACCGTCACCGAGAACGGCGACAAGCTGAAGGTGGTCGATCCCTCAGCGCTCATCCAGCGCCATGCCTGCACCGGCTGTGGCGTCCACATGCATGGCCCAGTCGAGCGCGATCACCCGTTCAAGGGCCTGACCTTCATCCATCCGGAGCGTTTCGAGGAGGACGGCTGGTCACCGCCAGGCTTCACCGCTTTCGTGTCGTCGATCATCGAATCCGGTGTCGACCCCAAGCGGATGGACGGCATCCGCGGCCAGCTGAGGTCGATCGGGCTCGAGCCTTATGACTGCCTCAACCCCGGTCTGATGGACTATATCGCCACCTGGACGGCGAAGAAGTCGGGCGCGCTGCCGGCCTGACAAAAACGAGATTTCTGGCATGGGGCCGGGTAATATGCCGGCCCCATGTTCGTTTTGGAGAGACAATGCCCGCACCCGCCATCTACGTCGACGCCGACGCCTGCCCGGTGAAGGCCGAGGTCGAAAAGGTCGCCGAGCGCCATGGCGTCGTCGTCACTTACGTCTCCAATGGCGGGCTTCGCCCCTCGCGCGATCCGATGATCCGCAACGTCGTCGTTTCCAAGGGTGCTGACGCCGCCGACGACTGGATTGTCGACAACGCGAAATCCAACGACATCGTGATCACCGCCGACATTCCGCTTGCCGCCCGCGCGGTGGCGCTGGGCGCCCATGTGCTTGGGCCAACCGGTCGCCCTTTCACGCCCGAAACCATCGGCATGGCGGTGGCGATGCGCGATTTAAAGCAGCATTTGCGCGAGACCGGCGAGAGCAAAGGCTACAATGCCAGCTTTGCGCCGCAGGACCGCTCGCGCTTCCTGGGCGAACTCGACCGTATCTTGCGGCTCGCGCTGAAATCCGTCACACCGGAATAAAACGGCGCCCGAGGCCGGACCATGGCAACAGACATCCCCATCACGAACCCGCTGCACCGGCACAAGCAATTCCTGGTGTCGGCATGCGTCGGTCTGCCGGCATTGGTTATCGCGCTGATCGCGGGCTTGCCGCTTGCCTATTCCGTCTCGATCGCTGCCGACGCCTTCTTCGTCGTCTTCATCGCACTCGTCCTCGCCAAGATGCCGCTGCTGTCCGGTCGCTATCTCAGCAAGAATGCGCGCGAGGTCGACCTGCCGGTGCTGGGCATCTTTGCCATTACGCTGGGTGTCGTCAGCATCGCCATCGTCCTTTTGTTCCAGCTGATCAACCACAAGGACCGCGACCCCTTCGAGCTTGGCATCGCGATGTTGTCGATCCCGCTTGGCTGGTTCACCATCCACTCCCTGGCGGCGCTTCACTATGCTCATGTCTACTGGATGGACGGCGACGCAATCGATGCCGAAACCAAGAAGAAGATGCCGGTCGGCGGCCTCGATTTTCCCGGCAGCAAACGGCCGGATGGCTGGGACTTTCTCTATTTCGCGACGGTGATCGGCATGACCGCGCAGACCGCCGACACGGCGATCACGACCTCACACATGCGCCGCGTCGTGCTTGTCCATTCGATCCTGTCGTTCTTCTTCAACACCGTCATCGTCGCTGCCGTCGTCAATCTCGCCGTCAGCCTCGGCAACCCATAGCAATCCGTCCCCGTATCAAAAACGTGCTCGTAATAAAAACGTGATCGCATGAAACATCGCTTTCGATAGGGACGTATTGGGAGGAGAACGACAAGCGCGAGATCGCGCAGCCAGGAGACCAGGAAACATGGAATCCGTTGCCATGACCCAGCCCAGCATCGCGGCTGACGCCACTACGCCGAAGGAGACGACACTGATCTACCGGCAATCGCGCTGGACGCGTCTGACGCACTGGCTGTGGGCGATTTCGCTATTCTTCATGCTGTTGTCCGGTCTGCAGATCTTCAACGCCCGCCCGCAGCTCTACATCGGCAAGCAATCCGGCTTCGAATACAACAACACTGTCTTTGCCATCGGCGCCGAAAACACCACGACCGGTCCGCGCGGCTATACCGAGATCTTCGGCCATCGCTTCGACACCACCGGCGTGCTCGGCTGGTCGGGACCGGCCGGCCAGGAGACCTCGCGCGCCTTCCCGTCCTGGGCGACGATCCCGTCCTACTACGACCTCGGCACCGCCCGCGTCGTGCATTTCTTCTTTGCCTGGATACTGACTACCACCCTGGTCGTCTGGCTGGTCGCCAGCCTGGTCAATGGCCACCTGCGCCGTGATCTGGCTCCGCGCCTGGACGACCTCAAGCGCTTGCCGCAGGACATTATCGACCACGCCAAGCTCAGGTTTCACCACACCCGTGAATACAACACGCTGCAGAAAATGGCTTATGGCGGCGTGCTGTTCGTGCTGTTGCCGCTGATGATCATCACCGGTCTTGCCATGTCGCCGAGCATGAACTCGGTGCTGCCCTGGCTCAACGAGGTGCTCGGCGGCCGGCAGACGGCGCGCACCATCCATTTCACGGTGATGGTGCTGCTGGTCGGGTTTTTCATCATCCACATGCTGATGATCCTTGCTGCCGGCCCGATCAACGAACTGCGCTCGATCATCACCGGCTGGTACCGCACCGATCCTCCCACGCATGACGACAAATCCGCCGAGAGGAGCCTCTGACATGGCCAAATTCCAGATCAGCCGCCGCAAATTCCTGACCGGTGCCAGCCTCGGTGTTTCCGGCATCATGCTGTCGGGCTGCGATGCCTTTGATAGCCAGCTCGGCATGGGCGACGGCCTGCGCAGCTTCCTCGAAAACGCCAATGGCCTGACCTATCGCGCGCAGCGCCTGCTGGCCGGTCGCGACGCGCTGGCGCCGGAATTTTCCGAGGCCGACATCCGCCAGCCGCAGCGGCCGAATGGCGTGACCGCGCCCGACGACGACACCTACAAAGGCCTGCTCGCCAACAATTTCGCCGATTGGCGGCTGGAAGTGACGGGCCTGGTCGAAAAGCCGCTGTCGCTCAGCCGCGAGCAGCTGCAGAACATGCCGAGCCGCACCCAGATCACCCGGCATGACTGCGTCGAAGGCTGGAGCTGCATCGCCAAATGGACCGGAACGCCGCTGTCGCTGGTGCTGGATCAGGCTGTCGTCAAGCCTGAGGCGCGCTACGTCATGTTCCACTGCCTCGACACGATCGACCGCAGCCTCTCCGGCGAGATCAAATATTACGGCAGCATCGACCTGATCGACGGCCGCCACCCGCAGACGATCCTCGCCTATGGCCTCAACGGCAAGCCGCTGCCGGTCGAAAACGGCGCGCCGCTGCGCGTGCGCGTCGAGCGCCAGCTCGGCTACAAGATGCCGAAATACCTCTACAAAATAGAACTCGTAGACAGTTTTGCCGCTGTCGGCGGCGGCCGCGGCGGCTATTGGGAAGACAATGGCTACGACTGGTATGGCGGCATTTGAGCGAGCCTGAGTTCACCCGACCTTGTCCAGCAGTGGCTTGAGCGCCGGATGGATCTCCGGCGAGGCGTGCTTGATCAGCGTCAGCAGCGCGCGTTCATTGTCATGCAGCGGGCGGTCGGCGCCGATGCGCTCGGCCAGCCATTTCGCCTCGCTGGCGTCGATCGTCTCGGCGCGGCGGGCGAGCGCCTCGGCGGCCCGGTTCTTCGATTCCCACTCGGCCTCTATGTCGCCTGGCGAACGATAGGCCTCCATGATGCCGGCAAGGCCGCCCGACACCATGCGGCTGAAGAAGCCGCTAACCTCCGGCTCGGCCTGCTCGAAAAAGGCATCGCGGCGCAAGGCAGCCTCGCGCGTCGGCGCCTCGTAGCCGGCCGAACACATGACGAAATTGGCGAGCGCCTTGACGAACAGTTCGTTCCAGGACGGATCATTGTCGCCCGCCGCAGTCTGCTCGTTGATCCTGAACAGCACCTCGGCCTCAGTGCGCGTGATGGCGATGTTACCGTCGCCGCCATAGGCATAGAGGATGCGGCGCAACAGATCGACTTCGGCCTTGGCGACCAGTCCGGGAACCAGGGCGCCGCCGAGCATCAGCGGTCCCTTGCCGTCGACTACCGCATTGGCGACCTGCTCCAGCGCATAGGCGGACAGCCGGCCGGGCGATGATTTCGCCTTTTCCAGCACATGCACCAGCAGCTCCAGCTCAGTGAGACTGTCGACCATGCCGTCACGCGAGATCGTCCTGATGAGCCAGTCGGCATTGTCCTCGGAAATGTAGCCCGCCGGCTTTTCCTGGTGGACGATATAATCCGTGACGGCCTCGACGAAGAATTCAGGCCATTCCGGGGATTTGTCCCTGGCCGTGGCGTCAAGCGCGAACAGCGCCTCGGCCTCACCACGGCTCACCACGCCATCGGCGAACACTTCGCGGCGCAACATGACGACGTCTTCCGCCATGATGCGGTCTTTAGAGGCCAGCCCCGCCACCGGTGCGCTCCCGATCCGTTCGCCCATCTGTCAGTCCCCGTCCGTCGTGCTAACCCAACTACCGGCCAAACTATCAGCAGTGTCTTGAAAAACCGGCAAACGGCGTGGTTAGCGAAGACTTGTCAGGAAGATGTCGCTGCCAGGTGACAACGTGTCGCCGACAAGCTATGGATGGCGCGTCGAGGGCTCAGGGTCTGAGTCCTACCTGTTTGCGGGAGAGAGCAGCGCGAGCTGCCGCCGAAGGGGAAATCGCCCGAAATCTCTCAGGCAAAAGAACCGTAGACGGGAAAGACACTCTGGAAAGTCGGGGCTTGCCCCCGCGCCGAAGGTGTAAGCGTCGCCGACAGAGTTCCGGTTGCGCGAGTCTCTCAGGCTTCAGACAGAGGGGCACGGACTGGTCGCCAGCAGCGGCCGATTGCGTGCGACTCTGGAGATGACATGACGGGCGACGATACCAAACACCTTCCCCTCGAGGACCTGCACACCGCCGCCGGCGCGCGCTTTGGCGCCTTTGCCGGCTGGTCGATGCCGCTGACCTATCCGGCCGGCGTGATGAAGGAGCACCTCCACACCCGCGAACATGCCGGCCTGTTCGACATTTCGCATATGAAGCTGTTCGAAGTCAGCGGCCCCGGCGCCGGCGCCCTGCTCAACCGCGCCTGCCCGCTCGATGCCGGCGCGCTCGACATTTCGCAGTCCAAATACACCTTTTTCCTCAATGAGGCCGCCGGGATCATCGACGACCTGATCGTCACCCGGCTCGGCGATACCAGGTTCATGGTGGTCGCCAATGCCGGCAATGCTGCCGAGGACGAGAAGCATTTGCGCGCGCTGGCGGCGGATTTCGATGTGAAGGTCGAGGCGCTTGACCGCGTCTTTCTCGCCATCCAGGGACCCGAAGCCTGGGCTGCCTTGTCCCGTGCCGGCATCGAGACCGGCTCGCTGCTGTTCATGCACGGCATCGAGCCGAAGCAGAACTGGTTCATGAGCCGCTCCGGCTATACCGGCGAGGACGGATTCGAGATCGGCCTGCCGGAAGCGGATGCGCGGGCTTTGGTTGCGAAATTGCTTGAGGACGAGCGCGTGTTGTGGATCGGCCTAGCCGCACGCGACTCGCTGCGGCTGGAGGCCGGGCTGTGCCTGCATGGCCAGGACATCACGCCGGAAATCGACCCCGCTGGCGCCGGCCTGATGTGGGCGATTCCCAAGGATCTCCGTGCCAGCGGATCCTTCATCGGCGCCGACGCCTTGCGGGCGATCCTGGAGCGTGGCGCGGCGCAAAAGCGCGTCGGCCTGAAGCCGGACGGCCGCCAACCGGTGCGCGCCGGTGCTGCCCTGTTCGACGCCGACGGCAATCCGGCCGGCCATGTCACCTCAGGCGGCTTCGGCCCTTCGGTCGGCCACCCTGTCGCCATGGGCTACGTCCCGACAGCTCTGGCCAAGCCCGGCACGAAACTGTTCGCCGACGTTCGCGGGACGAAAATCTCGATCGATATCAGTTCCTTGCCCTTCACTCCTCATCGCTACCGCAAAGGATAATCCCGATGGCAAAAACCTATTTCACACAAGATCACGAATGGCTGAGCGTCGAGGGCGGCATCGCCACCGTCGGGATCACCGACTATGCGCAGGAACAGCTTGGCGATCTGGTCTTCGTCGAACTGCCTCAAATCGGCACGAAGCTGAGCAAGGGCGATACGGCCGTGGTTGTCGAATCCGTCAAGGCGGCCTCCGACGTCTATGCGCCGGTCGATGGCGAGATCACCGACGCCAATGGCGCACTGTCCTCGGACCCGTCGCTGGTCAACTCGGCGGCGACCGGCGACGGCTGGCTGTGGAAGATGAAGCTTGCCGACGAAGGCCAGCTCGCCGGCCTCATGGATGACGCCGCCTACAAAGCCCATATCGGCTGATAACAGGACTTAAAAACGATGAGCGCAGCACTTACCCCCTTCTCGGCCCGCCATATCGGCCCTGATGTCAATGATGTCAGAGCCATGCTTGCCGTGATCGGCGTTCCCTCCGTCGAGACGCTGATCAGCCAGGCCGTGCCGCAGTCGATCCGCCTCGACCTGCCGCTGACCCTGCCCGCACCGGCGAGCGAAGCCGAAGCATTGGCCGAATTGTCGGCGACCATGGCGAAGAACACGGTGCTGAAGAGCTTCATCGGCGCCGGCTATCACGGCGTCCATGTGCCGCCGGTCATCCAGCGCAACCTGTTCGAGAACCCGGCCTGGTACACCGCCTATACGCCCTACCAGGCCGAGATCAGCCAGGGCCGCCTGGAAATGCTGTTCAATTTCCAGACCCTGGTCACCGAACTAACCGGGCTGCCCGTGGCCTCGGCCTCGCTGCTCGATGAGGCGACGGCGGTGGCTGAAGCCGTCGGCATCGCCTTGCGCCATCATCGCGACAAGCGCACCAAGGTGGCGCTGGCCGGTACGCCACACCCGCAGACGCTGGACGTCGTGCGTACCCGCGCCGAGCCGCTCGGCATCGAGATCGACGGCGAGACCATCGACGACAACACAGCCGCTCTGCTCGTCTCCTGGCCGGACACATTTGGTGTCTATGGCGACCACAAGGCGGCGATCGACAAGGCCCGCGCCACCGGTGCGGTCGTCGTCTTCATCGCCGATCCGCTCGCGCTCACGCTGACCGATGCCCCGGCCAAGCTCGGCGCCGACATCGCCGTCGGCCCGATGCAGCGCTTTGGCGTGCCGATGGGCTTTGGCGGCCCGCACGCCGCCTATTGCGCCGTCTCCGACAAACTGACCCGGCTGATGCCTGGCCGCCTCGTCGGCCAGTCCACCGACAGCAAAGGCCGCCCGGGCTATCGTCTTGCCCTGCAGACACGCGAACAGCATATCCGCCGCGACAAGGCGACCTCCAACATCTGCACCGCGCAGGCGCTGCTTGCCAACATGGCGACGGCCTATGCGATCTGGCATGGCCCCGCCGGACTGCAGGCGATTGCAGCGCGCATCCATGAGCTCGCCAATCGCCTCGCGGCAGGCCTGAAGGCATCAGGCGTTTCGGTGCTCGGCTTACGCCGTTTCGACACAGTGACGGCCGACGTGAAAGGCAAGGCTGCTTCGATTGCGGCTGCCGCTGAAAAGGGTGGCCGGCTGCTGCGCATCATCGATGCCGACCGCATCAGCATCGCCTTCGACGAAACCTCGACCGAAGCCGATCTCGAGGCGATCGCCGCCCTGTTCGGCACCAAGCCAGGCACCGCCGAAGCCGGCGCAATGCCCGGCAAGCCGCGCGGCAAGGAGTTTTTGACCCAGCCGGTCTTCCGCGAGAACCACTCCGAGACCGACATGATGCGCTTGCTGCGCCGGCTGGCCGACAAGGATCTGGCGCTCGACCGCACCATGATCCCGCTGGGCTCCTGCACCATGAAGCTCAACGCCGCGGCCGAAATGATGCCGGTGAGCTGGCCGAGCGTCGCCAATCTGCATCCCTTCGCGCCGGCCAGCCATTCGCAGGGGTATCGCGCCATGGTCGGCGAACTGGAGGGATGGCTGTCGGAGATTACCGGCTTCGATGCTGTCAGCCTGCAGCCCAATGCCGGCAGCCAGGGCGAATATGCCGGCCTGCTTGCCATCCGCGCCTATCACCGCGCGCGCGGCGAGGGCCATCGCACCATCTGCCTGATCCCCTCCTCCGCGCATGGCACCAATCCGGCGAGTGCGGCCATGGCCGGCATGAGCGTCGTCGTCGTGCGTTGCCTTGAGGACGGCAATATCGACATGGACGATATGCGGGCCAAGGCCAACGAGCATTCGAAGAATCTCGCAGCGCTGATGTTCACCTATCCTTCGACGCACGGCGTCTACGAAGAAGGCGCGCGCCACCTCTGCGCCCTGATCCATGAGCATGGCGGCCAGGTCTATTTCGACGGCGCCAACCTCAATGCGCTGGTCGCCCTGGCGCGGCCCGCCGACATCGGGGCCGATGTCTGCCATATGAACCTGCACAAGACCTTCTGCATTCCGCATGGCGGCGGCGGTCCGGGCGTCGGTCCGATCGGCGTCAGGGCGCATCTCAAGCCCTATCTGCCGGGTCATGTCACCGAAGGCTCGGCGCATGCCGTGTCGGCCGCACCGTTCGGCAGCGCTTCCATCCTGCCGATCACCTGGATGTACATCCGCATGATGGGCGCCGGCGGGCTGAAGCAGGCGACGGAGACGGCGATCATCTCGGCCAACTATGTGGCGACGCGGCTCGCGCCGTACTTCCCGCTTCTCTATAAGGGCAGGCACGATCGCATCGCGCATGAATGCATCCTCGACACCCGCGTGCTCAAGGAAAGCGCCGGCATCAGTGTCGACGACATCGCCAAGCGCCTGATCGACTACGGTTTTCACGCGCCGACCATGTCGTTCCCGGTCGCCGGCACGCTGATGGTCGAGCCAACCGAGTCCGAGCCCAAGCGCGAGCTCGACCGGTTCTGCGAGGCGATGATCGCCATCGCCGGCGAGGCCGCCAAGGTGGCGAAGGGAGAATGGCCGCTTGAGGACAACCCGCTGGTCAACGCGCCGCACACGGCGGCCGAGACGCTTGCCGGCCAGTGGACCCATCCTTATTCGCGGCTGGAAGCGGCCTACCCTGCCGGCGACGCCGATACATCAGCCAAGTACTGGCCGCCGGTGTCGCGCATCGACAATGTCGCCGGCGACCGCAACCTCGTCTGCTCCTGCCCGCCGCTGTCGGAATATCTCGGCGCCGCCGAGTAGAGGCTACAAGCAGGGAAAATGCGACGCGGTTTTCCCGGGAAAAGCGCGCAGCGCTTTCCCTTGGGAATTGCGGAAAAGCAAATGGATCAAGCAGAACGCAAGGCCGGCCCGTCGGCCTTGTTCGTCTTGTCCAGGATCAGCACGCGGTTTCGCCCGGCGTGCTTGGCCGCGTAGAGCGCCTTGTCGGCCTCGGCCAGCACCTCGTCGAGGCTGCTGCCGCCCTCCGCGCCGAAGCCGATGCCGCCGCTGACGCTGCTGCGCAGCGGACCGCGCGGCGTCGGCACTACGTCCGTACCGAAGGCGACGCCGATCTTGCTGGCGAGATCGTAGGCCTTGTCCTCGGTCATCCGCGACATGACCAGCGCGAACTCCTCGCCGCCCAGCCGGAAGGCATCGACGCCGGCCCTGTCATACTTCTTGATGATTGCGGCGAAGCGGCACAGCACCCGGTCGCCGACCGGATGGCCATAGACATCGTTGGTCCGCTTGAAATGATCGAGGTCGAACATGGCGACCGACATGAACGGACCGAAGACGCGCTCGCCATAGAGTGAATTCAAAGCCCGCCGGTTCATCAGGCCGGTCAGCGGGTCGGTCAAGGTCTCGGCCTTCAACTCGATCTGCGCCTGCAAATGGTGCAGCGACAGCGTCAGCGCGCCGAGCGCCGTCATGCAGGCGACCGCGACGACCGAATTCAGCCGCTCGGCCCAATTGTCGGGCGCGACGCCAAGCACCCACTGGCCCTTGACCAGAAGCACCGCACCGCAGAGCCCGAAGGACAGCCCGCAGACACCGCTCAGAGCTGAGACGACCAGAAGAATGCCGCGATCATGACCGCCGCCCTTGGTCCAGAACATCACCCCGATCGAGGCGAGCAGCACCGTTACCGTCGTATAGGTGAGGATGAAACCGACACCGTCGAAACCGAGATAGGTCACGCCGGCGCAGATCGCCATCGCAAGCAGGGTCGGCAGGACGGCTCGACTGTGGTCGCGCACACCGAGATACTGCATGGCCGAAAGCGAGAGGGCCAGGAACCCGAGGCTGAGAAGTGCTAATGCCGTCTGGCAAAGCCAAGGGTTGGGCTCCCTTGTGTAGCGCCAGAACACGATGACATGGGCGACAAGGACCAGAATGCCGCACGCCACCGTTAGCACAAAGCGCGCACGCGGCGCCGTGAACCAGATCGCAAACATGGTAACGCTGAGGCATGTGCCCGACAGCGCAGCCGCCAGCAGGAGCGAACTGAAATCCAGCATGGGTGAACGACAGCCTTCAGGGATCGTCGGTTGCACCGCATCATAGGCGAGCGGCCGCTTCGAGATACCGTTTTTGACCGGGCTTGCAGTGCAAATTTCCGACAGGGTTTACAAACCGTCGATAGATCGCGGCAGATACCGCAAACGACGGTTGCGAAGCCTCACCCCTTGTTGAGCAGCGCCAGATTGGCGTTGACCACGGTCGGGTCGGCCATGCCGGCCCTTGCTTCCATCAGCAGGGCTCTTGCCTTCTTCTTGTTGCCGCGCAGCAGCTGCGAATAGCCCATATTGTTGACGATCTGCGGCTTGCGCCCGGCAACCTTCAACAGCTGGTCGTAGGCGCGGTCGGCGAAGTCGAAGCGGCCGAGCTCGTCGTAGGACGCGGCCAGCCCCATCCATCCCTCGGCACTGTCGGCCTTCAGCTCCACGGCCTTGCGGAAATGCTGTTCGGCAAGACCGTAATTGGCGTCGCGGAACTGCGCCTTGCCCTGCGCCAGGTCGGACGTGCTGACGTCCTTTGCCGCCGGTTGGATAGATGTGGTCTTGGTCTTGTCGACATTCTCAGTCGTACAACCGCTGACCGCCAAGACGGCCGCTAGCGCGGCCATTGCCGTGAAACTTCTGTGACGCATGCCCCTGCCCCAGTCGCCCGATTTACCGGGTCATTCTCTGGGGATCATGTGTACAGGAGAGCGATTAAGCTTCGGTGCTGAAATGCGCTGAAAATTTGGTTCCCGGCACACCGTCCATTAACCACCAGGCGCAGCCTTCGATCGGCACCGACGCGAGCGGCCTCAAGGTTCCAAGGCGTTGAGCGCCGCCGGAACCGGATAGCGGCTGCCGTCATAACGCAGCCGGTAGGTATGGCCTGTGGACTTGCCGGGATGGGACTGGCACTCCCCGTTCGCATCAGGAAATGGATTATCGGTATCCGATCGCTCGGCCACGTGAATGTCGTGATAGCCGTGATGTATCGCCCGGCCCATGGTCAGCGTCACCTGAGTGGAATGAAACGATCCTGCGCAGTTGGTATCGCCCTCGCCGCCACTGCCTGCCACCATCATGCCAGCGAGCACCACCCGCAGGCCGTTGCCGTCAACCGCATAGAGCCGCAGATCGGTCTCGCTAAAGGGATTCGGCTGCGAATGGTTTGCCATCTCGATGCGCAGGCCGAAGGCGGTGATACCAGGGGCCAGCCCATAGTGGCCGGTGTCGAACTCGATCTCGCGGATTGCGATGGCGTCATCCGTCATCAGATCAGGCTGGAGCAACCGCTGGCGCACCTGCAGGCTGTTCCGGTCGACCACCAGCAACTCGATATCGCCGACGTGTCGGTCGTCGCTGGATTGGGAGCTATCAATCAGTGGCACCGCGACCAGCAACAATTCGTCATGGGCGGGCCAGACCTTGCAGACGAGACCGAACGGCGTATCGCCGTCCCGGAGGGTTTGAGCGATGCTGGTATGGGGCTCGAGTGTGAACGAGGTGCCGTCAGCACTCTTGCGAGCCTTGGGATAGGCCTGTTGCACGAGAGCGGCAGCATCGCCGCAGTCGCCGGCCGCAGCCTGGGCAGGCGACAAGCCGGCCGTGGCAAGGCTGAGGAAGACGGTGCTCAAGATTATTCGCATTGGCTGATCACTCATTTGCTGGTTTTGCCGAAGCAGCCGCACTGGCCGGGCCCCGCGAAATCCAGGCAGGGCTAATTGAAGTGAGTAACCGCAGGAAGTCGCCGGGCGGCTCCGACGTATCTACTGCGCGGCAGTCATTTTGACGATGATCGGAATGACGGCGATCATCAGCACCACCGGCAGGATGCACACCACCACCGGCACCGACATCTTGGCCGGCAAGGCATGTGCCTTTTCCTCCGCCAGCGACATGCGCTTGTGGCGCATTTCGTCGGAGAACACACGCAGCGCCCCGGCGAGGCTGGTGCCGAGTTCCTTGGACTGCTGCAGGAGCGTGGCGAAGGAGCGCACCTCGTCAAGGCTGAGGCGGTCGGCGAGCGCCTTCAGGGCATCGTCGAGGCTGCGGCCGGCCCTCAGTTCCAGCGACACCAACTGCAGGTTCTGGCTGAGCGACGGATAGGTCTTGGCCAGTTCCTTCGAGACGCGCTCGATGCCGGCTTCCATGCTCATGCCGGCATCCGAGCAGACGATCATCAAATCCATGAAGTCGGGAAAGCCGTTGCGGTATTCGCGCATTTTTTCCCGCACCTTCTGGCTGAGCACCAGGCCGGGCACGAAATAACCGGCGGCTCCCGACAGGATGATGAAGGTCCAGCGGCTGGTCGCGGTGGAATCGGCGCTCGCCATCCACTGATTGACCAGGAACGCGCCGATCGCCGCGCCCACGAGGCAGGCGAAGCGGATCAGGAAGAACGTGCCGACCGCGCGCGGCTCCATATAGCCCGCCTGGATCAGCTTCATGCGCAGCCGGGCGACATTTTCCGGATCGCTCTTGGCGTAGAATTCCTGCGCCCGCTTCACCGCCTTCTCGCGCACGACGCTCTGGCTCTTCTTCGGCGCCGCCTCGACCTGTTCGGGAGCCTTCTTGTCGTCGACCTTGAGCCGGCGCTTGAGATCGTTGCGGTCGCCTTTGGCTAACACCAGCGGCCATGCCACCGCGCCGCCGCCCAATGCCAGGAGCAGCGCAGCCACCGGCATCATCGAGGTCGGCGCCAGCGAGGCGAGGAACTGGATCACCTGTTCCATCTCAGAACCGGAAGTTCGACATCTTGAACATGATGATGTTGCCCAGCATCAGCCATGACACCGAGCCGCCCAGCAGGTACCAGGTCTTCGGCACATCCCAGACCTGGCTGTAAAATTGCGGCATCAGCACCATGATGGCGGCGAACAGCAGCGCGGGCACCGCAGTCAGGATATAGGCCGACATGCGGCCTTCCGTCGAAATGGCGCGCACCTTGCGGCGCAGCTTGCCGCGCTCGCGGATCGTCGTTGACAGCCCGTCGAGGATCTCGCGCAGATTGCCGCCAGAACTCGTCTGGATCGACACCGCCGTGACGAACAGCGGCAGATCCTCCTGGCCGACCCGGTCGAACAGTGAGTTCAACGCCGAGACCAGGTCGGAACCATAGGTCACCTCGTCGGAGATAACGCCGAACTCTGTGCCGATCGGATCAGGCATCTCGCGCGACACCATGGAGATCGCCACCGGGACCGGATGCCCGGCTTTAAGGCCGCGCGTGATCAACTCCAGCGCTTCCGGCAGTTGCACGCCGAACCGCTTGACCCGGCGGCTGCGTTTGCTACGCAGCACCAGCACCGGCAGCAGTGGCGCGAGCATCACAAACAGCAAGATGGCGAGCAGCAGCGGCAGACCGTACCAGAGCGCGGTGAGCATCATCGCCAGCGCCACGCACGTTGTGATCATCAGGAATTTCGGCAACGGCATCACCATGCCCGACTGCGTACGCAAGGCGCGAAAACGATCGGGCGAGAACAGTGAGGTGCCGGCGTCCAGGCCGCGCTCCTTGCGCAGCTGGATCAGCACCTGTTCCTGGCTGATCTTGTTTTCCTGCAGCTTCATGCGCCGGTTGATGGCCAGGCGCTTGTCGCTACGGCCGGCATAAAGCAGATAACAGCCTTCGGCGATCATGATGCCGGTCAGCGCTGCCGCGGCATAGACGACATAGATCGGGCTGAAACTCTCGAACACCAGCCTACTCCTGCGGTCGGCCGGGTTCGAAATATTTACCGGGGAATTCGATGCCCATATTGCGCAGATCCTCAAGAAAGCGCGGGCGAATGCCGGTCGCCTCGTAGTGACCGAGGATGGTGCCGTCGGCTTCCATGCCAGTGCGCACGAAGCGGAATATCTCCTGCATCTGGATGACGTCGCCTTCCATGCCGGTCACCTCGGCGACGCTGGTCACCTTGCGCTTGCCGTCGGAGAGGCGCGTCAGCTGGACGATAAGGTCGAGCGCGCTGGCGATCTGGCTGCGGATCGACTGCACCGTCATGGGCATGCCTGTCATGCCCAGCATCTGCTCGAGGCGTGAAATGGCGTCGCGCGGCGTGTTGGCGTGGATGGTCGCCATCGAACCTTCATGGCCCGTGTTCATCGCCTGCAGCATGTCGAAGGCCTCCTCGCCGCGGCACTCGCCGAGGATGACGCGGTCGGGGCGCATGCGCAGCGCGTTCTTGACCAGGTCGCGCTGCTTCAGCTCGCCATGACCTTCAATGTTGGCGGGGCGCGTTTCCATGCGCGCGACATGCGGCTGCTGCAGTTGTAGTTCGGCCGCGTCCTCGATGGTGATCAGCCGCTCGTCTTCCGGAATGAAGGCCGACAGCGCGTTGAGCATCGTCGTCTTGCCGGTGCCGGTGCCGCCCGAGATGATGGTGGTCTTGCGGGCATGCACGGCGGCGGCCAGCACCTCGGCCATGTTCTGGGTGATGGCGCCGAACTCGACCAGTTTGTGCAGGCCGAGCTTGTTCTTGGAAAACTTGCGGATCGACACCAGTGGCCCGTCGACGCCCACCGGCCGGATGGCGGCGTTGAAGCGCGAGCCGTCGAGCATGCGGGCGTCAACCATCGGCTGCGATTCGTCGACCCGGCGGCCGACGGCGGCGACGATCTTGTTGATGATGCGCAACAGGTGCGCCTCATCCTTGAACGGGATGTGGACCTGCTGCAGCTTGCCGCGTTTTTCGACAAAGCAGTTCTGGTGGCCGTTGATCAGGATGTCGTTGATGTCGGGGTCCTTGAGTAGCGGCTCCAGCGGACCGAGGCCGACCATCTCGTCGACGATGTCGTCGACCAGCGACTCGAGCTCGACGGTGTTGATCGCCATCCGCTCCTGGCGGGTCTTTTCCGATACGAATTCCTGCACCTGCCGGCGCATCTCTTCCTTGGGCAGGCGCTCCAGCGCGACAAGGTTGATTTCCTCGAGCAACAGACGGTGAATGCGCACGCGGGCGTCGAGCACCTTGTTGGCGCTTTTTCCCGGTGTTGTATCCGGCTTCGGCGGTGAGGCCTTGCGGATCGTCGGAATGACCACCGCATGATGCGCGACCGGCGCCGCATCGGCCGGCTTCAGCGGGCGGACGTCACGGTTCTGCAGGGTCGAGAAGCGACTGGTCATCCCGCTTTCCTCTTCAGGAGGCCCCTGCCGATGCCGAACAGCGAGCGTGATTTCTCCGGCGTCGCCACGGCTTCCTCCGGCAGGATGATCTTCTTCAGATCGTTGACGACATTGGCGTTCGGGTCGATCTCGTGCAGCGGCACGCCGCGGTCGACCGCTTCGCGCACCAGCCGGTAATTGTTGGAGATGCCGCCGACGAAATGCTCGCCGAGAATTTCCTGCACATCCGCCTGCTTGATACCGTTGTCGAACATCTTCTGCTCGAACCGGTTGACGATGACATTTGGCTTCACTTCCTTGCCGGCCGTCTCGTAGACCGCCTGGATCAGCCGCTGTGTGTGGCGCAGGCACGGCACCGTCATTTCGGCGACGATGTAGAGCTTGTTGGAGCCGAGCAGCACCGTCTCCGTCCACGGGAACCAGGTGCGCGGCATGTCGATGACGACATTGTCGAAATAGGCCGAGACGAGATCGAGCATGCGCACCACGACATCGGTCTTGAACGAGCGCATTTCCGATGGATGTGTGGGGGCGGCCAGCACGCAGAGCCCGCTGGCATGCTTGGACAGCATCACATCCAGCAGCTGCCGGTCGAGGCGCTCGGGCTGGTTCTCGATTTCGGTGATGTCGAAGCGCGGCTCAAGGTCGAGATATTCGGCGCAGGCGCCCTGCTGGAAATTGAGGTCGACCACGCAGGTCGACGCGCCGCGCGTCACCGAATGATGCAGCTGGAAGGCGGTTTGCAACGCCAGCGTCGTGGTGCCGACGCCGCCGGCGGCCGGCATGAAGGTGTAGATCTGCGACTCGGTGTTTTCCTCGCGTCCCGGCCCTTGCAGCGCGCGAATGACGGAGCGCACCAGGTCTGCGGTGGTGATCGGCTTGACCAGGAAATCGGCGACCTGGAGCTGCACCAGGATGCGCACCGCGGCGGCGTTGAACTCCTGGGTGACGACGACGACCGGAACCCGGCCTTCGAGCCGGCGCATGATGCGCTGCAGCGACTCGATCTCTTCCAGCTTCGCCGCATCCATGTCGACGATGAGCGCGCCGAAATCGGCTTCCTGGACCTCGCCGCGCAGTTCGGTAATGTTCTTCTCGACGGTCGAAAGCTGGATCACCTCCGAGGCCGCGAATGCGGTGCGCGTATCCTGCACAAAGGTCCGGTCGCTGGACACCAGCAGGATTTTCTTGGTCTTGATGCCGCTTGCCATTTTGTCAGCCTGTCAGGTCATTCCCGGTCAAATCGCCAGGCAAATCAATCGGTTGTCGCTGTTGGTTGCACGGCCTTGGCGGCAGCCGCCTGATCGGCGGCGTTGATCGCCGCGTCACTGCGCTGCGCCGGCACCAGCAGCCTGGTGTTCTGGACGCCGTATGTCCAGGGATCGACCATCTGCATGGCCGTATTGGCAGCTTGCGCGTTGCCGGCGCCGGTCGTCGGCCCCTCGCTGCGGACATAGTCGTCGCTGGTACAGCCGCTGACGAGGCCGGCGAGCAGCAGGGCAATGGATGGTCCCACGCGCATGGCTTCAATCCTTCGGCAGGTCGAGGAAATGCCCGACCGTGGTGACCGGAGCCGGCTGTGCCGTGCTGCCGCTGGCCATTGCCATTGCGCGGTTGGCGTCGGACGCCTTCACTTCTTCGGTGTTGTTGAGGAAATAGTCGACATTGCTTGCCGGCTGCGTGCCGTCGGTCGGCTCGAGCAACTTCTTCGACGGATCGACCGGCTTGACCAGATAGGGGGTGACGATGATCACCAGATCGGTCTCGCGCCGCTGATAGGATTTCGAGGAGAACAGCGGGCCGAGCACCGGCAGCTTGCCGAGGCCGGGAAGGCGCGACGTGGTGATGTCGTTCTGCGATTGCAGCAGACCGGCGATCATGAAGCTCTGGCCGTTCTTCAGGTCGACCGACGTCCTGGCGCGGCGCACGATGAAGCCCGGCACCGAAATCTCACCGATATTGTAGGAGGCCGAGGCATCGATCGAAGACACTTCCGGCGCGATGTCGAGGCTGACCAGCCCGTCCTTCAGCACGGTTGGCGTGAAATCCAGGCTGACGCCGTATTTCTTGTAGCTGACGGAGATCTTGCCATTGTCCTCGGAAACCGGGATCGGGAACTCGCCGCCCGCGAGGAAGCTCGCCGTCTGCCCCGAACGGGCGATCAGGTTCGGCTCGGCCAACCGCCTGGCAAGGCCGCGCTCCTCCAGCGCCTTGATGGCAACGTCGATCGACAGGCCGTTCGACAGCAGCCGGCCGATGATCTCGCCATTGCCCGCCGCCGGCAACGAGCCCGGCTCGATGGTGACGTCTCGCCCGCCAAGTCCGTAAGCGAAATTGGCGCTGTATTTGGCGCCGAGATCCTGTCCGGCCTGGCGGTTGATCTCGACGAAGCGGACGTTGAGCTGAACCTGCTGCGAGGACGAGATGTTGACCGAATTGATCACTTCCTCATTGCCGGAGAAGCGGCTGGCGATCTTGCTCGCCTTCTCGGCGGCGACCGCGTCGTCCGCCTCGCCCGACAGCACGACGCGGCCATTGGCCGAGCCGACCTTGATCTTGGCGTCCGGCACGCTGGCGCGGATGGTGCTGGCCAGCTGGTCGGTGTCCAACGTCACCTCGATGTCGATGGTGCCGACCAGCTGCTTGTTCTCGTCGAACAGCGCGACGCCGGTGGTGCCGAGATTGTTGCCCAGCACATAGAAGGATTTGTCGGTCAGCGGATTGACGTTGGCGATCTCCGGATCGCCGATGACGATCTGGTAGAAGGCGGCATTGGTCATGATCGTCTTCGGCTTGCCCTTGGCCACCTTGATCGACGCATTCTTGGTCGACGACACGTAGACGATGTCGTTGTCGGCCCTGGCCGGCGCGCTGAGGCCGAGCATTGCGGCCGCGGCGAGGCAAGCCGCCATCGCAAGCGCCCGCATTGGGCGCAGCCCTTTCGTCATCCGATATGCATGAAGTCCCGACATCTGTCCCGTCCCTCGCCCGGTCCCCACCGGCAGTTATGGCTGGTCCCGCGCAGGAACCTGGTATTCCTCGACCTGCGTGCCGCGCGTCACGATGATCGTCTTGAATTTCGGCTTCTCAGGCTCCTTGGTCGCGGCCGTGAACAGCGCGCCGGCAGCAGCCTGGACGCCGGACGCGACCGACCCGCCGAAGGATGAGATGGTGGTGACGCCGTCCTTTGCGGCACCGCCGTCGGCGGAGGAGCGGAGCGACAGCGACAAGGTGCCGACGGTGCGGGCAAGCGCCACTTTCTGCGCGCCGTCCGTTGTTACCTCGATGGTTACGGAATTGGCGATCTGCGGCGTGGTCTGGCGCTCGTCGGCGCCCTGGCCGACGGTCAGCACCCTGGCGTCGGAGACGACGATTTCGGAGGTAACGGTCGAACCGGCCGCGCCTTGCGCATTCTTGGCCACTTCCTGGATTTCGCCGGCATCGCGTGTCAGCACCACGTCGACGCGGTCGCCCGGCATCACGAAGCCCCCGACCCCGGCGATCTCGTCGGTGCGGATGGTCACCGCCCGCATGCCGGGCGTCATCATGTTGGACAGCGTCGCGCGGCCGTTCGGCCCCGACAGCTTGCTGAGCAGCACCGGCTCGTTGATCTCGATCGGCGACAGCACAACACGGCTGCCTTCGGCAAGCAATGCGTTGATGGTGGTGAAGGCGCCCTGCGGCACGGACTCTTCCGACCATGGGATTTCACTGAGCTGTGCGCGGTCGAGTTCCATGCCGTAACGCAGCGGTGTGTTGGCCACCACAATGGTCTTGAACTCAACTTTTGGGGTCACGGGCGCCGGGATCGCCGCCGTCTTTTCCTCGGCATCGGTCCTGGCCTGGCTCTTGACCCAGAAATCCGCGGCAAAGATCGAGATCGCGCCGAAGACGGCGGCGATTCCGATCATAGTTATGGCCTTGCCCCTCACAACTAACCCCTGACACCCTGATGGTCTTTTGTTTATTGAGGCCCACACTAGGCCGCTTGGTTAAAGATTCAGGAATCCCGGCCGGTCCGCACGGACCTATTTCCGCCGGCTTGGTTATCGAAAGGTTTTAGGATAAGAAGGGGTTAATCCCGAACGTAACAGGAACTTCCGTCGCTTGGCGCTGAAAAGCGTGGCAGTATCGGCGGGTGATTCGCGGCACCGGATTCTATGGCAGGCATGGACGACAACAACGATCTTTTCGGCAATCTGGAAAAGCAGCCCCAACCGACCCGGACAACGGCGCGTCCAGCTGATCCGCTTGTGCAGGCCGCGAAGCGTCCCGTTGCGACCAAGGATGGCAGCGAAGGCTACAGCGCTGCCGACATCGAGGTGCTGGAAGGGCTGGAGCCGGTGCGGCGCCGTCCCGGCATGTATATTGGCGGCACCGATGACAAGGCGATGCACCATCTGTTCGCCGAGGTCATCGACAATTCGATGGACGAGGCGGTCGCCGGCCATGCCACCTTCATCGACGTCGAGCTTTCGGCCGACGGGTTTCTGACCGTTACCGACAATGGCCGCGGCATCCCGGTCGATCCGCATCCCAAATTCAAGAAGCCGGCGCTCGAAGTCATCATGACGACGCTGCATTCGGGCGGCAAATTCGACTCCAAGGTTTATGAGACCTCGGGCGGCCTGCACGGCGTCGGCGTCTCCGTCGTCAATGCGCTGTCGGACCATCTCGAAGTCGAAGTGGCGCGAGGCCGCCAGCTCTACCGCCAAAGATTCTCTCGTGGCGTTCCGGTGAGCGGGCTGGAGCAGCTCGGCGAAGTGCACAACCGGCGCGGCACCAAGATCCGCTTCCATCCCGACGAGCAGATCTTCGGCAAGGGCGCAGCCTTCGAGCCGGCGCGGCTCTATCGCATGACGCGCTCGAAAGCCTACCTGTTCGGCGGTGTCGAGATCCGCTGGAGCTGCGATCCGTCGCTGATCAAGGAAAAGGACCAGACGCCGGCCAAGGCGGAGTTCCATTTCCCCGGCGGCCTGAAGGACTACCTCAAGGCATCGCTCGGCGACGACTTCCAGGTGACGCGGGAAATCTTCGCCGGCAAGAGCGAGAAGCAGGGCGGCCACGGCTCGCTGGAATGGGCGGTGACCTGGTTCGGCGGCGACGGCTTCATCAACTCCTACTGCAACACCATCCCGACCGGCGAAGGCGGCACGCACGAAGCCGGCTTCCGCAATGTGCTGACACGCGGGCTTCGCGCCTATGCCGATCTCGTCGGCAACAAGCGCGCCTCGATCGTCACCTCCGAAGACGTCATGATCTCGGCGGCAGGCATGCTTTCGGTGTTCATCCGCGAGCCGGAATTCGTCGGCCAGACCAAGGATCGGCTGGCGACGATCGAGGCCATTCGCATTGTCGAGACCGCCATCCGCGATCCCTTCGACCATTGGCTGGCCGACAATCCGCAGGAAGCCTCCAAGCTCTTGGAATGGGTGATCGCGCGCGCCGACGAGCGGGTGCGCCGGCGTCAGGAAAAGGAAGTGTCGCGCAAGAGCGCGGTGCGCAAGCTCAGGCTACCCGGCAAGCTCGCCGACTGCACGCAGAATGCCGCAGCCGGCGCCGAGTTGTTCATCGTTGAAGGCGACTCGGCCGGCGGCTCGGCCAAGCAGGCGCGCGACCGCGCCAGCCAGGCCGTCCTGCCGCTGCGCGGTAAAATCCTCAACGTCGCCAGCGCCGGCAACGACAAGCTGGCCGCCAACCAGCAGATTTCGGATCTGATCCAGGCGCTCGGCTGCGGCACGCGCTCAAAATACCGCGACGAGGATCTGCGCTACGACCGCGTCATCATCATGACCGACGCCGACGTCGACGGCGCCCACATCGCCTCGCTGCTGATCACCTTCTTCTACCAGGAAATGCCGAACCTGGTGAATGGCGGCCATCTCTATCTGGCTGTGCCGCCGCTCTATTCGATCCGGCAAGGCGGCAAGGTCGCCTACGCCCGCGACGATGCGCACAAGGACGAGCTCTTGCGCACCGAGTTCACCGGCCGCGCCAAGGTCGAGATCGGCCGCTTCAAGGGCCTGGGCGAGATGATGGCAGCGCAGCTCAAGGAAACCACCATGGACCCGAGGAAGCGCACGCTGCTCAGGGTCGATGTCATCGATGCCGTGGCGGCGACCAAGGATGCGGTCGACGCGCTGATGGGAACCAAGCCTGAGGCCCGCTTCCGCTTCATCCAGGAACGCGCCGAATTCGCCGCGACGGAAGTGCTGGATATCTGAGCGTCAGCCGGTCTAGCCTGCGCTTCCGATACGGAGACCAGCTTGTGATCTGGGCGCGGCTGAAGAGCTATTTCGAAGCCGGTTTGGCGGGGCTGACTCAGCCGACACGCTCGGACTGGATTTTCGCGCTGCGCACCGTTTCGGCCGGCCTGATCGCGCTTCTCGTTGCCTACGCGCTAAAACTCGAACACCCGCAATGGGCGATGATGACAGTCTTCATCGTCGCCCAGCCGGTCGCCGGTATGGTGCTGGCGAAAGGCTTTTACCGGCTGCTCGGCACGCTGGCCGGTGGGCTTGCGGCGATCGGCATCACCTCCGTTTTCGGCACCAACCCCTGGCTGCTGGTCACGGCGTTGTCCGTCTGGATCGGCCTGTGCACGCTGGTTTCGTCGCTGCTGCGCAACCCGGAAGCCTATGGCGCCGCACTTGCCGGCTATACCGCGATGATCATTGGGCTGCCGGCCTTCGGCCAACCGCATGTGATCGTCGATCTCGCTGTCGCGCGCTGCGCCGAGATCGTGCTCGGCATCGTCTGTGCCGGGCTGACCAGCCGATTAATCCTGCCCAAGCTGGCGGCCGACGCCATCATCTCCAGGCTCAAGCGCAGCATCCTCGACCTTGCCATTTATGCAGGCGGCGCTTTTTCCGGCGGCGACCCGGCGACGCTGGCCGGCCTGCATGGCAAGCTGATCAGTGACGCCCAGACGCTGGCCGAGATGCGCACCTATGCCAGGCTCGAAGCGCCAAGCTTCGCCACCCGCGCCCATCCGGTCCGCCGCACCATCGGCCAACTCCTGTCGGCGCTGTCGGCGGCACGCGCGCTGCATTCGCACGCCGCGCCGAAAAACGCAGCACTTATCCCGGTGCGCTCCGAACTGCAGTCGCTGGTCAGCGAACTGGCAGTTATGCCCGAAGCACTGGACGATACGTCACCCTGGGTGACGCGGCTCGACGCGATCGCCGTCAAGGCCCGGCAAATGCCCGACGCCTCGATCGATCAAGGCAGCGACAGGGTCGGCACCATAACGCGCCTCACCATCGCCGCCGATTTCGCCGAAGCCTTCAAGCAGGTGCTGCGCGGCCTCGACGCTTTGCGCTCACCGATGACGCGCCCTGGCCGGGGCAACAGGCAACAGCCTGCGCTGGTGGTGCACCGCGACTACCCCGGTGCCTCGCGCAATGCCATACGCGCCGCCATTGCCACGCTGGCGGTCGCCGCCTTCTGGCTGACGACGAAATGGTCCGACGCGGCCGGCACCGTCATTCTCGTTGCCGTCGTCTCCAGTCTTTTCGCCGCGCGTCCTGACCCGGTGCAGGTGTCCTGGGGCTTCTTCAAGGGAACGCTGCTGGCTTTGCCCTTTGCCTTTCTTGTCGGCCAGGTCGCCCTGCCCGCTTTGCCCGGCTTCGGCTGGTTCACCCTGTTTGTGGTGCCGATCCTGATACCGACGGCGCTGGGCATGGCCAATCCGCGCACCGTCGGCGTGGCGACCGCCTTTGCCATCAATTTCCTCGCCTTCCTCAGCCCGCATCAGGCGATGACCTATGCTCCAGGCCCGTTCTTCGCCGGCTCGGCTTCAGTGCTGGTCGGCATCCTGCTGGCGATCGGCGTCTTCATCGTCGTGCTGCCCGCCGATCCATGGCTCGCGGCCAACCGCATCGTGCGCGCCATGCGCGAGGATCTGGCGCGGCTTTGCCTGCATGAGCGGGTGCCGCGGCGTTCTGCCTTCGAGAGCCTGGCCTATGACCGCATCAACCAGTTGATGCCGCTCCTGCAGAATGCCGGCAGGAAAGGCGATGCCGTCCTCGGCGGCGGCGTCGCCGCCGTCACCGTCGGCCTCGAAATCCTGCGCCTGCGCACCGCGCAGCAGAGCACGGCCACTCCTTCCGAAACCGCGCTTTCGATCGGCAATTTCCTGCGCGGCCTGGCGCGTGAACTGCTCTTTCGCGCACCCGGCGATCCGCAGACGGCAACCATCGCCGTCGCCCGGCAATATGCGGCCGGCCTCTCAGAGTGCAGCGGCAGTCCCGACACGCTGCAGATCGCAGCCTCGCTGCGCATCATCGCCGCCGCAATCGAGGACTTTCCGGATTTTTTCGCCAAGGATCGGGGCTAAGCAGTTATGCTGCGGCGATCGCCAGCGCATGCCCACGCGCATTTTCGCGCAGGGCGTCGAGATGGATCGACTTGACCAGGCCGGCGAGATCGCCCTCGGTGGACTGGCCGCCGAGTTCCTTCAACATCAGCCAACTGACTTCCTGCACGCCGGCGACGCGCTTGCCGTTGGCGACTTCGCGCCAGATCTTGAGCGCGCGCAGGATGATGGCGTGGGTGGGAGCGGCAAGGCCGGCGCCGCGAAACAGCGCCTGCAGCGCAACGTCCTGGCCGCCGGCAAGCAGCGCCCGCACCCGTTGCTCCGACTGTTGGCTGAGCGCGACCAGCGTCGAGCCGAAGAAGTCGACCTTGCCATGGGCAATGGTGCGGATGATGAAACTTGCGGTCAGGTCACCGCGCAGGCGCAGATGCTCGATGAGTGCGGCATGTTCCTCCGTGCGCGTGCCTTCGACCAGCCGCACCGAAGCCTTGACGCAGGCATCGCGCGTGACGCGCTCGGCTCTGGCCGCCCCCATCAGCGCCATCACCAGTGGTGAGCCCTTCAGCGTTTCGCCGAGCTTGACCAGCAGCATGTGCCGGCAGTCGGCAGGCAGCCTGCTATCGGTGACCATGGCCTCGCGCAAATGAGCGATATGGCCATGCCGCTCGGCCATACGGCGAAAGCTGAGCGATGCTATATCGGCGCCGTCATTGGCTAGCAGCGCGGCGCATGCTTCCGGTTCGCCGATCTCGGCAATGGCCGCGGCAACCGCCATCGAGACGACGGGCCGGTCGGCGATCAGCTTTTGCGTCGCCTTGTGACCGGCCGCAACGCGGTCGATCAGGTCGGCATCGGTAAGCAGCGGCGAGCGCGCCAGCACCAGGGCTGCCACTTCCGGCTGGTCGGAGGCGAGCGCGCTGATGATCTGCAGCGGGGCGTGGTGGCTCATCGACAGTGCCTCGGCCAGCGCCAGCCGCACCTTCGACGAGGCGTCGTCAAGCAGCAGCGTCAGCGCCGCCTCCGCAGCGCAGCGGTCCTCAAAGGGCAGTTCGGCGTTGATATAGGCGCGGGCCAGCGCGCTTGCCGCGGCCGCACGCTCCGATACCTTGGCGGTGTAGATCCATTTCAGGAAATGCGAAACAACGACCATGCCGCCTGCTTTTGCCCCTTGCCGGAAGGTTTCCGGCCCCACGAGGACCCTAGGCAGAAATGGTTTACGAACGGTTCACCATGTTTATTAACTGGCTTGCGGGTGGCATGGGCAGCGCCTATCAACCGTCAGGCAGCAGAGGAGGACGATAATGGCCGGGCTTTATCTCGAAGAGTTCGTCGTCGGCCATGTCTTCAGGCACACGCTGCGAAAGACCGTCACCGAAAGCGACAACATGCTGTTTTCGGTGATGACGCTGAACCCGCAGCCGCTGCATATAGACTTCGACTTCGCCGCCAAAAGCGAATGGGGCAGACCGCTGGTCAATTCACTGTTCACGCTCGGCCTGATGATCGGCATTTCCGTCAATGACATCACCGTCGGCACCACGGTCGCCAACCTCGGCATGAAGGAGACGGTGTTTCCCCACCCGGTTTTCCACGGCGACACCATCCGTGTCGAGACGACGGTGCTCTCGGTCCGGGACTCGAAATCGAAACCGGACCGCGGCATCGTCGAGTTCGAGCATCGCGCCTACAATCAAAGCGATGTGCTTGTCGCCAAATGCACGCGCCAGGCGATGATGATGAAAAAGGCGATCTGATGCGCTCGCTGCTGTTTGTGCCCGGCGATTCCGAAAAGAAGCTGGAGAAAGGCTTTGGCGCCGGCGCCGACGTGGTCATCGTCGACCTCGAGGATTCCGTCGCGTCACAAAACAAGGTGGCGGCGCGAGAGATCGCGGCACGCTTCATTGCCGGCAACAGGCAGCAGACAACCGCCATCTATATCAGAGTCAACGATCTCTCGACCGGATTGACCGACGATGATCTTGCAGTGCTGGTGGCAGTCAAACCCGACGGCATCATGCTGCCGAAGTCGAACAGCGGCCAGGATGTTCAGCAGCTCTCCGCAAAGCTCCGCGTGCACGAAGCCGAAAACGGATTGCCGGACGGCGGCATAAAAATCCTGCCGATCATCACCGAGACCGCTGCCGGCGTGCTTGCCGCCGCGAGCTATGCGGGGGCAAGCGCCCGGCTTGCCGGCCTCACCTGGGGTGCGGAAGACCTGTCGGCTGCGATCGGTGCGCGCGCCGCGCGCGACGACAACGGCCGCTATACCGATGTCTTCCGTCTTGCCCGCTCCATGACCATCCTCGCCGCCGGCGCGGCCGAAGTCGCGGCGATCGACACTGTCTTCCCCGCCTTTCGTGACATGGCTGCCTTCGAAGCCGAATGCGCCGAGGCCGAGCGCGACGGCTTTACCGGCAAGATGGCGATCCATCCGGCGCAAGTGCCGATCATCAACGCTGCTTTCACGCCATCGGCCGAGGCGATTGAACGATCGCAGGCCATCGTCGCAGCGTTCGAAGCTGCCGGAAATCCCGGCGTGGTCGGCATTGACGGCAAGATGTACGACCGGCCACATCTGCGGCTGGCCGAACGGCTCCTGGCCCGGGCCGGCGCTGCGGGCGTTTCTACTTAGTCCCGTTGAGTGTAGCGCCGCCCAACGGCCGCTCGTCGGCACGGATGCGCCGGCTCACGACGGCACGCGTTCAAGCCTTCCACGGCCCGGTGTAGTCGGCGTAGAGCTTTGCCGGATCGGGCCGCGGCCGTTCCGGCGCCGGCCCCTGGTAGGAGCCGATATGGACGAAGCCGACGACGCGTTCCTGCGGCGCCAGCCCCAGCAGTACCCTGCCCTCGGCCACGTCGGAATACCAGTTGCTGATCATGTTGGTGCCGTAGCCCAGCGCATTGGCCGCGATCATCAGGTTCATCGCCGCCATGCCGCCGGATAGGAACATTTCCCATTGCGGGATTTTTGGGTTGTCCTTCGGAACCGACACCACGCCGATCACCAGCGGCGCACGCGAAAACCGCGCCAGCTCCTGGTTGTGGCGGTTTTCCGGCAGCGGTCCTTCGCGCTGTTCGGCAAGGGCGGCGAGCTTCCTGCCGATCTCGACGCGCGCTTGGCCGCGATAGAGGATGAAGCGCCAGGGCTCCAGCCGGCCGTGATCAGGCACACGGCTTGCAGCCGCGATCATGGTCGCGATATCGGCATCGCTGGGCGCCGGCTCCTTCAATTCAGGGATCGGTGCGGAATTTCGGGTCAGCAGGAAGTCGATGATCGGCGACGCCATGGGGGCCTGGTCTCCTAAAGCACTCGATTTTGAGCTGAAGCGCGCCATTGCGGATCGGGGCGGCTCGGGCATTGGCGCGGACGCGCCGGACGAAAGAGCCTGTTGCCAAGGCGGACCGGACTCTTAAGCCTTGAAATTGCCACCGCCTTGGGCTTCAACGCAAGGCATGTTTGAGGGGACATTGCGCCTTTTCCTGATTTGGCTCGCCGCCGCGCTGTTGATGGTGCCGGCTTCGATGGCCATGGCGCAGAATGCCGACGGCATCTCCAATCTGAAACTCCCCGATATTTCGAGCTATACATCGCCCAAAAGCGGGACGTCGCTGGCGCTTAGTGGCGGTGGCGCCATAACGCTGTCGGCCCAACTTACCGACAAGGGCGCCGATATCACCCGCGGCATCGTCTGGCGCGTGTTCAAGCCCGAGGCCGCCAGCGACGGCAAGCTGCCGATGGTGGCGTCCGCGCATGGCGGCACCGCGGTGTTCCAGCTCGAACCGGGCAGCTATCTGGTGCACGCCTCCTACGGACGCGCCGGCGCCACCAAGCGCATCACCGTCGGCAAGGACGCCAAGCGCGAAAGCCTGGTGCTCGATGCCGGCGGCCTCAAGCTCGACGCGGTGCTGTCGGGCGGCGTGCGCATTCCACCGAAAAAGCTGCGCTTTTCCATCTATGAGGGCACCGCGGAGGCCAATGGCGACCGCGCTTTGATCATCCCCGATGTCGAGCCGAACAGCGTCGTGCGGCTCAACGCCGGCGTCTACCATGTCGTCTCCACCTATGGCGCGGTGAATGCCGTCATTCGCTCCGACATACGCGTCGAGGCCGGCAAGCTGACCGAAGCCACAGTCGAGCATCGTGCGGCTGAAATGACCATGAAGCTGGTGCGCGAGACCGGCGGCGAAGCCATCGCCGATACATCCTGGTCGCTGCTCAACGAATCCGGCGATCCGATCAAAGAAGCCGTCGGCGCCTTCGCCTCGATGGTGCTGGCCGAAGGCCAATACACCATCATCGCCAAGAACCGCGACCGCATCTACCAGAAGGATTTTACCGTCGTTGCCGGACAGAACCAGGAGATCGAGGTCCTGGCCACCGAGGCCTCGGCGATCGATCCCGAGGAAGGCGCCGACTAGGTCGTGGACTCATAAACCCGAAGCCGGACGGATGGACCTTGCGATTCGTTTCTGGGCACCGGTTGGAGTGGCTACGATCAGGCATTCGTGGTATGTTTTTGCCGCCTTGAAAGCGACGCGAACCGCGGTTTGCCTTGGGAGATGCCAAATGCGCATGTCCTTGCTCTTCATTCCACTACTGCTTGCACCGATTGTATCGCATGCCGCCGATATTCACGACGCCGCCATGAAGGGCGATGTTGCGGCTATCACGGCAGCGCTCGACGCTGGTGCCGGCGTCGATGAGAGCGACGGGCGCACGACACCACTCTATCTTGCGGTCAAAGGCGGTCATTTTGCAGCGGCAAAACTGCTCATTGAACGCGGTGCCGACGTCAACGCCGTCCCGGACCCGCGTTTGGGTCCTGCCCTTATGCTGGCTTTGGCAAAACGCAGGACCGATTTGATCAATCTGTTGCTGGACGGGGGCGCAAATCCAAATTCGAAGCGCAGCCGCGAAAACGCTATCCACATCGCGGTCAATCTCGGTTGCCTCGATTGCGTGAAAGCACTGGTTGAGGCCGGCGCGGACGTGAATGCGAAGACAAAGGACGGCAAGACACCGCTCCATCTGGCAAAATTCAAGGGGCAACGCGAAGTCGCCGACTATCTCATGTCGCACGGCGTCGTCTTGCCAACACCAGCTCCGATCTCGATGAAGTTGGCTGCTGCCGATGTCGAGAAAGGCCGAACCTACTTCACACATGTGTGCCACGGTTGCCACAATGCCGAGCCACAGGGAGGGATCAAAACGGGACCGAACTTATGGGGCGTCGTCGGCCGCGACAAGGCATCCATGGCAAATATGCGTTACTCCGACACCTTGCTGGCCTTGGAGGGTGTATGGACGTACGAGGACCTGAACAAATATCTGCTTGAGCCCATGCTCACCACGCCGGGTGTTTACATGGAGGTGCCTGGCGTCCCGGACGAGACCGAACGGGTCAACCTGATCGCCTACTTGCGTACACTCAGCGACAAACCGCTCCCACTGCCCTAGGAGCTATTGAGCAAAAGGGCCGAGATTGGTCGAAACGTTGATTGACTGATCGTCGTTTATGAGTACACGCCCTAGTTAGCGTTTCTCAGGCGGCCTTGCGCAGGCGGCGCGGCAGGAAATGGACGCGGCCACGCGGCGCATCGGGCGCCAGATCGAAGACGCCGCGATGAAGACGGTCGAGCAAGGCCTTGCGGTCGCGCAGCGGCTCCAGTTCGTCCCAGCGCAGCACGTTGCCGACGCGCACGTCGATCGCCTTGCCGGACAGGCGTGCGAATTCGCGGATGAGCATTGAAAGGCGCAGCGTCAGCGACGCCTTGCCGACGAATTTCGCCACCCGTCCCTCACGCTCGGCCATGTTCATCGGGCCGCTGACCAGATGGAACAGCCGGCCGTTCTGTCCGGAAAAATGCATCGGCACCACCGACGCCTTGGCATCCTGCACGAGGCGCGCCGGAAACATCTTCCACGGCAGATCGCGCGCCCGGCCAAAGCCTTTCGGCGCGGTGGCGACGCCTCCGGCCGGAAACACGACGATGGTGACGCCCTCTTTCAACAGCCGCACTGCCTCATGGCGCACCGCCATGTTGTTCTTCACCGCGTCCTTGGTCTCGGAAAAGTCGATCGGCAGCGAGTACGGTTCCATCTCGCGGATCTTGAGCAGATCCTTGTGGATCATGACGCGGAACGGACGCCCGAGCTGCTCGGCCAGCGACAGCACGGCAATGCCGTCGCCGATGCCGAACGGATGGTTGGCGACGATCACCAACGGTGTGTCAGGCAGCTTGGCAGGAGGCCATTGATCGGCGCTGCGCACCTTGACGTCGATCAGCTCCAACATGCGGCTGAACACGCGCTCGCCGGTCGGCGCCACCTGGCGGCGCCAGAAATCGTAGAGCGCGGCATAGCGGTCGCGCCCCGACAGGCCTTCAATGGAATGGATGAACCAGCGCGTCAGCGCCGGCTGGCTCGCATTGGCGTAGGACAGCTCGGGAAACGGTCTTTCCCGCATTTTCAGCTTGAGCATGTGGGCTCGTTACAGGGTTGGCGTGACAGGCATGTGAAAATGGCGGTGGATCGCTCCACCGCCATTTCCTGGAGAGATCGATGGTTTCAGGCCGCGCGCCGTCTGCGGTCGGGCGAAGTGGCCTCGTCGGACAGCAGCTTGAGCGCATCGGCCAGCTTGAGCGATTCCTGGTCGCGGGAGCCGAGCCGGCGGATGTTGACCGTCTCCTCCTCCGCCTCGCGCTTGCCGCAGACGAGGATCACCGGGACCTTGGCCAGCGAATGCTCGCGCACCTTGTAGTTGATCTTCTCGTTGCGCAGGTCCACTTCGGCCAAAAGCCCTGCCGCCTTCAATTGCGCGACAACCTTGCGGGCATAGTCGTCGGCATCGGACGTGATGGTCGCCACCACCACCTGCAGCGGCGCGAACCACAGCGGGAAATGGCCGGAATAGTGCTCGGTCAGAATGCCGAGGAAGCGCTCCATCGAGCCGCAGATGGCGCGATGCACCATCACCGGCTGCTTCTTTTCCGAATCCGAACCGATGTAAAAAGCGCCAAAACGCTCCGGCAGGTTGAAGTCGACCTGCGTGGTACCGCACTGCCATTCGCGGCCGATGGCGTCCTTCAGCACATACTCGAACTTCGGCCCATAGAAGGCGCCCTCGCCCGGATTGATCGAGGTCTTGATGCGGTTGCCCGACCGCGTCCTGATCGTATCCAGCACGCTGTTCATGATCGCCTCGGCGTGGTCCCAGGCGTCGTCGGTGCCGACGCGCTTGTCAGGTCGCGTCGACAGCTTCACGGAGACCTCGTCGAACCCGAAATCGGCATAGGTCGACAGGATCAGGTCATTGATGCGCAAGCACTCGGCGGCGAGTTGATCCTCGGTGCAGAAGATATGCGCATCGTCTTGCGTGAAACCGCGCACGCGCATCAGCCCGTGCAGCGCGCCGGACGGTTCGTAGCGATGCACATTGCCGAATTCTGCAAGTTTTACGGGCAGATCGCGATAGGATTTCAACCCATGCTTGAAGATCTGCACGTGGCCCGGACAGTTCATCGGCTTCAGCGCGAACACGCGGTCGTCATCGGTGTCGTCGCCGGCCACCGTCACCTTGAACATGGCGTCGCGATACCAGCCCCAGTGACCCGACGTCTCCCACAGGCTCTTGTCCAGAACCTGGGGCGCGTTGACCTCCTGGTAGCCCTGTTCGTCGAGGCGGCGGCGCATGTAGTTGACCAGGTTCTGGAACATCTTCCAGCCCTTGGCGTGCCAGAAGACGACGCCCGGTCCCTCTTCCTGGAAATGGAACAGATCCATTTCGCGGCCGAGTTTGCGGTGGTCGCGCTTCTCCGCCTCCTCCAGCATCGTCTGGTAGGCATCGAGCTCAGCCTGGTCGGCCCACGCCGTGCCGTAGATGCGGGTCAGCATCGGGTTGTTCGAATCGCCGCGCCAATAGGCACCGGCCACCTTCATCAGCTTGAAGGCGTTGCCGATCTGCCCGGTCGAGGCCATGTGCGGCCCGCGGCAGAGGTCGAACCAGTCGCCCTGGGCATAGATCTTGAGATCCTGGTCCTCGGGAATGGCATCGATCAGCTCGAGCTTGTAGCGCTCGCCCTTCTCGGCAAAGACCTTTTTCGCTTTGTCGCGCGACCAGACTTCCTTGGTGAACGGCTTGTTGCGCGCGATGATCTCGCGCATCTTCTTTTCGATCACCGGGAAATCGTCCGGCGTAAACGGCTCGTTGCGAGCGAAGTCGTAATAGAATCCGTTCTCGATCACCGGCCCGATGGTCACCTGCGTTCCCGGCCACAGCTCCTGCACGGCCTCCGCCAGCACGTGCGCCGCATCGTGGCGGATGAGCTCCAGTGCGCGCGGATCGGTGCGGGTGATGATCTCGACCTTGCCGGGCTTGCCGAGCGGGTCGGAAAGATCACGCACAGTGCCGTCGATGGCATAGGCGACGGCTTTCTTGGCCAGCGACTTCGAGATCGATTCGGCCAGCCCAGCACCGGTCATCGCCGCGTCGTAGTCGCGGACGGAGCCATCGGGAAATGTCAGGGAAACGGAATTAAGCATCAGGTATTCTCCTATCCAGTCCCGCAAACGAGCGCGGGTGGTCGTGGTGTGAAGCCGGAGGCATCCGGCAGCGGGCGGGTTTTAGAGGCAGCACGGTAAGAGGTAAAGAGCCGTCGTTGGCGCAGCCGTCAGGAATTGGCGGGACAGATGTCGCAGGCCAGTCGCACAGGCTTGCGAATTTCCCCGACACGAGGTTGGAATCCCCGGCATGGAAGACGCAAAACCCAGCCGGACCGCACTGGGCGTCGCGCGCCTGCGGGCTCTCCATCAGTTCTCGCCGCAGGCGGCGCTGTTTCGCGACCCATATGCGAGTGCGATTCTGGGCGATGCCGCACCGACGGCAAAGGAGCTCGAGCAGGAAGATGAGCGCAGCCGGCGCATGCGCCTGTTCGTGGCCTCGCGTGCCCGTCTCGCCGAGGACTGGCTGGCTGCGGCGGTGCGCCGGGGGCGTTCGGCAACTGGTGGTGCTCGGCGCCGTCTCGACACTTTCTCGCTGCGCAATCCATACCCGGATGTCGCGGTGTTCGAAGTCGATCATCCGGCAACGCAGGCCTGGAAACGCAAATGCCTCGCCGATGCTGGCCTTGCCGAACCGCCGGCCACCACGTTCGTGCCAGTCAATTTCGAGCGGCAGAACCCGGCGGACGAACTGGCATTAGCCGGCTTGAGGCCAGCCGAGCCCAATTTCTTCATCTGGCTCGGCGTCGTTCCGTATCTGAGCCAGGAAGCGATCTTCAGCACCCTGTCCTGGATTGCCGGCATGCCCGGTTCGGAGGTCGTCTTCGACTATAGCGAGCCGGCCGAGAACCGCGATGCGGCGGGACAGGCTGCCCTGTCCTTCCATGCAGCGCGCGTCGCCGCTGTCGGCGAGCCCTGGATCAGCTTCTTCGTACCCGCCGCACTGGCACAATCACTGCGCGAGCTCGGCTTCGATGAGATCGAAGATCTGGAAAGCGGCGACATCGCCGCCCGCTTCTCCAAGGCGCCAAAGGCAGAGGCAAGGAATTCCGGCGGCCACCTCATCCGTGCCCGCCGGAGCGCTTAAGCCACGCAAGGTCACTTCACCAGCTGCGGCAAATCCTTCAGGAACGCCGTGCGCGTCGCAGGGCCTTTCGGCGTGTCGACCGGCTTGGTATCGACCACCAGCCGGGCAAAGACGATCCGGCGTCCGCCCTTTTCGGCCCAGCCGACGAACCAGCCCAGCGAGCGCTTGTCCTTGCTGTTGCCGAGCCTTGTGCTGCCGGTCTTGCCCTGCACCGTCCAGTCGCCGGCCTGAAAACTCGGCAGGATGGCTTGGGTCATCTCATGCGCCTTGGCCGTAACAGGCATCTTGCCGGCAAGCAGCTGGCGCAGGAAGGCTGTCTGTTCGACCGGTGATATCTCAAGCGAGGAATTTATCCAGGATTGCGTGAGCCCGTTGTCCTTGCCGGGATCGCCCGAGACATCCATGTTGCCGTAGCCGAATTTCGAGACGTAGCCGGCAAAGCTTTTCGCGCCGAGCCGGCGCACGATCTCGCGCGAATACCACACGATCGAGTCGCGCTCCCAGATCGTCGGGTCGACGGTTTTGTGGTCGCGCTTCACGGCCTTGAACTCGGGCTTGTAGACCCAGCTCGGCGTATGCGCGTCACTCAGGATGCCGCTGTCGTAACCGATCAGCGCCAGCGGCACCTTGAACGTGGAAGCCGGGCTGACGCGTTGGTCGCAGACGCCGTTCTGATAGAGCGTCTCGCCGCTCGCCGCGTCCTGGATAAGCGTGCATGCGACATCGCCGAGCGGCGCCGAGTGCGCCCGCATCGGAAACCCCAAAAACCAGGCCAGAAGGAACAGGACCGCGGCAATGATAAAGGGATGGGTTTCGATCCGACGCATGTGAGCTCTCCTGGGAATGACAAGAGGCGCTTAGCGAGTTGTCTTGGCTCGATTTTGACTCAAATGCGCAGTCTTTGTGCAGGCCGTTGTTAACCCTACCGGACCGTAAAGAAATGCGGCCTTGGCGATCTGAATCAAGGGCCAAGAGCGTCGCCGTCAGGCCTCGCCGCGCTTCTTGCCGATCCGCCAGTACCGCCAGGGCATGAACCAGACATAGCGTGGGGCGAGCACCTCCGGAACACGGTCTATGCCATGCGTTCCGAACGGCCCGCAGCGCAGCACGCGAAACAACCCCATCCAGCCGCCGGCCCACAAGCCGTGCCGGGCAATCGCCTCATGCGCGTATTCGGAACAGGTCGGCAGATGCCGGCAGGAGTTGCCGACAAAGCCGGACAGCGTCAGCTGGTACAGCCGCACCAGCGACGTGCCGAAAATGCGGCCGGGCGTCCTGCGCCAGGGACCGGGCCAGTTGCGCCCGCGCTGGGTCTGTCCGGTGGCATGCACATGCCGGTGCTGGTCGCCCACGGCGAACTCTTTCTGAACGTGATCCGAACCCGTTTTTCGGGATCGGCTTGCGCTTCCAAGCCGATAGATGTGAGCTTCGGCAGGCAAACGCAATCCCGTTCACGCTCTTGCTTCCCTGTCGGCATCAGAGTCGCGAGCGACGAAAGGGATGCCGCTCCGTTGGACTCGCCCAGCGGGTGGCCGGCCGTTCCTCGATGCGCGGGGCGTGATGCCGCCTGTCGCCACGCCATTGAAACGTCGCGATCCGCATCACATCGCCAAAGATTTCCAGAAACTGGATCATGTCCGTGTCTCCTTTGAGACGGATTAGACGCCCACTGGTCTTCGCCTTCAAACGAGTATAATTTCCGCTTCGGATAACTTTGGGTTATGCGAATGAAGCGCGGCCGGCTGCCCCTGACAGCGTTGCGAAGTTTCGAGGCAGCCGGCCGGCAATTGAGTTTCAGCCGGGCCGCCGAGGAGCTGTTCGTCTCGCAGGCCGCGATCAGCCGGCAGATCCGCGAGCTCGAGCAGTTCCTACGGCAACCCCTGTTTCACCGTCATCATCGCCGGGTCGAACTCACCGAGGCGGGCCAGCGCCTGCTCGATCAGCTGGTCAGAAGTTTCGACGACATCGACAGGCTGCTTTCGGACCTGGTGGCGGCCCCGGCGCAGTCCGTGGTTCGCGTCAGCGTCGAGCCTTCGCTGGCCTCGGTATGGCTGTTGCCGCGGCTCAACCGCTTCAGCCAGTTGCGGCCCGATATCGACGTTTCCCTCGAAGTTGACCCAAGGCCGATCGAGTTCCGCAGCGATCAGCCCGAGCTTGCCTTGCGCTTCAGTGCGCGCGCCACATCATGGCCGCGCAGCGAAGCCGAATGGCTCGCTTCGACCGTCGATTCACCGGTCCTGTCGCCGGCCTTGCTGGCGTCGGGCCCTTCTCTCGAAAAGCCCCTCGACCTCGCCGGCTACACGCTGTTGCATGAGGAAAACCGTCAAGGCTGGGCGCGCTGGTTCGAGGCAGCCGGCGTGGCCGCCGACGCCATTCCGGCGCGCGGCCCGATGTTGGCGGATGTGTCGCTGTCAAAGCAGGCGGCCCTGCTCGGACACGGCGTGGCGCTCGGCGACCTGTTGCAGATCGGTGAGGAGATCGCGTCCGGCGCGCTGATCAAGCCGTTCGACATCGATGTCGCATCCGGCGCCTACTGGCTGGTGGCCAGGAGTTTGAATGACCTGCCGGAACCGGCCAAGGCTTTTGCCGACTGGGTGAGAAGCGAATTTGCCGAAAGCAGAAGGACTCAGGAAACGAAGGCTGGAGCCACCGGCTAGTTAGCGAGCCAGCAAGGCTCGAAGCAAAAACACCAGGCTCTGGCGGTCAAACGGCAAGGTCAGGCGGCTTCTTCGGCGCGTTTCTTCTTCTCGATCTGGCCGATGGCATCGACTACGGCATCGAAGGTCAGCATGGTCGAGGCATGGCGCGCCTTGTAGTCGCGCACCGGCTCCAGATATTTCAGATCGGCGAAACGACCGTCTGGCGGCGCCCCGTTTTCCTTGAGCATCTTCAGCATGGTGTCGCGCACGGCCCGCAATTCGTCAGCGCTGGCGCCGATGACATGCTGAGCCATGATCGAGGACGAGGCCTGGCCAAGCGCGCAGGCCTTCACGTCATGGGCGAAATCGGTGACGACGCCATCGTCCATCTTGAGGTCGACAGTCACCGTCGAGCCGCACAATTTGGAATGGGCACGTGCCGTCGCGTCCGGATCATCGAGCCGGCCGATGCGTGCGATGTTTCCGGCAAAACCCAGAATTTTCGCATTGTAGACGTCGTCAATCATATTTTTCCAATCCGTCGCCGCCAAGCGAACAGCGATTGCCGCTATGGCGTCTTTCATTCGCTGGGCACGACCATATATAATGCTGGCAGTCGGGTATCGACAAGGCAACGCAAAGCCGCCGTCCTTGCCCATTCGTTCACGCCGCTTGCGGGCTGGAAGCCGGGCGAATTTCCAGCACCCGAAAGGTCGTGGTCCGTTCAACTCGTTCCTCCTGAGAGAGGAACTACGGGAGACGCCTTTATGGATGCCGTCATCAAGAAAATCATGCCCCCTTCCGACTACCTGGACAAGCCCGTCACCGACAGGCCGAGCGAAGCCGAGGTCGAGGCCGCCGTGCGCACGCTGTTGCGCTGGACCGGCGACAATCCGACCCGCGAAGGCCTGATCGACACGCCCAAGCGCGTTACCAAGGCCTACCTCGAAATGTTCAACGGCTACGACATGTGCCCGGCCGAAGAACTTGGCCGCACCTTCGAGGAAGTCGCCGGCTATGACGATCTCGTCATCGTCAGGGACATCCAGTTCCATTCGCATTGCGAGCATCACATGGTGCCAATTATCGGCAAGGCGCATGTCGGCTATCTGCCGGACGGCAAGGTCGTCGGCCTGTCCAAGATCGCCCGCGTCGTCGATATCTTTGCCCACCGCCTGCAGACGCAGGAAGCGATGACCGCGCAGATCGCCGGCGTCATCCAGGACGTGCTCAATCCGCGCGGCGTCGCCGTGATGATCGAGGCCGAGCATATGTGCATGGCTATGCGCGGTATCCGCAAGCAGGGCTCCACCACGCTGACCTCGACCTTCACCGGCGTGTTCAAGGACACGCCCGAGGAACAGGTCCGTTTCGTCACCATGGTGCGCGGCCTCGGGGCCCCTCGTCGGCATCGCTAGATCAAGGACCGGCGATGTCGGCACTGGAATTCCCCAAAGCTCCATCGGACAAGAAGGCTCTGGAAGAAGGCGCGGTGTTTTCACCGCGCTTTGACGCCAGCGGTCTCGTCACGGTCGTAGTCACCGACGCCGCTGACGGCATGTTGCTGATGGTCGCGCATATGAATGCCGAGGCGCTGGCGCTGACGCTGGAGACCGGCATTGCCCATTACTGGTCGCGCTCGCGCAACGCACTGTGGAAGAAGGGCGAAACATCGGGCAATCTTCAGACCGTCGTCGAGATGCTCACGGATTGTGATCAGGACGCCATATGGCTTCGCGTGAAAGTGTTGGGCCACGACGCAACCTGTCACACCGGCCGGCGTTCATGCTTCTATCGGACGGTGGGGCTCAACGACGGCAAGGCGACGCTTGCCGACGATGGCAGTGAACCGCTGTTCGATGCGGACCAGACGTATCGAAAGTGAACCATTCAACAGTCACAAACCACTCATATTCACTATTTTCAAACGTCCTTCCTTTAGAACGGACATGGGACATGGGAGATCATGATGCTCGAATGGGCGTCATTGCGCAGCAGACCAGACGTGCGGGAGGCTAATGGCCCCTCATCGTCCGGCGGCGCGCCTGACCCGCAACCTGCGGGCAAGACCGGCATTTCGCTCGCGCTGGGCGGTGGCTGCGCACGCGGCTGGGCGCATATCGGCGTGCTGCGCGCGCTGGATGAGGCCGGCATCGAAGTCTCGATGATCGCCGGCACCTCGATCGGTGCACTGGTTGGCGGCTGCTACATTGCCGGCAAACTGGACGAGCTCGAGGAATTCGCCCGCAGCCTGACCAAGCGCCGCCTCTTCGGCCTGCTCGATCTCAATCTGCGCGGCAGCGGCCTGTTCGGCGGCATGAAACTCGACGCCAGGCTGCGTGAACACATGGCCGGCATCCGCTTCGAGGACCTGACAAAGCCTTTCGTCGCCGTTGGCGCGGAAATCCGCACCGGCCATGAGATCTGGCTGTCGAGCGGCTCGCTGATCACCGCCATGCGGGCCTCCTATGCGTTGCCCGGCGTGTTCGAACCGGTGAATTGCAACGGCCGCGTGCTGGTCGACGGCGCACTGGTCAACCCGGTGCCGGTCTCGGTCTGCCGCGCCTACGAGCAGCCGTTGGTCGTCGCGGTCAACCTTCACTACGATCTGTTCGGCCGCGCCGCCGTCATCAAGCACAGCGCCGGCGAACTGCTCATCGAGAAGGACGCGCCTCGGCCGGGCCAGGCCGACCCCGACCACCAGGCGCACCAGACGCGCCTCGGCATCACCGGCGTCATGGTCGAGGCCTTTAACATCATCCAGGATCGGATTTCGCGCGCGAGGCTGGCCGGCGATCCGCCCGACATGTCGCTGCAGCCGAAGCTCAGCCATATCGGCCTGACCGAATTCCACCGCGCCGACGAGGCCATCAGCCTCGGCTACCACGCGACGATGGCGCAGATCGGCGAGTTGAAGCGGCTGCAGACGGTTCTGGCCTAAACCAATCCAGTAATCTCAGGCCTTGGCCGCATCGCTGATGCGAAACTGCACCGAGCGGTTGCCGTTCCAGTAATTGCCCGACAACGAACCGGCGACATGGATCGTCTTGCCCCGGTTCTTGAACAGGAATTCGCCGAGCGCGGTATCGACCGCGCGAAAGGCGATCGCCTGGATGCGGCCGCCGCTCTCCGACTGCAGGTCGGCGCGGATGTGGTTGGTGCCGACTGCGCGCGCGTCGGCCAGCCGGTGGCGTGGTAGCGCGAACACCGGCGCGACATGGCCGGCCCCGAACGGACCGGCCTTCTCCAGTGCATCGAGCAGGCTCAATGTCGCCCCTTCGGCGGCGAGCGCACCGTCAATGGCCAGGCTTTCCTCGTCCTGCAGGCGGAACACCTCGGCCGCCGCGCGCTCCTCGAAGAAGGCTCTGAGTTCACCGAGTTTTGCGCGCTCCACCGTGATGCCGGCCGCCATGCCATGGCCGCCGCCCTTGACGATCAGCCCGGCATCGGCAGCTTCGCGCACCAGCCGTCCGAGGTCGAAGCCCGACACCGAACGGCCCGATCCGGTGCCGATGCCATTGGCGTTGAAGGCGATAGCAAAGGCCGGCCGGCGCGCATGATCCTTCAGCCGCGATGCAATGAGCCCGACGATGCCGGGATGCCAATTGGTGCTGGCGGTGACGATGACGGCCGGGCCATTGCCGCCGGCAAGCTCGGCGTCGGCCTCGGCGCGCGCCGCGGCCAGCATCTCCAGCTCCATCTGCTGGCGTTCCTGGTTGAGCCGGTCGAGCGTCTCGGCAATCGTGCCTGCCTCGACCGGATCGTCGGTGGCGAGCAGCCGGCTGCCAAGGGCTGCGTCGCCGATGCGGCCGCCGGCATTGATGCGCGGCCCGATCAGATAGGCGAGATGAAAGGTGCTGATCGGCTCGCCGATGCGCGACACCCGCGCCAGGGCGGCCAGCCCCTCATTCTTCTGCTGACGCGCCATCTGCAGCCCTTTGACGACGAAGGCGCGGTTGACGCCGACGAGCGGGACGACGTCGCAGACGGTCGCCAGCGCCGCGAGATCAAGCAGCGACAGCAGGTCCGGCTGCGCGGCATCGGGCAAGCGGCTGCGCAGGATCCTGGCTGTCTGCACCAGGGCGAGGAAGACGACACCGGCTGCGCACAAATGGCCCTGTCCGGAAAGATCGTCCTCGCGATTGGGATTGACGACCGCGGTCGCCTCCGGCAGCGCGCCACCGACCTGATGGTGGTCGAGCACCACGACATCGGCGCCTGCGGCTTGGGCCGCGTCGATGGAAACGGCGCTGTTGGTGCCGCAATCGACGGTGACTATCAGCGTCGCGCCACGCGAGACCAGTTCGCGCATGGCCTCCGGATTGGGGCCATATCCCTCGAAGATGCGGTCCGGAATGTAGATTTCAGACGGCACCGAGAAATGCGCCAGGAAGCGCTTGAGCAGCGCCGACGAGGCGGCGCCGTCGACATCGTAGTCGCCGAAGATCGCCACCTTTTCCTTGGCCATGACCGCTTCGGCGATACGAGCGGCGGCCTTGTCCATGTCGGTCAGCGAGGCCGGATCCGGCAACAGGTCGCGGATCGTCGGATCGAGGAAGCGCTCAGCATGGTCGGCGGTGACGCCGCGCCCGGCCAGCACGCGCGCGACAATGTCGGGCACGCCGTGGCCCTGCGCGATGGCAAGCGCCGTCATGTCCTGCCGCTCGCTCAACCGGTGTTCCCAGGAAACACCGGTCGCGGACTGCCTGACATCGAGGAAAAGGCGTTTGTCGCCCGTCATAGGAGGGGTCGTCTGCAGATTGTCATTTCCGGCAATATGCGACGGCTAAACAGGAAAGTCTCAAAACTTTTCCAGATCCTGGTGACGCGCCTTGATCTCGCGCACGGTACGCGAAGACGAGCGCAGCACGATGGTGTGCGTGGTGATGTAGTTGCCGCCGAACTTGACACCGGCCAACATGTTGCCGTCGGTGACCCCGGTCGCCGCAAACAGTACGTCGCCACGCGCCATGTCCTCGGCGCGATAGACCCGCTTCGGATCGGCAATGCCCATTTTTGCCGCGCGCGCCACTTTTTCCGCTGTTTCGAGGATCAACCGGCCCTGCATCTGGCCGCCGGTGCAGCGCAGCGCTGCCGCCGCCAGCACGCCTTCCGGCGCACCGCCGGTGCCGAGATAGATGTCGATGCCGGTCTCTTCCGGATCGGTGGTGTGGATGACGCCGGCGACATCGCCGTCGCCGATCAGCCGGATCGCAGCACCCGTGGCACGCACCGCTTCGATCAGCCTTTCATGGCGCGGCCGGTCGAGGATGCAAGCAGTGATTTCGGAGACCGCGACACCCTTGGCCTTAGCCAGGCTGGCGATGTTTTCGGCCGGCGAGGCATCGATGTCGATGACGCCTTCGGCATAGCCCGGGCCGATGGCGATCTTGTCCATGTAGACATCGGGGGCAAACAACAGGCTGCCCTTTTCGGCAATGGCGATGACGGCCAATGCGTTGGGCAGGTTCTTGGCGCAGATCGTCGTGCCTTCGAGCGGATCGAGCGCGATATCGACCGCCGGACCTTTGCCGCTGCCGACCTCCTCGCCGATATAGAGCATCGGCGCCTCGTCGCGTTCGCCCTCGCCGATCACCACCGTGCCCTTTATGGCGAGGCGATTGAGCTCCTGGCGCATGGCGTCGACGGCGGCCTGGTCGGCGGCCTTTTCATCGCCGCGCCCGCGCAGTCTGGCGGCCGCGACCGCGGCGCGCTCGGTGACGCGCACAACTTCCATGGTGAGTATCCGGTCGAGACCGGCGACAATATTCTGGGCCACATTCATCGGGAGAAATCCTCGTTCACACACGCCTCCGCCAGGGGCGCGCTTCTTGTGTCAAAGCTCCATGACAAGGGCAAGACTTGCTGCGTCAATTTTTCGAAATCGCAGCAATATCAATCGATTAAAGAGGAAAGATGACTTCCTCAAAAGCAATTCCAGGAAAAGAGCAAGGCGGTTTTCCCGGGAAAAGCGCGTAGCGCTTTCCCTTGGGAATTGCGTCAAACAAAAAGAGGCTACCCAGCCCGCTCGATGCGGATGACCTGCGGCTTGTCTGTGAGATGGCCGTCCTTAGTGATGCCGTCGACGGCCTTGCGCACCGCCGCTTCGGTCGTCTCGTGGGTGACCAGGATCACTGTCTTCTGCGCATCGGTTTCCGGCCCGGCCGCGTGCTGGACGATCGATTCCAGCGAAATATCATTGTCGGCCATGCGCTTGGCGATTGCGGCAAAGACGCCGATGCGGTCATGCACGGTCAGCCGGATGAAATAGCCGCCGGCATGACTACGCATCTGCGCCTTCTTGTAGGGGCGCAATTCCTTGGCCGGCAGACCGAAAACCGGACCGTGCTGGAAGCCCGGCCGGCTCTTGGCAATGTCGGCGATGTCGCCGACCACCGCCGAGGCGGTGGCGTTGCCGCCGGCGCCAGGGCCGGAGAGCAGGAGTTCGCCCAGAATGTCGGTTTCGATCGCCACCGCATTGGTCACGCCGTGCACCTGCGCGATCACCGAGGCGGTCGGCACCATGGTCGGGTGCACGCGCTGCTCGATGCCGCTGTCGGTGCGCTGCGCGACGCCAAGCAGTTTTATCCGGTAGCCGAGATCGCCGGCGGCGCGGATATCGGCCTGGCTGATGTTGGAAATGCCTTCCATGTAGATGTCGTTGGCGGCGATCCTGGTACCGAAGGCCAGGCTGGTCAGGATCGACAGTTTGTGCGCGGTGTCATGGCCCTCGATGTCGAAGGTCGGATCGGCCTCGGCATAGCCCAGCCGTTGCGCGTCCTTCAGGCAGGCATCGAACGAAATGCCCTCGGCCTCCATACGGGTCAGGATGTAATTGCAGGTGCCGTTGAGGATGCCGAAGACTCGGGTCACCGAATTGCCGGCCATCGCCTCGCGCATCGTCTTGATGACCGGGATGCCACCGGCGACCGCCGCCTCGTAGTTGAGCAGCACGCCCTTCTTCTCGGCGATTTCGGCCAACGCCACGCCGTGCTTGGCCAGCAGCGCCTTGTTGGCGGTGACGACATGGCGTCCGGCCTCAAGTGCTGCCTTGACCGACGCGCGCGCCACTCCTTCATCGCCGCCGATCAGTTCGACGAAGACGTCGATGTCGTCGGTCTGCGCCATCTTGACCGGATCGTCGAACCATTTGGCGGCGCCGAGATCGACGCCGCGGTCACGCTTCGAATCGCGGGCCGAAACGGCTGACACAACGACGTCACGGCCGCACTGGCGCGTCAGTTCGGCCGCCTTGTCGCGCAGCACGCGCGCCACCGAAGCGCCGACGGTGCCGAGACCCGCAATTCCAACACGCAACGCTTCAGCCATGTCCGGCGACGCCCCTCAAACTCTGCTCAATTAAGATGTGCGACGACCTTAGCGATGCGCGGCGAGCGGCACCACATTGTTCGGCTGCTTGGCGCTGGACGCCAGAAAGCGCTTGATGTTGCGCGCCGCCTGACGGATCCGGTGCTCGTTTTCGACCAGTGCGATGCGCACATGATCGTCGCCATGCTCGCCGAAGCCGATGCCCGGCGCCACAGCCACGTCGGCGTGCTCGATCAGCAGCTTGGAGAATTCGAGCGAGCCGAGATGCTTGAACGGCTCCGGGATCGGCGCCCAGGCAAACATCGAGGCCGCTGGTGCGGGAATGGTCCAGCCGGCGCGGCTGAAGGCGTCGACCATGACGTCGCGGCGCTTCAGATAGACCTCGCGCACTTCGGCGATGTCGGCGCCGTCGCCATTGAGCGCATATGCCGCCGCCACCTGGATCGGCGTGAACGCGCCGTAGTCGAGATAGGACTTCACCCGAGTCAGCGCCGAGATCAGCCGCTCATTGCCGACGGCAAAGCCCATCCGCCAGCCGGGCATGGAGAAGGTCTTCGACATCGAGGTGAACTCGACGCAGACATCGATGGCGCCCGGCACCTGCAGCACCGAAGGCGGCGGATTGCCGTCGAAGTAGATCTCCGAATAGGCAAGGTCCGAGAGGATGATGATGTCGTTCTTCTTGGCGAAGGCGACGACGTCCTTGTAGAAATCGAGCGAGGCGACCAGCGCTGTCGGGTTCGACGGATAGTTGAGGATCAGCGCCAGCGGCTTCGGGATCGAATGGCGGACACCGCGCTCAAGCGCCGGAATGAAGCCATCATCCGGCTCGACCTGCAGCGAACGGATGACGCCACCCGACATGATGAAGCCGAAAGCGTGGATCGGATAGGTCGGGTTGGGGCACAGGATCACGTCGCCGGGCGCGGTGATCGCCTGCGCCATGTTGGCGAAGCCTTCCTTCGAGCCGAGCGTGGCCACCACCTGCGTGTCGGGATTAAGCTTCACGCCAAAGCGGCGCTGATAGTAGGCGGCCTGGGCGCGCCGCAGGCCGGGAATGCCGCGCGATGAGGAATAGCGATGCGTGCGCGGATCGCGCACCACTTCGCACAATTTGTCGACGATCGCCTTCGGCGTCGGCAGGTCCGGATTGCCCATGCCAAGGTCGATAATGTCGGCGCCGCGCGAACGGGCACTGGCCTTCAGCCGGTTGACCTGCTCGAACACGTAAGGCGGAAGCCGGCGGACCTTGTGAAATTCTTCCATGTCAGTTCCAGACGATTAGAATTGGCTTTGGCAGAGTTGGTTTGGCAAAGCGGACCTTGGCAAAGGTGGGCTTTCGGCGCGCCATATAGCCCTATTTGCAGGTAGGGTCGAGGGCGGGATCGCATTTGGCCTCGATCTGTTTCAGCGTGTCCTTGCCATGGTTCTTTGCCAGCGAGTTCAGCGCCGCCGGGCTGGTGGACGGAACACCGCCGCCGCCCTTGCCCGCCTGCGCCTGCTGTTCGCCCTTCAGCAGAGCAAGCTTGGCCTGGGTCTCCTCAGGCGTGAGCTGCTTTGCCGCGACCTGCGGCGGGATGTTCAGATTGGGGTAGGAGCCGGTGTCCTGCGCGCCCTGTGTCAGGCCGACATTCATCCCGTTGCCGGTGTTGGCGCTGGTGCAGCCGCCTGCCGCCAACAGCCCTGGCGCCAGAAAAGCTGTCGCAACAGCGATGCGGCAAAAGCGGCCTGCCCCCGAAAAAATGGTCTTGCCGGTGTTAATCGTCATATTGTTTTCCTGGCAGCCGGGTACAGCGCATTGGACCCGGTCAGATGTCCCATGATAATATGTCAAGAAAACGCCTCGGGAGGAACCCCGCGAGCCATGTCCAAAACACCTGATTCGAGCAAAGCGGAAGATGATCAATCTTCGACCGTCGAGCAATATCTGGTGAAAGACCCGGAACGCTTCGCGTTGAACATGGCGCGCATGGTCGAGCAGGCCGGCAAGGCGGCCTCCGCCTGGGCCGAGCCGCGCGAAAAGGGCGAGGTGCGCGATCACGTCGCCGAGCCCGTGGTCGACATGGTAAAAACCTTCTCCAAGCTCAGCGAATACTGGCTTGCCGATCCGCAGCGCGCGCTGGAAGCGCAGACGCGGCTGTTCGCCGGCTATATGACCGTCTGGGGAAACGCCATCCAGCGCATCAGCCCGAATGCCGAGGCGCCCGACGATGCGGTCAAGCCCGAGCGCGGCGACAAGCGCTTCCAGGACCCCGAATGGGGCCGCAACGCGTTCTTCGATTTCCTCAAACAGGCCTATCTCGTCACCTCGCGCTGGGCGGCCGACCTCGTCGAGCACGCCGAAGGCCTCGACGACCACACCCGCCACAAGGCGAGCTTCTACGTCAAGCAGGTGTCCAACGCCATCTCGCCGTCGAACTTCATCCTGACCAATCCGGAGCTGTTTCGCGAAACCGTTGCCTCCAACGGCGAAAACCTGGTGCGCGGCATGAAGATGCTGGCCGAGGACATCGCCGCCGGCAAGGGCGACCTGAAGCTGAGACAAGCCGACTATTCGCCCTTCGAGATCGGCAAGAACGTCGCGACCTCACCCGGCAAGGTGGTCGGCCGCAGCGATGTCGCCGAGATCATCCAGTACGATCCGACGACCGAGACCGTGCTCAAGCGGCCGCTGCTGATCTGCCCGCCCTGGATCAACAAATACTACATCCTCGATCTCAACCCGCAGAAATCCTTCATCCGCTGGGCGATCGAGCAGGGCCACACCGTCTTCGTCATTTCCTGGATCAATCCCGACGAGCGCCACGGCGCCAAGGGCTGGGAAGCCTATATCCGCGAAGGCCTGCAATACGGGCTCGACACGATCGAGAAGGCGACCGGCGAGAAGGAGGTCAACGCCATCGGCTATTGCGTCGGCGGCACGCTTTTGGCGGCCGCACTCGCGCTCCTGGCGCAGGAAGGCGACAACCGCATCAAGTCGGCGACCTTCTTCACCACGCAGGTCGACTTCACCCATGCCGGCGACCTGAAAGTGTTCGTCGACGAGGACCAGGTGGCAGCGGTCGAAAAGTCGATGAACGAAAAGGGCTATCTCGACGGCACCAAGATGGCGACCGCCTTCAACATGCTGCGCTCGGGCGACCTGATCTGGCCCTATGTCATCAACAATTACATGCGCGGCAAGGATCCCCTGCCCTTCGACCTGCTCTACTGGAACGCCGATTCCACCCGCATGGCGGCGGCCAACCATTCCTTCTATCTGCGCAACTGCTATCTCGAGAACAATCTCACGCGAGGCGTGATGGAACTCGCCGGCCGCATTGTCTCGCTCGCCGACGTCACCATCCCGGTCTACAACCTGGCATCGAAGGAAGATCACATCGCGCCGGCGCTTTCGGTATTCCTCGGCTCGCAATATTTCGGCGGCGACGTCGAGTATGTAATGGCCGGCTCCGGCCACATCGCCGGTGTCGTCAATCCGCCGGCGGCCAAGAAGTATCAGTACTGGACCGGCGGCAAGCCGGTGGGCGATTTTGGCCAGTGGTTCGCCAATGCGGTGGAGCATCCCGGCTCCTGGTGGACGCACTGGCAGCACTGGATCGAGACCCAGGACGACACCCTCGTTCCGGCCCGCAAACCGGGCAAGCATATGAAAACCCTGGGTGATGCCCCCGGCACCTATGTCAAGGTGCGTGTGTAACGGACTGTAATGTCTGGTGAGTTGACGGACCGGCAAAACGGGGCGAAATGGTGTCGTCAACCATCAAGTAGCCTCAATTCGCCTCCAACGAGCGATTAATTCAGAGGCTTGCAGAATTGACACAAGTCTCGTTTCCGGTTTGGGAACACAAGGTTATTGGACGTGAACGTTTCGACGCCGCACCAATAGCAGGCAGACCGGACACCGAGGGGGAATTTAGTTTTGAAATCAGTAGGATCGCGTCTCGCGGGGAGAGAGGGTCGCACAATAGCGGCGGCACTTTTCTCCGTGCTTCTGGCGTCCTGCACGTCCGCCGGCGACCCGACAATGTCGGTCGGCATGCCCGGCTATAATGCCAGTGCTTCTGACATCGCCGCGGCTTCCGGCACCAGCCCTGCGGCGCCGAGCGATTCGACCGTGCAGGTCACATCGACCGCGCAGATCACGTCGACGGGGCCACAGATGATGATGACGGCCGCGGGCGATGCGACGCTGCCCGAGCAGGTCGCCTATGTGCCGATGGCCAAGCCCGGCGCCGGCTTCCCGGTCACTGTTCCCGCGGGCGCCGAAGCCATTGTCGGCCAGACGCCGCAGCCGCTGCAGCAGCCGGCACAGACTGCGGCCGCAACGGACGACGCGGCGCAGAAGATTGCCGCTGCCGATGCCGGCGTGACCGCACCGAAGCCGATGGCCGCAGCACCCGTGACCCCCGCGACCAATGAAGTCTACGTGACGGCCGCCGCACCCCAACAGGTCGATGCGCCGAAGAAGGGTTTCTTCGCTTCGCTGTTCAGCACGGCACCAGCCTCGGCTGCACCCGCTCCGCTAATCAACTCCCGCTCGGGCGAACAGCCTGCGGTTGCTGCCCAGTCCAAGGAAGCGCCCGCCAAGCCCATTGTCACGCTGGCTTCTGCCACCTCGGCCGACAAGCCGGTTCAGTTGGCCTCGCTCGGCGACGACAGCAGCAACCACATCACCGGCGCCGATGCGCTGCCCGGCGTGCGCCAGACGGCGCTGTTCGAGATCAAGCGCAAATCCGGCATCGACGACGAAAGCGACGTCGATCTGAACGAGGACGAAGGCTCGGGCGGCGCCTATCAGGTGGCCTCCGCCGCCGGTCTAGCCCGGCTGGCGCCCAACGGCCTGCTGAAGCAGAACGAAAGCGTCGACGTCGCCTGCCTGAAGCCGTCGCTGGTGCGCGTGCTGAAGACCATCGAAGGCCACTACGGCCGCAAGATGATGGTCACCTCCGGCTATCGCGACCCGGCCCGCAACCGCCGCGCGAACGGCGCCAAGAATTCGCTGCACATGTATTGCGCCGCCGCCGACATCCAGGTGCCGGGCGTCTCCAAATGGGAACTGGCGAGCTACATCAGGACCATGCCCGGCCGCGGCGGCGTCGGCACCTACTGCCACACCGAATCCGTCCACGTCGACGTCGGCCCCGAGCGCGACTGGAACTGGCGCTGCCGCCGGCGCGGTTAGGCCTCGCCACACGGCAGTCGGGTTGAGGAGCTGCCAGCAGTCCACCGTTCCTTCCGGCTAGCTACGAGCAACGTTGGAGATTAGCCGGAGCCTCGGCGACTTCGTCATCCTTGGGCGCAGCGACGCGAAGCGGAGCGCAGACCCAAGGATCCATGCCGGGGCTCAAGCCGCAGAATACTGCTGAGCAGAATCTGCACCGTGGCAACGCTCAGACGTCGCGGCATGGATCCTCGGGTCTGCTCCGCGTCGCTGCGCTCCTTGCTCCGCCCGTGGATGACGACCGTGCGGAACGCTTCGGCCAATCTCCACAGACATGCGATCTCCGCGCGACTACAGAGCCCGCCTGCCTCACCGAACAGCCGTTCTTGCCCCTCTTGAAAAAAGTTGTCGCATCTGGCGGCTGATGGGTTGCCGGTTGGCAACAACGCAATTATAAGCCGCTTCGTCTGAGCGCGCCCATCGTCTAGCGGTTAGGACACCGCCCTTTCACGGCGGTAACAGGGGTTCGATTCCCCTTGGGCGTACCAGATATTTCAAGGACTTGATTGTGATCTGGTGTCTGCGGACCCGATAAGGGGCCCGAAATGCATCTCCGCGTCGGTGAGTCTCCGCACCAAGGTAGGCTTGGCGAAGCAGGGGCTCGTTAGTTCAGGTCGATTATTTTGAATGGCTGGACCGTCACGACTGTTTTAGCGCCGCTTACCATCCCGTCGGCCGCCCGCGGTTGACCAATGTCCGATTTAAGCCAGCATTCCTTTTTGCTCCGAACGAACGCAAAAGCGGCACAACTAGTGGCGCAGGTGTGGCCTTAAGTCGCAAACTATTGGCTTCAAAAGCAGGGCGTCGGGCTTCATTGACGGTGCGACCAGCACCATATGGTGATCCAAAGCCTTCCAAATCGAGAGAAGCTCGCCCGACGGGTCGCACTGCGGCTGTCAGCCAAAAATGGCTATGAACCAGAAATGGCTATGAACCAAGGAACCTGAAAACCATCATGCCTGAAAATGTCAGACCAACTTCGAGAGACATTCCCCTCATTCAGCTCGGCGTCTATCAGTGCCGCTTCCCGGTGAGCGAAGACCCGTCAGTACCTGGCGGCTACCGTTTTTGTGCCGGGCCAACTTCGCCGGATCGTGTCTACTGCGACCACCACCACAACATTGTGACCACAGTGGACCCTCGTCGAGCCCGTTCGGGTCTCCATATCCCGCAACGGCGCGCCGCTTAGGTTACGAGGCCCACAAGCCACACCCGCCGGCAGTGGCGCGTCACATCCCGGTGGAAACGTGCTGTTAACGTCGTTCGCGGGTGACGGTATGTCGGCCCCGGTCCGAAAGTGTAAGTTCTGCATGCTCTCAGCCGTGGAGGTCGGGAATGAACTTGCTGCGAACAGCGCTTTTGTGCGCGGCCATGATCGGCCTGACAGGACTATCGGTCGTTCGCGCCGAAGATCAGCCTGTTTCGCCCAACGCCGCAGCGGTACCAGAGCAGCCGCCGGTTCATTGCGAGGGGCAAAATTGCGTGCCGCCGGCCGAGGACCACGTCGAGGAGTGCAAGGGGCAAGATTGCACGCCGGTGCCCTCGACCGACCAGGCGCCTGCTCCTGAGGTCGAACAGGTCAAGTAAGCAGCATCGGCAGGTATCCCCCCCAGCGAAACCGGCGCCGCCTATCAGTTCGGAACCATTGGCGACGCCTCTTCGCACCGATAAACCACGCACTGACCGTCACTGGCCGGCACATACTCAACCATTGGCAAGGAGGGAGCATCACACTCATTGCCGAATTGGCGGACATAGCGGTCATAGGTGTTTGGTCCGGTGGACAGCACCGCGGCGTGCTGGCCCTGGATCAGCGCCTGGGTCTGCGCGCACGTCATTTTGCGCGTGTCAGGCCGGGCGTCGGCGAAATTTGTGTGGGCAATGACGATCGCTGCCGAGCAAAACATAATCTGGCGTATGGGCATGGTGGCATCCTGGAAAAAATCGTGCCACCAAACTCGCACCTTGTGCCCGGGTTCAGCAACCTTCGGCCTGTCACGATGCGGCGAGCGAGGCCGACCTCGCCTCGATTTTGGCACAGGCTAAGGCCTCCGTCTTGGTGGCGAGGCGGATCAAGTTCACTCCAGGACCGCATTGGTCATGAACGATTCCAGGGCGGCCCAATGCCTCCCCGCGCAACCAACTCCACGTTCCCCCTGACATCGGCATCCCGAAGCCGATCCTGTGTGGAAAACGCGTACCATCTGCGACCGGCGTCGAGGACATGGTCGTATGGCAACGCCATCTTTACCGGCGGATGTCAGGATCCAGCCGTCATTGTGCCTTCATCGATGATGGCAGATTGTGGCGGGCGCCACGGGCGGGATCGGCAGGATGCTGGCTTGGGAGACATCGCATATGGACCGGTGGCAGGCCGGCGGCTGGAATGGTCTGCAAGCCTGCTTTGCCTTCCTTGCCTTGACGGCGGCCTTGGTACAGCCGGCAGAGGCAGGCGACCGTGTCTCGCATGTGCTTGATCGCACCAGCACAGCCTCGGCCTATGCGGCCGAATCGGACCTTGTAACTGCCTACACGTCGGGCATGGCGCGCAGCCGCCTGAACCTTGCCGGGCGCACCGGTGAGACCAATCTGGCGGTCCCGCTCGAGCCATGGTCGTTGCGCGCGGAATTCCGGGCGCGGACATGGCGTGCGGCGGACGGCAGCCTGCTGCAGGGTTTTGCAGGCACTGGCGGCTTCCGGGTGACCGTCGGAAATTGCCTTGCCCGCTTTTGCGCCGCCAGCGAATGCAGCGATGTCGGTTGGCCGCTCTACAGCTGCAGCGACGGCCGCAAACGAAAGATGTCGGCCACCGACTTTGTGACGGCAAGTTTCGATGGCGTCTCCTACCGGCGGTTGAGCGCCGCCAAGGAGTAACGCTGCAGGCACTGCGAAAAATCCTCACCCCTGGTCGTGCGCCACTTGCGGCCAGCGCTGCAGGGCGGCATGACCGACTTCGGTCAGCGCATAGACCCCGCGCTCGGCCCTGGCGAACCATCCATAGACATTGTCCAAAAGGATGCTGGCCGCGCGTGGCGAAATCGTTTTCAGATCGCGCGGCCGCTTCGGGCCATCAGTCATGGCGGCGGCGCAAGCCAGCGCATCCTGCCGGTAGGCGGTCATGATCGGCGCGCGCGAACCGCCGCCGACCACCGGATCGCCGCGCCGGCGCCGGTGTTCCTCCATCAGCCGCGAGCGCCGCTTCGGGTCGCGGCGCGGCGGCAAGGCGGCCGGGCTAAGCAGCAATTCGACCTCGCCCTTGCTGCTGACAGCCAGAAGCCCGAAGCCGAGCCGCCGGCAGAGCGCGCGAAAACGGCGGTCGTGCTCGCGGCCCTTGCCACGCGCCGACATGCGCGCCGCCAGCCATACCTCGTCGCAAGCGGCAGCGCGATCGACGCCTTGCAGGACGAGTTCGAGGTTGAACTGCAGCTTCAGTTCGCAAATGACCAGCACTGGCGGCTCGCCATCGCGCACCGCGACGATATCGCAGTTGCCGATTTCGCCCTTGACCGTGAATTCCAGGCTTTCGAGAAACCGCTTCACCGGGACGTAGAGAGACGTTTCCTGCATGGCGCAGGCATAGCCGATTCGGACCGCGCCGGCACCGGGATCGCCGAGGGGTCTGGCCGCGCGCTAAACCGCCTCAAACCCAACCGTCTGCAAAAGCCCGCCCCCAGGCAGGTTTTCCAGCGTGATGGTTCCGCCATAGCGTTCGACGATTTCCTTGGCGATGGCCAAGCCCAGACCGGCGCCGGGGATGGATTGCCAGCGGGCGGGGTTGACGCGGAAGAATGGTTCGAACGCCTTGTTTAGCAATTCCGGCGGGATGCCGGGGCCATGGTCGGCGATTGCCAAGACGGCGCGGCCGTCGGCAGCGGTGAGCGAAACGCTGCAACCCTTGCCGTGCGTGGCGGCATTGACGATCAGATTGCGCAAGGCCCGGCGCAGACCGAGCGCCCCTGCCCGCACCGAGACCTTGTCGAGGTGGTCGGCCGACACCTGGTGTCCCAGCGACCGCATCTCGGCGGCGATGTCGCGCACCAGCCTTTCCAGGTCGACCGGTTCGACCGCATCCTGGTTGACCTCCTCGCGCACCAGCCGGATGGCGCTGTCGGCGATGCGGTCGAGCTCGTCGAGGTCGTGCAGCCATTTTTCGCGGTCGTCGTCCAGAAATTCGGCGCGCAGCCGCATGCGGGTCATCGGCGTGCGCAGATCATGACCGGCGGCAGCGACCAGCCGCATGCGACTTTCCATCGCCGTCTTCAGCCGGGCGGAAAGCTGGTTCAGCGCATGCGCGGTCGCCTTGACCTCGGCCGAGCCCACTTCCGGCACCGACGCCAGCACACCGTCCGAGCCGATCTTGGAGACAGCGGCCTCCAGCATTTCCAGCGGCCGGATCAACACCGACGTGAAATAGACGGAGACCGCCGTGGCGCCGGCCACGATCAGCGAAATCCAGCCGGCCAGAACCAGCCATTCTCGCCTTGGCGGCTTGACGTGCGGCACCTCCATGATCGCCCAGCGGCCGTCGGGCAGTTGCACCGATGCGATTTGTCCGGGTTCGTCCGCCTTGTCGTTGACGATGGCCCTGAGGTCGAAGCCCCGGCGGCGCAGTATGTCGTTGAGCATCGCCGTTTCGGCACGGGCGACCTTGCCGCCGGCGGGATGATCGGTGAGCTGCACGTTCAGCACATCAGGGACAGGGCCGGGCTGCAGCCGCACCACGAGTTCCATCTGTTGCGCAATCCAGGGCACGGTCAGTTCCGGCGGCGGCCCGCCGCCGCGCACGCTGATCACGGCGGCGGTGGCCAGGCCGACCACGCCGACGATCGAAGCAACCAGCAACAGAATGAGCCGCCGGCGCAGCGAGTTCATATCTCGGCCTCCACGGCCTCGACGCGCGCGGTCAGCTGGTAGCCGCCATTGCGCACTGTCTTGAACAAGGGCCCCTCGCCGGTCTCGCCGAACTTGCGGCGCAGCCGGCTCATCAAAACGTCGACCGAGCGATCAAGCGGTTCGCGCTCGCGCCCTTGTGTGAGATCGAGCAACTGGTCACGCGACAACAGCCGGCCGGGCCGGTCGAGAAACACCTGCAACAAGTCGAATTCGGCGCCGGTGAGATCGACAAGGGCACCTTCAGCGTCGGTCACTTTGCGGATGTCGGGCTCCAGCGTGTAGCTGGCGAAGCGGTAGATGCGCGCGCGTGGTGCGGCAAACTCCTCCGGCACCGCCCGCCGCAGCACGGCGCGGATGCGGGCGGAGAGTTCGCGCGGGTTGAACGGCTTGCCGATATAGTCGTCTGCGCCGAGTTCCAGGCCGATGATGCGGTCGACATCCTCTTTCAGCGCCGTCAGCAGGATGATCGGGATATGCGGTTTGCGGTCGCGCAAGCCCCGGCAGATATCGAGCCCGGACCCGTCGGGCAGCATGACGTCGAGCACGATCAGGTCGAACTGGCCGGCGCCGAGCTTCTGCTCGCATTCGCGGCGGTCCGCCGCCATCGACACGCGGAAGCCCTGGCCGTCGAGGTAGCGCCCGAGCAGCGTCCTGATCTCGCGGTCGTCGTCGACGACGAGGATATGGGGTTGCGATTGCATTGCCTGCGACATGCCCTTTGCCGATTTACCTCGCCGATTATAGGCAAGCCGCCGGCGCACAGCAGATATAATTGCAACCGAATGTTGCCGGCAATCCGGCAGAAACATTCCGAAACAAATCTCCCTTTGCTGGAAACCTTCGGCAACACACCGAAGCAAAGCGGAAAAAAAGCCCCCCTATCCTGCCGCCATCCGATGCATGTGGGAAAGGATTACGTCATGCAAAGCAGACTTTTGGCGCTCGGCCTGTTCTCCGCGGTCGCCATTCATCCCGCCCTTGCGCAGCAGGCCGATTTTGTCGCGCCGCCCGGCGAGCCACCGCAAATTTTGGCGTTGCAGGACGACCCGGACCAAGGTCCCCCGGATCAAGGTCCCTGGCCGCACCGGCCGGCATGGCACGGACCTGAGGGCTTCGATCCGCATCGCATGGGTCCGCCGCCGCAATTCAGGCTCGCAGCTCGGCTTGCTACGCTCGAAACCCGCATCGGGGTACGAAGCGAACAGCTCGATGCCTGGCGCGACTACACCAGCGCGCTGCAGGCGGTGCTGGCGCCGCCCGGTCCCGATCATGGCCCCGGTGGTTCCGGCAATCGTGGTCCTGGAGCCGCGGATGGCTCCGGCGGCAGAGCCGACCAAGGTCCCCGCGATCCCTTCGCCTTCCAGGAAAGGCTGGCCGACGATGTTACTGAGCGCGCTGTCGCAGCCACCAAGTTGAAGGACGCCATCGCAGCCCTTCGCACCAAACTGACGCCCGAACAGCTCGAAATCCTTGCCTCGGCGGAACCCCATGGACCACCCCCCGGTCCCTGGCGACGTCCGCCGGACGCAGCCGGTCCAGGAGGTCTGCCTGGCCATGACAGACACGCTCCCAATGCCCTACCCCGGACTGACGAGCAACTCTGACCGGCTGCGCCGGCCGGCCCGCTGACACCCGGTCTCGGGCCGGCCGGTTCTCTCTCCGAAAATGGTCGCCGGTTCCGGCCGCCATCAAGCAAAGAAAGCACGACAATGTGGGAAGCCCTGATGATGCTGCGGCTGATCGCGGCGTATGGCTCAGCCGGTTCGCCCGACCATGGCGCGCGAGCCGTGCAGACGGCCCTGCCGGCGGACACGCTCAAGGGCGCGATCCGGCTAAGCTTCGCCGCCTGGCGCCTGTCGCTGCCGCTTTCGGCACCGTCGAGTGCCGCCCTTGATGACAAGAAAATTGCATAAGGGCCGCCCATTGCCGATCAAGGGTAAGGCGCTTGGCGAAACGCTGTCTATTGGCCTATTGATGGCACTGGGCATCGCGGCCAAGACTTCATTCTGCCAAAGACTTCATTCTGCTTGTCGAATACGCCCTGGCAGCCGAGAAGGAGCGCAAGATGAGCCGCTTCGAGACAATGCTCGACGCCGCGTGCAAGCCCTGGCGCAATAACCCGCTGCCGACAACGCGACCGCAACCCCAGCGAAAGATGACCGACGCCATGCCGTTCCCGTCCAGCCAGTTCTTTTTGCCGTCGCGTCGGTCCGCATCCTGGACTGCTGTGCTAGGCGCCACGCTCTTTCTCGCAGCCTGCTCGCAGGAGGGAGCCCAGGCCCCGGCAGGCATGGGCGCTGCCGGCCGGCCCGAGGTCGGTGTCGTCACCCTGCATCCGCAGTCGGTTGCCATCACCGCCGAACTGTCGGGACGCACCAGCGCTTCGCTGACCGCCGATGTCCGCCCGCAGGTGAACGGCATCATCCAGGCCCGGCTTTTCCAGGAGGGCAGCGAGGTCGTGGTCGGCCAGCCGCTCTATCTCATCAACCCCGCGAGCTACCAGGCAGCCCTGGATAGCGCAAAAGCTTCGCAGCAGAAGGCCGAATCGGCAGTGCCGACCGCACAGGCCAAGTTCGACCGCTACGCCGGGCTGTTGGCGCAGAAGGTGGTCTCGCAGCAGGACTACGACGATGCCGCAGCGACGCTGGCGCAGGCACAGGCGGATGTTGCGTCGGCCAAGGCCAGTGTCGAAGCCGCGCGCATCAATCTCGACTACACCAGGATCACCGCGCCGATCGCCGGCCGCATCGACAAGTCGTCGCTGACGCCGGGAGCGTTGGTCACCGCCAACCAGGACACCGTGCTCACCACCATCCGCGCGCTCGATCCGATCAACGTCGATGTCACGCAGTCGAGCACCAACCTGCTCAATCTGCGCCAGGCCATCAATGAAGGCCGGCTGAAGTTCAGTGGCCCCAATGTCAGCGTCAAGCTGAAGCTCGACAACGGCACCGTCTATGCGCAGACCGGCAAGATGGAATTCGCCAGCGCCAATGTCGACCAGTCCACCGGCACCTTCGCGCTGAGAGCGCAGTTCCCTAACCCGGATCGCCTGTTGCTGCCCGGCATGTATGTGCGCGCGCTGGTCGAGGAAGGCGTCGCCCAGAACAGTTTCCTGGTGCCGCAGCGCGCCGTCAGCCGCAACACCAAGGGTGAAGCGACCGCCATGGTCATCAATGCTGCCGGCAAGGTCGAGCAGCGTGTGCTCGCCGTGCGCAACAGCGTCGGCAACAGCTGGCTGGTGGATTCCGGTGTGGGCGACGGCGACCGCGTCATCGTCGAGGGCGTGCAACTGGTGCGCCCGGGCGGCGATGCGACCGGCGTCGAGGTGACGATCGACGAGGCAACCGGCGAGGTCAAGGACCGCGCGCAGACCTCCTCGGCCGTCCCTGCGACCTCCGAGGTGGCCGCCAACGCCCAGAAGACCGGGAACTGAGCCGATGTCCGCATTCTTCATCAACCGGCCGATCTTCGCCTGGGTGATCGCCATCGTGATCATGCTGGGCGGCCTGCTCGCGCTGCAGTCGCTGCCGATCTCGCAATATCCGCAGATCGCGCCCACCACCGTCAACATCAGCGCCACCTACCCCGGCGCCGACGCCCAGACCGTCGAGAACTCGGTGACCAAGGTCATCGAGCAGGGCATGACCGGTATCGACAATCTCGATTACATGACGGCGACGTCGACCTCGACCGGCCAGGCCTCGATCACGCTGACCTTCACCAGCGCCGCCAATCCCGACACCGCCCAGGTGCAGACGCAGAACAAGCTGCAGCTGGTGCAGTCGCAGCTGCCTCAAGTGGTGCAGAGCAACGGCATCACTGTCTCCAAATCCTCGACCGGCTTCCTGATGGTCATCGGCTTCGTCTCCAGCGACGGCAAGATGAACTCGACCGATCTCGCCGACTATGTCGACTCCACCATCAACGACACGCTGAAGCGTGTCGCGGGTGTCGGCTCGACGCAGCTTTTCGGGTCCGGCTATGCCATGCGCATCTGGCTCGACCCCGACCAGCTCGCCAAATACGCCCTGATGCCAAGCGACGTGGCCGCCGCGATCGAGGCGCAGAACACGCAGGTGTCGGCCGGCCAGCTCGGCGGCCTGCCGCAACGCAAGGGCCAGCAGCTCAATGCAACGGTAACCGCCAAGAGCCGGCTGCAGACCGCCGAACAGTTCCGCAACATCATCCTGAAGAGCCAGACCGACGGCTCGCTGGTCCGCCTCAACGATGTCGCCACCGTCGCGCTCGGCGCCGAAAGCTATACGACGCAAGCCAATTACAACGGCAAGCCGGCAGCCGGCGTCGCCATCAATCTGGCGACCGGCGCCAACGCCATCAGCACGGCGGAAGCGGTGCGTTCGACGATCAACCGGCTGAGCTCGACCTTCCCGCAAGGCGTCGAGGTCGTCTACCCCTACGACACCTCCCCCTTCGTGCGGCTGTCGATCGAGGAGGTGGTCAAGACGCTGCTCGAAGCCATCGTGCTCGTCTTCCTCGTGATGTTCGTTTTCCTGCAGAATTTGCGTGCCACCATCATCCCGACCATCGCCGTGCCGGTGGTGCTGCTCGGCACATTCGGCGTACTGTCCTTCTTCGGTTATTCGATCAACACCCTGACCATGTTCGCCATGGTGCTGGCCATCGGCCTGCTCGTCGACGACGCCATCGTCGTGGTCGAGAATGTCGAGCGCGTCATGCAGGAGGAAGACCTGTCGCCGAAAGCGGCGACGCGCAAATCGATGAACGAGATCACCGGCGCGCTGGTCGGCATCGCCACCGTGCTCTCGGCGGTGTTCGTGCCGATGGCTTTCTTCGGCGGCTCGACCGGTATCATCTACCGGCAGTTCTCGGTGACCATCGTCTCGGCGATGATCCTGTCCGTACTGGTCGCACTTGTGCTGACGCCGGCACTCTGCGCCACCATCCTGCGGCGGCCCAAGGACCATGCGACACAGACCGGTCCGTTCGGCTGGTTCAACCGCGTCTTCGACCGCGGCACGACGGCCTATCGTGACGGCTCGCACGGCATCATCAACCGCTCCTGGCGTTTCCTCGCCGTCTTCCTCGCCATCGTTATCGCCATGGGCTGGATGTTTGCCCGGCTGCCGAGCTCCTTCCTGCCGGAAGAGGACCAGGGCATCCTGATCACCAGCGTGCAATTGCCGGTCGGCGCGACGCAGGACCGCACGGAGCGCGTGCTGAAGCAGGTCACCGACCACTATCTCAACGATGAAAAGGACGCGGTCGCAGGGGTGTTCACAGCTTCCGGCTTCGGCTTTGGCGGCGCCGGGCAGAATGTCGGCATTGCCTTCGTACCGTTGAAGGAGTTCAGCCTGCGCAAATCGCCGGCCTTGGCGGCGCAAGCGGTTGCCGGCCGCGCCATGGGCGCCTTCCGCAAGATCAGGGACGCGCAGGTCTTCGCGCTCGCCCCGCCCGCCATCCAGGGCTTTGGCAACACCAACGGCTTCGATTTCTACCTGCAGGACGTCAATGGCGCCGGCCATGATGCCCTGATCCAGACGCGAAACCAGCTTCTTGGTCTTGCCGCACAGAGCAAGCTGCTCACCGCCACGAGGCCCAACGGCCAGGAAGACCAGCCGCAATTCTCGGTCGACATCGACCAGGAGAAAGCCAGCGCGCTTGGCGTCAACCTCGCCGACATCAACAACACGCTGTCAGCCGCATGGGGCAGCGATTACGTCAACGATTTCATCGATCGCGGACGGGTCAAGCCGGTCTATTTGCAGTCGGACCCGAACTTTCGCATGCAGCCTGAAGATCTGGACAAATGGCAGGTCCGCAATTCCGGCGGCGCCATGGTGCCGTTCTCCTCCTTCGCCTCCAGCCACTGGACATTCGGTTCGCCTCGGCTCGAACGCTACAATGGCTCGGCCGCGGTCGAGATCCAGGGCGCCGCGGCCGCCGGTATCAGCTCGGGCGCCGCCATGGACGAGATCGATAAACTCGTGGCGCAGCTGCCGCCCGGCTACTCCCATGAATGGACCGGGTTGTCGCACCAGGAGCGGCTTTCCGGCAACCAGGCGCTGTCGCTCTATGCAATCTCGGCACTGGTCGTGTTCCTGTGCCTTGCAGCGCTTTATGAGAGCTGGTCGATCCCGTTCGCGGTCATGCTGTCGGTGCCGATCGGCATCTTTGGCGCGTTGCTTGCCGCAAGCCTGTTCGGCCAGACCAACGACGTCTATTTCAAGGTCGGCCTGCTGACCACGATCGGCCTCGCCGCCAAGAACGCCATCCTCATCGTCGAGTTCGCCATCGAGCGGCAGACGGCCGGCATGGGCCTCGTCGAGGCGACGTTGGAGGCCGCGCGACAACGATTGCGGCCGATCCTGATGACATCGCTGGCTTTCATCCTCGGCGTCACGCCGCTGGCGATCGCCAACGGCGCCGGCTCAGGCGCGCAGAACTCCGTCGGCATCGGCGTCATGGGCGGCATGGTCGCGGCGACGGCGATCGGCGTGTTCCTGGTGCCGCTGCTGTTCGTCACGGTGCGGCGCATCTTCAAGGGCAAGGTGGCTAAACAGGAAACAGGCGAGACGCCAGCAGCAGCCAACCAGCAATAAGAGTATTTCGTATGACAGGTTTTGAACGTGGCCGTCCGGCCGCGAAGCGGACGCTTTTGCCTATGCTTGCCGTTGTCCTGCTTTCGGGCTGCGTCGTCGGCCCGGACTATGAGAAGCCGCTTCTGGCGATGCCGGCAAGCTGGAGCGACCAGAAGACGGCTTCAATAGCCAGGCCGCCGCAACTGTCGCAATGGTGGCAGCGCCTACGCGATCCCCAGTTGAACACGCTTGTCGAAGAGGCGGTTGCCGGCAATCTGGACGTCGCCACCGCCAAGGCCAAGATTCGCCAGGCGCGCGCCAGCTACCGCCAGAGCGCCGGAGCCTTGTTCCCCACTGCCGACGGTTCCGGCTCGGCCACCCGCAGCAAGACCGCCGCAACCACGGAAGGCGGGAGCGCCGGCGATGCCTACAGCTATTACCAGGCCGGCTTCGACGCCAGCTGGGAGCTCGACTTGTTCGGCGCCAACCGCAGGGGCGTCGAAGCCGCGCGCTACGGCGTGGACGCTTCCGAGCAGGAGCTGCGCTCGACGCTGCTGACCCTGGTCGGCGACGTCGCCTCCTATTATGCGCAGGCCCGCGGCTTCCAGGCACGCATCCAGCTGGCACGCCGCACCGCCGCATCGCAGCAGCAGACCGCGACGCTGACCCGCACCATGCTTTTGGCCGGCACGGCGACGGCGGCCGACGTCGCCAAGGCCCAGGGACAGGCAAGCGCTACTGCGGCCGATGTTCCCTCGCTCGAGGCCAGTTACGCCCAAGCCGTACACCGGCTTTCCGTGCTGACCGGCCGCCCGCCGGCGGCGCTGAACGAGCGGCTCAAGCGCGGCGCGCCGATCCCGACGCCGCGCCTGCCGCTGCCGACCGGTATTCCGGCCGACATCCTGCTGACCCGGCCGGACGTGCGCATGGCCGAGCGGCAATATGCCCAATACACCGCCAAGGTCGGCCAGGCCGAGGCGGCCCGCTATCCCGCGGTCAGCCTGACCGGCAATATCGACACCTCGGCTTTCAGGGTCGGCGACCTCGGCAAGAATTCCACCATCGGCTGGTCGTTCGGACCGACGCTCAGCGTGCCGATCTTCAATGCCGGGCAGCTGAACGCGGCGGCCGACGTCGCCAGGGCCGAGCGCGATCAGTATTTCATAGCCTACAAGACGTCCGTGCTGTCGGCGCTCGAAGATGTCGAAAACGCCATCGTCGCGCTGCACCAGGAGCGCATCAGGAACAGCAAGCTCGCGGCTTCGGTGAAATCCTATGGCGAGGCGGCAAATCTCGAGCGCACGCTGTTCAAATCAGGAGAAGCCGGCCTTCTCGACGTGCTGGACGCCGAGCGCTCGCTCTATTCGGCCGAGGACGATCTGCTGCAAAGCCGCATCGCCATCGCCACCGACTATGTCGCGCTCAACAAGGCGCTCGGCGGTGGCTGGGACGGCACGATCGACAGCACCAAGCCCGAGATCGTCGACGCCAAGACCGGTCCACGGCTGGCGTCGTCGGTGCCCGCCACGCAGTGATGAGCGTGTCAGTGTGCTTCTGCTTAGAGCCGGGTGCGCGTCTGGCGCTGCCCCGGTGCGGCATCATTCGCCTTGAAATGCATCTCGTCCTGGACGGCGGCAAAAAACCGGCGGACATCGTTGGCGGCCGAAGCCGCGTCGCTGCCGGCGGCGATCGCCTTGTCGAGGAGTTCGCGCGCCGTGGCCTTCCAGAAGGAATTGGCCGTGTCGCCATGCAGCCTGCCCAGCCTGGCCGCCACCTCGCGCACCAGCATGGTTTGCCGGTCTAGCGGAAAGGCGCGCACATTTGCTGAGGACATATTCTGCACCATGACACTGACGCAACGAATCAGACGCTGCTCTATGGCGTCATGCCTAGCTGTGAAGTCGGAAACGGAACCTTAACGGCGCGGAGTCCGCGTTGATCCGAGCGAGTCGGGTGGTCAGCCTCCGGATCAAAAAGGCTCTAAATCCGCAGGCCCCTCGCCTCGCCGCCGCCGCGCTTGGCCGTGATCATCATGTCCCTGGCCAGCAGGCCGCTGACGCGGCAGAACGCCATGAACGCACGGCAGGCGTCCTCGGTCTTGACGACATCCACCGTGGCGCCAAAGCAAGCGTTGAACGCCGCCTCATAGACCTTGCCCTGTCGCTTCTTTGGCCACTCATGCAGGACATCCAGCGCCTGTTCGACGCTGTAAATCTCCTCTACCGGCAGCCCGCGCGCGGGCGCGATGCGCACCGGCACCTCGAATTGCAATCTGTCCATTTCCAAGTCTCCCGAACTGGTCTCGCCACAACGCCGTTCGTCGTCAAAAGTTGCTTTGACCCGATGTCGCGCAAGAATGTGTCGTCACTGCGGTCGCAGCATTCGGGCGTTTAAAGCGCGCACAGGCGCGCACTTTAACGCTTTGTTTTTAAGCAATTCCTGATGGAAACCGCTGCACTCGTTCCTGGGATTTGTTGCTATTGGTTGGCCGGATCGGTCTCGGCCTCATAGGCCATACGCACGGCTATGAAGAGCACATAGGCCGATGGCAGAGCAAAGATGGCGGCAAGAACCAGTGCGGCGGTTCCCGCCATGCCGAGCGTCTCGGCGATCGCCCAATAGGCCGTGCCGATGCAGATGAGCACCTGCACCGAGAGGAACAAAGCGGCCGAGACCGGCCGCGGGCGCCGCCCTCCGTTTAGCAGAAACGCCATCAAGCTCGAGCAGGTCGCCCAGATCGGCGTCATGACTGGTTTTGCGCGCTTGAACGCGATGGGACGGCAAGATCTCATGATATTTCCACCGGCCTAGCCGACCGAGCCCTAAAAGGGAGGTTCGTGCGGGCGGGACAAGGCATAAGACAGCGTCGCAATGCATGAATATCGCCAGCGCGAGTCCCTCGCCGGCAGTTCTTCCTTGAACCTTGCGGCTTCCAGTGCCAAATCTGGGAAGATTTTCGAACGGGCTGATATTCATCGCCCGCTTACAGACAAAACGGACACTATGGTCACCTATCTCGACGCCGCCACGGCACCCCTCAGAAACACCGGCCAGATCCGCCTCTACGGCGAGGAAGGCTTTGCGGGAATGCGCAAGGCCTGCGATCTCACCGCGCGCTGCCTCGACGAGCTGGTGCCTATGGTCCAGCCGGGCGTCACCACCGAGACAATCGACCGTTTCGTTTTCGAATACGGCATGGACCATGGCGCGCTGCCGGCGACACTCAATTATCGCGGCTACACCAAATCGTCCTGCACCTCGATCAACCATGTCGTCTGCCACGGCATTCCCGACAACAAGCCGTTGAAGGATGGCGACATCGTCAACATCGATGTCACCTACATACTCGATGGCTGGCACGGCGATTCCTCGCGCATGTATCCGGTCGGCACCATCAAGCGCGCCGCCGAGCGTCTGCTCGAAGTCACCCATGAATGCCTGATGCGCGGCATCGCGGCGGTCCGGCCAGGCGCCCGCACCGGCGCCATCGGCGCTGCCATCCAGACCTATGCCGAAGCCGAGCGCTGCTCGGTGGTGCGCGATTTCTGCGGCCACGGTGTCGGCCAGCTGTTTCATGACGCGCCCAACATCCTGCACTACGGCACGTCAAGCGAAGGCGTCGAGATGCGGCCGGGCATGATCTTTACCATCGAGCCGATGATCAATCTTGGCCGCCCGCATGTGAAAGTGCTGTCGGACGGCTGGACGGCGGTGACGCGCGACCGCTCGCTGTCGGCGCAGTACGAACACACGATCGGCGTCACCGAGACCGGCTGCGAGATCTTTACGCTGTCGCCAAACAAGCTCGACCGCCCCGGCCTGCCGGCCTAGCGATCCAAATACGCAAACGGGCCACGACACAGCGCCGGCCCGTTTTGTGTTTCTTGTTCTTGTGGCTAGCGACCTCAGCCGACAACAGCCGGGTGAAGCAGCTCTTCGAGGCCGATGTTGCGGTAGATTTCGCGGCGCATGCGGTCGGCAACGCCGTTGACTATTTCGGCGCCGTCCTGTGACGGGTCGACATGGACGCGGAACGGCCGCTTGCCGAACGGCATATCCACGACGCGAACGATCTCGCGCGCCACTTCCGACGGATCGGCATCGGCGGGCTCGAGGCCAGCCAGCCCCTTCAGCGCCCGATCGGCGATACCGGCATAGGGTCCGGCCTCATATTCGGCAACGCGCGCCGCATCGGACGGCTTGCCCGAATGCGCGAAATGATTGGTGCCCTTGGTGAAGGCGCCGGGAACCATGATGGTGGTTTCTATCCCCCACAGAGCGAGCTCGGTGGAGTAGGACACGGCCAGTGCATCCATCGCCGCCTTGGCGGCGAAATAAGGCGCCAGGAACGGCGGGGTGCCGCCGCGCGTCGAAGATGAGCCGACCCAGACCAGCAGGCCCTTGCCTTGCCCGCGCAGATGCGGAAGTGCCGCCCGATTGACCCGCTGCGCCCCCAGAACATTGACGTCATACTGCTGGATGAACTGGTCGGGTGTGAACGCCTCGGCGGGACCGAACACCATATGACCGGCATTGTGAACGATGACATCCAGCCGGCCCGCATCGGCGATGACGTGGGCGATACCGGCCTCGGCCGAGGCCTCCGATTGCACGTCAAGCTCAGCGGTGCGCAGATCGGCCTTGTGCTCAGTGGCCCACGCGGCGACGGCAGCGACCTGGGGCGCATTGCGCCCGGTGGTCTCGCGCATGGTGGCGTAGACCGTGTGGCCGGCTTCGGCCAGGGACCTGGCGGTCATCAGGCCGAAGCCCGAGGACGCGCCGGTGACGAGGATGACGAATTTGGACATGACGATGTTCCTTGATTGAGGTTGGGTGTGCGGGGCGGCTGGATCAGATGATCCCGCCATTGGCGCGCAAGGTCTGGCCGTTGATCCAGGCGCCGTCCGGCCCGGCGAGGAAGGCTACGGCGTCGGCGATATCCTTGGGCTGGCCGAGACGTTCGAGCGGGGCCAATTTGGCCAGGCGATCGACGAGGTCCTGCGGCTTGCCGTCGAGGAACAGCTTGGTGGCCGTTGGCCCCGGGGCGACGGCGTTGACGGTGATGTTGCGGCCGCGCAGTTCCTTGGCAAGCACGCTGGTCATCGCTTCCACGGCAGCCTTGGTGGCGGCATAGACGCCATAGGTCGGCTGCAGCAGGCCCACGACGCTGGACGAGAAATTCACGATCCGGCCGCCGTCGCGCAGCCGCTTCGCCGCCTCGCGCAATGTGTTGAAGGTGCCCTTGAGATTGACGGCGATCGTGCGGTCGAACAGCGCGTCGTCGCTGTCGGCGACGGTGGCGAGGTTCATGATGCCGGCATTGTTGATCAGCACGTCGATGCCGCCGAAAGCGGTTTCGACCGTGTCGAACATGCGGGTCACCGCGGCAGCGTCCGAAATGTCTGCCTTGGCCGTCACGGCCTTGCCTCCGGCCGCTTCGATCCTGGCGACGACCGCTTCTGCCGAGGCGGCGTTGCCGGCATAGTTCACCACGACGGTGAAGCCGTCCTTGGCGAGGCGCTCGGCAACAGCAGCGCCGATGCCGCCCGAGGCGCCGGTGACGAGGGCGATCTTGCTCTGATTGATCTGGTTGGTCATGGTCTGTCTCCTTGTTGAGTACCGTTGATCGGCTGCCAACAAGATGCGCCTTCCCGCCTAGCGGATAATCAGGCATAATCCGACATCATCATTCGAGATTTCGAACAATGGATCGCTTCGACGCCATGCGCGTCTTCATCCGTATCGTCGAACGGCGCAGCTTCACCAAGGCCGCCGACGACCTGGGCCTGCCCCGCTCATCCGTCACCGATGCGGTCAAGAGTTTGGAGGCACGGCTGGGCGTGCGGCTTTTGCAGCGCACGACCCGTCAGGTCAGCCCGACACTGGACGGCGAAGCCTATTATCAGCGCTGCGTCAGCCTGGTCGCCGATCTGGAAGACGCCGAGGGCGCCTTTGTCGGCGCCAAGCCATCAGGCCTGGTCCGCGTCGACATGCACGGCACCCAGGCGCGGTATTTCCTGCTGCCCGGCCTGCCCCGCTTTCGTGCGCTGTATCCGGACATCCGGCTGCATATCAGCGAGATGCACCAGCCGTTGGATATGATCCGTGAGGGGTTCGATTGTCTCCTGCGCGTTGGCGAACTGTCCGACAGTCCGCTGGTCAAGCGACGCCTGGCGACGCTGGAAAGGGGCACCTTCGCCAGCCCCGACTACCTCAGCCGCTTCGGCACGCCGCAGACGCCCGACGATCTTGCGGGCCACGAAATGGTCGGGCTGATGTCGCCCGAGGCAGCAGAAATCATTCCGCTCGTCTTCAGCATCGACGGCAAGCCCCGCCGGATCACCTTGCCTGCCAATGTGACTGTGACCGGCCCCGAGACCAATGTCGCTTCCGCATGCCTTGGTCTTGGGCTGATCCAGGTGCCACGCTACCGGGTCGTCTCGGAACTGGCCAGCGGCGCGCTGGTCGAGGTGCTCGCAGGCTTTCCGCCGACACCGTTACCGGTTCACGTCCTCTATTCGCCCACACGCCAATTGTCGCCGCGCCTGCGCGTGTTCATCGACTGGATGGCGCAACAGTTCCGCAATCGAACCTCGCGGGCCGAATGAAGCGCCGCCCCATCGCTCCGGGCGGATGCATGTCATGACAGCTGGGTCGCCGGTTCATTCGGCAGGTCGACGGTAACGATCAGTCCGTTGGGCTGGTTGTCTTGCAGTTCGATCCTGCCGCCATGTCCCTGGATAATGTCCGCGACGATCGAGAGGCCCAGGCCAAAGCCATGTTTCGAAGCAACGCCGCGCGAGGCATCTTCCTTGAAGAAGGGTTCGAAGACCTGGGTGCGCGCCGTCATCGGAATGCCCGGCCCGTCGTCACCAACCGCGATGCGTGCCGCTGAGCCGGTCTGCGTCAATGCGACCGTGACGTTGCCGGCGAATTTGACCCCATTGTCGCAGAGATTGGTGATCGCACGGGCCAGCGCATTGGGTTTACACCAGCCCAGAAGCCGGTCCGGCCCCGAATATGATACCGAGAACCCCACATCGGAGAATTCCGCGCAAACAGTCTGCAGCACGCTGGCAATATCGGCGCGCTGCAGCTTCTCTGTCGAGACGTCGTTGCGAAGATACGTCAAGGTCTCGCTGATCAGGTCTTCGATATGCTGAATGTCGGTCAGCATTGCCGTGCGAATGGAATTCTCGTCCATGCGCTCGGCGCGAAGCCGCAGCCGCGTCAAGGGCGTGCGCAAATCGTGGCTGACGCTACGCAACATGCGCGTGCGGTTCTCGATCATCGTCCGGATACGTGTTCTCATCCGGTTGAGAGCGCGCGTCAGGCCGATCATCTCGGTGGACCCGCGTTCGATGAAAAGCTCGTCGCCATTTTCGATCTCAGCCGAACCGACAGCCGTGGAGATGCGTTTCAGCGGGCCTGTGACGGTCCATACGGCAAAGAGCCAGATCAGCGTGGGCAAGGCAACGAAGGCCATGAATCTGTAGAACGAAGAACGGACGGTGCCTGATGTCAGAAAGGAATCGGGCATGCCGAAATGAGCCAGGACGCTCTGCTGGTCCAGGTCGACGACAAACGCGTATTGGCCGCCGATCCTCATCCAGCGCCCATCAATCGAAGCCTTTTCGATCCGCTGAAGCCAAGGGATGCTTTGCCATTCCAGGTAAGACGTTGGGATAGCGCGGATCTGTTCCCTGGGGAGCGTCTTGAAGTCAAAGCCAGCTCGCCGTGCCGCTGCCAGAATCACGCCGCGATCCTCCATCCGCGCCCCGCGCAGCAGGGTAGCGACAACATCAGTTTGTCTGGCGCTGTCTTCCACGGCTGGGAGGTCGAAATAATCTGTAAAACTCTCGACGGCGGAGCCGGTGGACAGGATCACGATCACCGCGACGACAATGATTGCCGCGAACTGCCCACGCACCGACTGCGGCAGGAAACGGCCGAGGAAATTCCTCATGCTTCCTCCACCGTCGCGGTGAAGATGTAACCTCCCAGCCGAACGGTCTGGAGCAGCACCGGATCGCGCGCATCCTTTTCGATCTTCTGGCGGATCCGGCTGACGTGGACGTCAACGCTCCGCTCGATCGGGCCGGCAAGCCCGGCATGCGTTACGCCGAGAAGCTCTTCGCGTGACAGAACACGGCCCGCATTGCGGCAAAATGCAAGCAGCAGGTCGAATTCATGCGTGGTGGTGGCAACCCTTGCATTGCTCGGGTCATGCAGTTGTCGGCGTATGGGATCGATGCGCCAGCCGTTGAAGCGAAGCACCCTCGATCGATCCCGCTCTTCAGGAGCATAGGCTGCGCGGCGCAGCAGGGCGCGTATCCGCGCGGTCAGTTCGCGCCCGCTGAACGGTTTCGTCACGTAATCGTCCGCACCGATCTCCAGCCCGAAGATACGGTCGATTTCTTCACCAAGCGCGGTCAGTATCAGGATCGGGATGTTCGTTTCGGCACGAAGGCGGCGGCAGATGTTGAGGCCGCTTTCACCCGGCAGCATGACATCGAGCACGATGAGGTCGAATTTCTGAGCGCGAAGCGCCGCGTTCATCCGCGCACCGTTGCCGACGATTTCCACGATCATGCCGTGTTCGGCAAGCGTGTCGCCCAGCATGCGTGCAATCTCGAAATCGTCTTCGACGATAAGTATGCGCGGGCCCTGCCTTGCCGATTGAGCGTTCAGATCGTCTTGCTGCCTTTGCCAGGCCAGCTCGGATTTTGTCATAGCCTGCATTGGCGCCTGCCTGGTGTCAGAACCGGTATCCGACCAGAAGCATCCCCGAGGGCTGAACCTTGTCGACGACGATCGGGCTGTCGGCGGCGTCACCCAGGAGAATGCCGACCCCCGCTTCGCCACGCACCATCCAGTTCGCATCGAGCATATATGTGGCGGAAATCGAAAAATCGGCGCGCTTCAACCCGGCCCCGGCATCATAACGCGCCAGCCCCGAGCGAGCTGACTGTTCCGGCGTGACGCCAAAATAAGCCTGCATGTAATTTTCATCGACAAAGACCGCGGATGCGCTGGCGCCGACGATCAGTGATTCAGTCAGAGGCCGGCTAAGCTCGATCCCGACCTCGCCCTGCAAACCGTCACTGCCGCCGATGGTCTTGTCAACTTGGGCGAAGATTTCAGCCGGGCCGAACTTCACGGCCGCCTTCACGCCGACTTTCGCGCCCATGTCGATATCGCCCAGGCCGCGAAGGCGATCGGCATCGTCCTCCTTGCGGCCCATTTCATAGCCAAGTCGCGCGCTGAATTCGAACGGCCCTTGTTCATAGACGGCGATGCTGGCGCCTGACGGATTGATCGTCACGATGTCGAGGAATGTCGCGGTGACGAAAGGCACCGGCATGACCTTGAACTCGTCGCTGCCCTCATATTTGGGGACGATGATGGCGCCGCCGCCAAGGACGACGTGCCAATCGGCCAGTTTCCGCTCGAAGCGCCCAAATCGGGAAACGTCGGGCGGCGGGATGAAATCGTCGGAATTCACGGCAATGGCATCGGCTGCCATGCCCGAATGCGTTGAAAACAGGATTGCCATCGCCGCGACAGATGCCCTGCCGGCAAATATTCCAGTCTCGATTTTAGCGAACATGCGTGCTCCAGGCATAAAAGGCGAAAGCCCCCGATGCTGTCAGCATTTCAGGTGAAGGTGGCTGCATGCATTAAGTGGTGTTAAGTTTTGTTGCGCAATCGTGGCTGCATCTTGCCGCCTCCACTATCTGCGCGACCAACTGTTTCAATCCACGCCAGAAAAGCTCTAATGTCTGCGTCGAAGGGATGTGGGCTGCATATGGCGAACAACGGCAATGACGATGAACGGGGGTTCTTCTCCGAGCGGTGGATTGAACCGCCGGCGAAACACAAGGCGCCAAAAGACAAATCGGATGAGAAGCCACACTATCACGGCCATCGCGATCGCTTGCGCGAGCGCTTCGTTGCCGGCGGTCCCGACGCCCTGCCCGACTACGAGCTTCTCGAACTGCTGCTGTTTCGCCTGATCCCGCGTGTCGACACCAAGCCGATCGCCAAGGCCCTTTTGGCGCGCTTCGGCACATTCGGCGAAGTGCTCGGCGCGCCGGTGGCGCTGCTACAGGAGGTGAAGGGCATTGGCCCCGCCGTGGCCGTCGACCTGAAGGTGATTGCCGCAGCAGCGCAACGCATGGCGCGCACGGAAGTCCGCGACCGCGAGGTGCTGTCCAACTGGACGCAGCTTCTTGCCTATTGCCGCTCGGCCATGGCGTTCGAGAACCGCGAACAGTTCCGCATCCTCTTCCTCGACAAGAAGAACGTGCTGATCGCCGACGAGGTGCAGCAGGTCGGTACCGTCGACCACACGCCGGTCTATCCGCGCGAAGTGATCAAGCGCGCGCTGGAACTGTCGGCCAGCGCCGTCATCCTGGTGCACAACCACCCCTCGGGCGACCCGACGCCGTCGCGCGCCGACATCGAGATGACCAAGCAGATTATCGACAGCGCCAAGCCGCTCGGCATCGCCGTCCACGATCACATCATCATCGGCAAGAAGGGCAATGCCTCGATGAAGGGCCTGCTGCTGATCTAAGCCAGGCAAGCCGCAGTCCACTTGCTTTCTGCGGGTCGCGGCACCGCAGAAAGATCAAATTCGGCTGTATTTCGAAGCAAAAACTTGCCAGCCACCTTCCAACTTGAATTTTCCGCCTATCTGGGTTTCATAAGTCGGCAAATAACCTAGGGAGGAATTCAACATGATAAAAAGGGCGATTCTCGGCGCCGGTATCCTTGCGGCCGGCATGTGGGGCGCGTCGTCATCGGCGTCCGCCGAAAGCCTGACCATGTATTGCGGCGTCGACGAGGTCTGGTGTCAACAGACGGCGCGGGCCTTCGAGGAAAAGACCGGCATCACCGTCGACATGACCCGCAAGAGCGCTGGCGAAATCTATGCCCAGCTGCGCGCCGAGGCGGCCAATCCCAAGGGCGACATCTGGTGGGGCGGCACCGGTGATCCACACCTGCAGGCGGCCGAGGAAGGTCTGACCGAGGAGTACAAATCGCCCCTGCTCGACCAGTTGCAGCCCTGGGCGATCAAGCAGGCTGAAACATCCGGCCACCGCACGGTCGGCATCTACTCCGGGGCGCTGGGCTTCGGCTACAACAAGGATCTGCTCGCCAAGAACAATCTGCCCGAGCCGAAATGCTGGGCCGATCTGACCAAGCCGGAGTACAAGGGGCATATCCAGGTCGCCAACCCGAATTCCTCAGGTACAGCTTACAACATGCTGGCGACCATCGTTCAGCTGTTCGGCGAGGACAAAGGTTTCGAGTACCTGAAAGCCCTGCACAAGAACGTCAACCAATACACCAAGTCGGGCTCGGCGCCGATCAAGGCCGCCGGGCTTGGCGAGACCACGATCGGCATCGTCTTCATCCACGACGCCGTGTCGCAGGTCGTCGCCGGATTCCCGATCGTTCCGGTCACCCCTTGCGAGGGAACCGGCTACGAGATTGGCTCGGAATCGATCATCAAGGGCGCCCGCAACATGGAGGCCGCGAAAAAATTCTACGACTGGGCGCTCGAGGCCGATGTCCAGTCCACGGCGCAGGATGCGGGGTCGTTCCAGGTTCCGTCGAACAAGGCGGCAAAAACCTCCGACAAGGCGCCGGACCTCGCTGCCATCAAGCTGATCGACTACGACTTCAAGAAGTATGGATCGAGCGAAGAGCGCAAGCGCCTTCTGAAAAAATGGGACGAAGAGGTCGCGTCGCTGCCGCAATAGCAGATGCGCTTTCGCCAAACCCGCGGGCCGCTCGAACCGATCGTCGTCCTCTGGATGGCGATCGGCTGGGTGGGCTTTGCCTTGCTGCCCTGGTACGGCATCGAAGACGGGTTCTTCGGTTTTTCCTGGCTGTTCGACGGCTACCCGTTCGATAGCAAATTCGCTCCAGCGCTGGTTCTGGCCCTCAAGGGCGAAAAACTGTGGCTGGCGCCGCTCGGCTTCCTGCTGGCGGCGCCGCTGCTGCTGCTGTGGGGTCGCAACAAATCCGATCCGTTTTTCGGTCGGCTGCTGGTCATTGTCGGCGCTGCCGGTTTTGGCTGGCTTTTGTTCCAGGGCTTCGCCATCGGGTTGCACGGCTGGCAGTTCAGCTGGCTGACCAGCCTGTTCGGCGATCTTGGCGACCGCCAATTCGGCATGGGCTACGGCGCCCTTCTGGTTAGTGGCGCCTTTCTGTTTCTGCTCACCCTTGGCATTGCCGCGCGCGGTGCCGTCGGTGGCGACGTATTCGTCGTCAGCTCGATCGGCTTCGTCGTCGCGGTGGTTTCCATCTTCATCTTCATGCCGATCCTGATGATGCTGGCCAACGCCATGCAGACCGACGACGGTAGCTATTCGCTTGTCGCGTTCCTGGCCAAGCTGCTCAGTTCGCGCTTGTGGAGCCTGGACTGTCTCGCCGGTGGCAGCCGCTGCGGTGTTGCCTGGAACTCGCTGCTGCTCGCCGTGCTCGTCGGCCTGCTGACCATGTTTCTGGGGTTGGTGTTCGCGCTTGTCGTGACACGCACGGGTTTCCGCTATGGCAAGCTGCTGCGTGCGCTGACTGTGTTGCCGATCATCACCCCGGCCTTCGTCATCGGCCTTGCCATCATCCTGTTGTTCGGCCTGTCGGGCGCGGTGACCCAGAGCGTCGCAGGTGTCTTCGGCATCCAGCCGACACGCTGGGTCTATGGCCTTCCCGGCCTGCTTATCGCCCAGGTTCTCGCTTTCACCCCGATCGCCTTCCTGGTTCTGATCGGCGTTGTCGAAGGCGTCAGCCCGTCCATGGAAGAGGCCTCGCAGACGCTCCGCGCCAGCCGCTGGCAGACCTTCTGGACCGTATCCCTGCCGCTGATGCGGCCAGGCCTCGCCAACGCCTTCCTGCTCGGCTTCATCGAAAGCATGGCCGATTTCGGCAATCCGCTGGTGCTGAGCGGCAACTATGACGTCCTGTCGACGGAAATCTTCTTCGCCATTGTCGGCGCGCAGAACGATGCCGCACTTGCTGCGATCCTGGCGCTGGTGCTGCTGGGCTTCACGCTTGGGGCCTTCTATGCGCAGCGTTTCTGGATCGGCAGGCGTTCCTATACCACCGTCACCGGCAAGGGCGACGCCGGCGTCCATCCGCGCCTGCCGGACGGGCTGACACGTGTACTCTATGTCATCGCCAGCCTGTGGACGGCGTTCACCGTGCTGGTCTACGCGGTGATCTTCTACGGCAGCTTTGTCAGGCTGTGGGGGGTCGATCAGAGCCTGACGCTGCAGCACTACAAGAAAGCGTTCGCCGTCAGCTGGAATGAATTCGGCATCCATTGGTCGGGGTCGGCGTGGAGTTCGTTCTGGACGACGATGGAGATCGCGCTGATATCGGCGCCGCTGACCGCCGGCATCGGGCTTCTGACCGCCTATCTCCTCGTGCGCCAGAATTTCCGCGGCAAGAATGCCTTCGAATTCGCCACCATGCTGTCTTTCGCGATTCCGGGAACCGTCATCGGCGTTAGCTACATCATAGCCTTCAACGTGCCGCCGATCGAACTGACCGGCACCGGCATCATCCTCGTGCTGTCGTTCATCTTCCGCAACATGCCGGTCGGCGTGCGCGCCGGCGTCGCCTCGATGTCGCAGATCGACCGCAGCCTGGATGAATCCTCGCTGACGCTTGGCGCCAACTCCTGGCAGACCTTCAGACGCGTCATCCTGCCCTTGCTGAGATCGGCGATGCTGGCGGCGCTTGTCTATTCCTTCGTGCGCGCCATGACCGCGATCAGCGCCGTCATCTTCCTGGTCAGTGCGCGTTACGATCTTTCGACCAGCTACATCGTCGGGCGCGTCGAGAACAATGAATACGGCATCGCCATCGCCTATTCGACGGTGCTGATCGTCGTCATGCTGGTGGTTATCGGCCTGATGCAACTGGCCGTCGGCAGCCGCAATATCGGCCGGCGCGGCATCCACAAGGGCGACGGCGGCTGGAGCGTGCGCACCAATGTCAGCCTGCCGGGAACGGCAAGTGGCCCGACAACAATAGCAGGAGCCGGGTGATGGCCGAAATTCGCGGCAACGCTGCCTCGGTGACCTTCGAAAATGTCACCAAGACTTATCCAGGCGCCAACACGCCGGCGGTCGACGACATTTCGCTTGCGATCGAGGCCGGCAAGCTGGTGACGCTTCTGGGACCTTCCGGCTGCGGCAAGACGACGACGCTGCGCATGATCGCCGGCTTGGAGATGCCGTCCAGCGGCCGTATCCTCATCGGCGGCAACGATGTAACGCGCTTGCCGGCCACCGACCGCGACGTGTCCATGGTGTTCCAGTCCTACGCGTTGTTCCCGCATATGACGGTGATGGAAAATGTCTCCTACGGCCTGCGCTTCTCCGGCCACGACAAGAAGGAGGCCGCGTCCCGCGCCCGCGCCGGGCTGGAGTTGGTCGGCCTGACCGATTTCGGGGCGCGCCTGCCCAGCGAACTGTCGGGTGGTCAGCAGCAGCGCGTGGCGGTGGCGCGCGCACTGGTGCTCGAACCGCAAGTGCTGCTGTTCGACGAGCCGCTCTCCAACCTAGATGCCAAGCTGCGCCGGCACGTGCGTGAGGAAATCAGGGAGATCCAGACCAAGCTCGGGTTGACTGTGGTCTACGTCACGCACGACCAGGAAGAGGCGCTTGCGGTTTCGGACCGCATCATCGTCATGAACAAGGCGGTGGTCGCGCAGGACGGTACGCCGCGCGAACTATACGACGCGCCAGCCAACGCGTTCGTTGCCGACTTCATCGGTGAAGCCAACATCCTGGATTGCGAGGTGGTCGCGGTGCAAGGGGACGAAGCTACCGTCCGGCTAGGCACGCTTGCCTTGAAACTGCCGGCGCGTGGCCACCAAGCCGGCCCTGCGAAGCTGGCCGTCCGTCCAAACCGCATCGAGATCGGTCCTGCCGGCGCGCCGCAGACGATCGCAGGCACGCTCGCAAAGGTCACCTATGCCGGCAGCCATCTCGAACTGGTCGCTGCCACGGCGCTTGGCGACGTGTTCGTGTTGTCGCGAAACGTCGATGCGCCGTTTCAGGCGGGCGACGCCGTCGGAATCGGCTTTCCGGAGCGCGGACCGGTCCTGATCAAAGCTTGAAGGGTTCGACGCAGAGGTCGCGAATCTGGGCGAACACACCGTTGCCGGCGCTGATAACCAGCGTGCCTTTTTCCAAAACGGTCCTCGGGTCCGGCTTGACGATTGTGCCGCCGGCTTCTTCCACCAAAAGCATCCCGGCCAGGCAATCCCAGGCGTTCATGTGCTCCTCGACATAGCCCAGCAACCTGCCGGCAGCGACATAGGCGAGCATGAGCGCACCCGAAGCGTTGCGGAAAAACACGCCGCCTTCGGCAATCAGCGAGCGGATGAGCGTAACGATATTTTGCATCTCGGCACGGTTGGAGAAGCCGGTGCCGACCGAACCTTCGGTCAGGTTGGTGGCGGCACTTGCCCTGACCGGCTTGCCGTTGAGAAACGCGCCACCGCCCTTGCGGCAATGGAAGGTCTCCCCGGTCGAGGGCTCGTGGATGACGCCGACGACGGTATCGCCATCCTTGGCGCAGGCGATGACCACGCACCAGGCCGGAATGCCGCGCACGAAATTCGCAGTGCCGTCGATCGGATCGATTACCCAGACATGCCCGGTCGACCCGGTGACCGAGGCATGTTCCTCGCCGACGATGCCGTCGCCCGGGTAGGCAGCTTTCATCGCCGCGCGGATGAACAGCTCGACCTCGCGGTCGGCCTGCGAAACCATATCCTGATGGCCCTTGCTCTCGATGGTGAGATTGTCGAGATCGCGAAAATACTTCAGGCCGAGCTCGCCGGCGCGCTGCGCGAGATCGATGGCGAAATGTTCACGCGCTTTGTTATCGGATGTCATGAGGTTCCTGGCACGGCGAATGCGGTCTGAAGCTAGAGATGAATTAGGCGGAGGAGCTTAGCGTTCAAGGCGAGGATGTAAATGACGCGGCGCCTGTTTGTCGGGCCACGGGGTCATAAGGCGCCTCGCCAGGCAGGTCACGCGGCGAGGCCGCCACCATGCCGCCCCAGATTCGGCCAATCGCGCTAACTGAGCGATCCGGCCGCTTGCGAGATGAGCCCTGCGATCACGTCGGGGTGAGAGATCAGCGACAAATGGCTTGCCTTCACCTCGATGGTCTTTGCATTCATGCGCTTTGCCATGAAGCGTTCGAGATCCGGATTGATCGTGCGATCCTCGGTCGAGACCGCATACCAGCTTGGCTTCGAGCGCCAGGCCGCTTGCGTTGTCTTTCCAGTGAAAAGCCTGTCAGAGATCGGCCCCTGGACTGCGACGGCGGACGTTTTGCCGTGGGCACCATCAAGGCGCGAGATCTGGGTCCGTTGTGGCCTCAGCCTTGCCGTTGTGGCGCATTTCCGACGGGGTCATCAGGAACCGGCGCTTGAACCGCCGGTTGAAGTGCGAAAGATCACCGAAGCCCGCCTCGAACGCGAGTTCGGTGACCGACCAACTCGCGTAGCGCGGACTGGTCAGCATGGTGCGGGCCGCGTCGAGCCGCCGTTCAAGGGCAAAATCGGAGAAGGTTGTGCCGGCGGCCTCGAACAGCATCTGGACATAGCGCGGCGAAATCCCGTGGCGCGCCGCGAGCTTGTCGATGTGGATCGCGGCATCCTTGACAAGGTCGGCCTTGATCGCCTGCAGCCTCGCGGCCCGCAAGCCCCGTTGACCGGCAATCTCACGTCCGTCCTCGGTCGCTCCGATCGCCAGAGCGATAAGGTCGTAGACGTGGGTTGCACATAGCCGGGCGAGCCGAGGGTCGGCAAAGCGGTCGGGCAGGCCCACGACATAGCTCCGCAGCAACGATAGCGCTTCCGTCGTGGCCGGTATGCGCCGCGCGGCGGCAGCCTCGACGTCGGCCAGCCCGGCCAGCGCGGTGAAGGGCACGCGCACGGAAAGATAGGTAGCGTCAACGAAATGGAGCTCGACCGGTTCGCGATAGACGAGGAGTACACCGTCCCCGATCTCGGGCACGCCTTCGCGCTGCCCCTGAGCCAGGGCTATGTGACCACTGGTCTTCATCATCAGGCAGATGGTGTCCTCGCCGTCCGCGAGCATCGGCACCGGGCGGGTGAGGCGCGCCGTCAGCGGCGACAGCATGGTTGCCCGACGTAGGCCCGGTGCGACGTGCATCTGCATCTCAACCGCACGGCCGGGCTCGGTGTCGATGTTGAGGCGGACCGCCCGGTCGAACAGCTCGCGCAGCGCCGGAAGGCGCTTGCCCGGGGCAAGCTCGCGCGTCGAGAAATGCAAGGAGGCAAAGTCGGTGCCGTTCATCCCAGGCTACTCCCGCGCGGCCTTCCGCGGCCCAAGGATATTAGACTGGGTGAATATACCGTCAATGGCCACGGGATCGTCAGTTCGTCCACGGCATAGGAGGACTTCGCGGGAGTCCGAGACGCTCTGCCCAGTCGTCGCCGATAATGGCACTGTCAAATCAGGGAGGCGATAAATGCCCGAACTCAGGTACACCCTTGCGCTTTGCGCCGCGCTGTCATGCTTTGCCTGGACGGGCCTGCTCGGGGCCCAGGAAAAGCCGGCGGCCGCGACCGACCAGCAACCAATCAAGCGTACGCCGTTGCAGCGCTTCGACGTGCCCGGCACTGCGTACGAGACGGTTATCGGCATTGCCGAAATAGCACCTAACGTTTCGGTCGGACGCCACACACATCCGGGACCGGAGTCGGGATACATTATCGAGGGCGGCTTCGAGCTGCTGATCGACGGCGAGCCGCCGCGCCATCTCGCGGCCGGCCAATCCTATAAGGTGCCGCCGGCCAAGGTCCACGACGCCAGGACCGGTCCCGCTGGCGCCAAGGTGATCGCGACCTACGTCGTGGAGAAGGGAAAGCCGATCGCTTCCCCGATCGAGTGAGCGGGCCGTGGCTTTTAACGTGGCTGGGTGCGGGGAACGGCATCGACGGCCTTCAGTATCGGCACTCATTCGGACTAGGGCAGCCAGTATCCACCTCCCGCATAGCACCGGTACTACAGCTTTGCGCAGGCGCGGCCCTCATCGTTCTCGGACAGAAGGGCGCGGCCGACAATGTCGCGCCGTCGAAACTGGGCTTGATCGGCCTGGCGCTGCTGGCCGGCGCCGTGCTGCCGGTGCAAGGCGCGGTGAACGCTTTGCTTCGGGGCGATCTTGGCGGCGCGCCGTTTGCTGTCGGCACCATTTCGTTCCTGGTGGCGATGCTGGCCATGGCCGCGGTGCTTCTGGCTACCCTGGCCCTGAGCAAGGCGCCTCGCCCCCGCCTCGCAGGCCTGTCGTCGATGCCCTGGTGGGGTTGGCTCGGTGGGTTCGCCGGCGCCACCTATGTCACGACCGTGTTCACTGCCATCCCTGTCATTGGCGCAGCGGCTGCCGTCAGCCTGACGGTGGCCGGCCAGCAGGTCGCCAGCATTTTCGTCGACACATTCGGCTTGTTCCGGCTGCCGCAGCGGCTGGTGTCAGGCATGCGGCTCGCCGGCGTCGTGCTGCTGTTGGCCGGTTGCATTGTCATCAAGGCGCTTTGATCCCGTGCCGAGCCCCGGCCGCCGCCGCAAAAGCGATTTTTCGCCCCTTCCACAGCCGGCTCTAGAATTTCCGTCGCAAATCACGCATGATGCACTTTGGTATTTCCAGCGATGGCTTCACGCCCCTGGAATATCGGGAGGAACGGGACATGCCCATCGTGGTTGTACTCGTTTTGATCGTCTTGGGCTCGGTGTTGTTCCACTTCCTGAGCCCATGGTGGTGGACTCCGATTGCCTCGAACTGGGACTATATCGACAACACCATCATCATCACCTTTTGGATCACCGGCGTCGTCTTCGCCGCCGTGGTGCTGTTCATGGCCTATTGCGTTTTCCGCTTCCGTCATCGCGAGGGGAGCCGGGCTGCCTACGAACCTGAGAACAGGCGGCTCGAATGGTGGTTGACGATCGTCACCGGCGTGGGTGTTACCGCCATGCTGGTCCCCGGGCTGTTCGTCTGGAGCCGGTTCGTCAACGTTCCAAGCGACGCAACCGTGGTCGAAGTCGTTGGCCAGCAATGGCAGTGGAGTTTCCGCTTGCCCGGCAAGGACGGCAAGCTCGGCACATCCGACACCCGCGACGTCACCGCCGAAAACCCGCTGGGCGTGATCGCCAAGGATCCCAACGGCCAGGATGATGTCGTGGTCGAAGCGGCCGACCTGCATCTGCCGGTCGGCAAGCCGGTCAAGATGCTGCTGCGCTCGATCGATGTGCTGCATGATTTCTATGTGCCGGAATTCCGCGCCAAGATGGACATGATCCCGGGCTCGGTCACTTACTTCTGGTTCACCCCGACCAAGACCGGAACCTTCCAGGTTCTGTGCGCCGAACTGTGCGGCCAGGGGCATCCGATGATGCATGGCATCGTCATGGTCGACACCCAGGAAGACTATGTGGCCTGGCTCGACCAGCAGCAGACGTTCGCGCAATTATCGGCGCCCCAGCAGACGGGCTCGGCGGAACAGGCGCCGGGCAATGCCACGGTGTCAGCTTTGAAAGTTGCGGCAAAACTCGAAACTGTCGGGTCCCGCTGAAGGGCACGGAGGTGCTCCCATGGTCGATGTCACGCCTGCAGATGCCGTCCCGCCCGCCGAAGTGGCGGAAATGGAACTCTACCATCCGCACAGCTGGTGGACGAAGTATGTCTTCTCGCAGGACGCCAAGGTCATCGCGATCCAGTATTCGGGGACCGCAACGGCTATCGGCCTGGTCGCCCTGGTCTTGTCATGGCTGATGCGCCTGCAACTCGGCTTCCCCGGCACGTTCGACTTCATCACCCCGGAAGCATACTACCAGTTCATCACCATGCACGGCATGATCATGGTGATCTACCTGCTCACGGCGCTCTTCCTCGGCGGCTTCGGCAACTATCTGATCCCGCTGATGGTCGGCGCCCGCGACATGGTCTTCCCCTATGTCAACATGCTGAGCTACTGGATTTACCTGCTTGCAGTGCTGGTTCTGGTGTCGAGCTTCTTTGCGCCTGGCGGACCCACCGGTGCCGGCTGGACGCTCTATCCGCCGCAAGCCATCATGACCGGCACGCCTGGCGGCCAGGAATGGGGCATCATTCTGATGCTCGTCTCGCTGATCCTGTTCATCATCGGCTTCACCATGGGCGGCCTGAACTACGTCGTGACGGTGCTGCAGGCCCGCACGCGCGGCATGACAATGATGCGCCTGCCGTTGACCGTGTGGGGCATCTTCACCGCGACTGTCATGGCGTTGCTGGCCTTCCCGGCGCTGTTCGTCGCCTGCGTAATGATGTTGCTTGACCGCGCGCTCGGCACCTCCTTCTTCATGCCCGCAGTCGTCGAGATGGGCGAACAGCTGCAGCACAATGGCGGCAGCCCGATCCTGTTCCAGCATCTGTTCTGGTTCTTCGGCCACCCCGAAGTCTACATCGTAGCGCTTCCAGCCTTCGGCATCGTTTCCGATCTGATCAGCACGCATGCGCGCAAGAACATTTTTGGCTACCGCATGATGGTCTGGGCCATCGTTGGCATCGGCGCGCTGAGCTTCGTGGTCTGGGCGCACCACATGTATGTCAGCGGCATGCACCCCTATTTCGGCTTCTTCTTCGCCACCACGACATTGATCATCGCCATCCCGACCGCAATTAAGGTCTACAATTGGGTGCTGACGCTATGGCGCGGCGACATCCATCTCACCATACCGATGCTGTTTGCCATGGCTTTCATCGTCACCTTCGTCAATGGCGGGTTGACCGGATTGTTTCTCGGCAACGTCGTCGTCGACGTCCCGCTGTCGGACACGATGTTCGTGGTCGCTCACTTCCATATGGTCATGGGAGTTGCCCCCATCCTCGTTATCTTCGGCGCGATCTACCACTGGTACCCGAAGGTCACCGGCCGGATGCTCAACGAGACGCTCGGCCGCTTCCATTTCTGGGTCACCTTCCTCGGCGCCTACCTGATCTTCTTTCCCATGCACTATATCGGCCTGATGGGCGTGCCGCGGCGCTATGCCGAGATGACCGATGTGACGGTGATGACGGAATCGGCTCACCACCTGAACTCGTTCATCAGCATCATGGCGTTCATCGTCGGCTTTGCCCAGATCGTGTTCCTGTTCAATCTGATCTGGAGCATCCGCCATGGCCGCGAGGCCGGTGGCAATCCATGGCGCGCCACCACACTCGAATGGCAGACGCCGCAGACACCACCGGCGCATGGCAATTTCGGCAAGGAGCTGCCGATCGTCTATCGCTGGGCCTATGACTACAGCGTGCCAGGCGCCAAGGAGGATTTCATTCCGCAAAACATGCCGGGCACCTTCGGCCCCTCCAGGGAGCCGGCATGAGCGTCATTCTGGTCTTCCTGCTCGTGATCGCCGGCTTTGCCGGCTGGTGGCTCTCGCATCAGCGGCTGATGACCAAGCCATGGCTCGAGCAAGGTGTGGCGGAAGATTTCGTCCCCTTCGACCGGTCTGGCCTGCCGACCGCCAAGATCGGTCTCGGCGTCTTCCTCGCCGTCGTCGGTTGCCTGTTTGCGCTGTTCACCAGCGCCTATTTCATGCGTATGGCGCTGTCGGACTGGCAGCCGCTACCCATGCCACGCCTGCTCTGGCTCAACACCGGCATGCTGGTCCTGAGCAGCATCGCGCTGCAATGCGCCTCGGTCGCGGCGCGCAAGCGCCAGATGGACACGGTCAGGCTCGGCCTTGCCGCAGCTGGGCTCACCGCGATCGCCTTCCTCGTCGGGCAGCTCATGGCATGGCGGGACCTGACCGCCGATGGTTATTTTCTGGCCTCCAATCCGGCCAACAGCTTTTTCTACCTGATAACCGGGATGCACGGCCTGCACATAGTGGGAGGGCTGGTGGGCCTGGGCAGAACAACCGCCGGCGCCTGGAACGGAGCACGGCCGGAACGGCTTCGCCTCAGCGTCGAATTGTGCGCCATGTACTGGCATTTCCTGCTTTTCGTCTGGCTCGCCATCTTCGCTCTTTTGGCCGGCTGGGCCGCGACGTTCATCGATATTTGCCGGCAGTTGCTGACCTAGGAGGTCGAGGAGCATGGCAGAAACGACGCTGACGCATACCGGCCAAACGGAGTCGCGGCCCGCAGGCTGGCAAGGCATTGCCGCCGACTGGTCCTCGGATCAGCGCGCGTTCAAGAACGTGTCCTGGGGCAAGGCCATGATGTGGATCTTCCTGCTCAGCGACACCTTCATCTTCGGCTGCTTCCTGCTCTCCTACATGACCGCGCGCGCCTCCACGCGCGTGCCGTGGCCCAACCCGAGCGAGGTCTTTGCGCTTCGTATCGGCGGTTCGGACATTCCACTGATCCTGATCGCCATTATGACCTTCGTGCTGATCTCGAGCAGCGGAACGATGGCCATGGCGGTCAATTTCGGCTATCGCCGCGACCGCCGCAAAACGGCAATCCTCATGCTTTTGACGGCAGCGCTGGGAGCCACCTTCGTCGGCATGCAAGCCTTCGAATGGACCAAGCTGATCACCGAAGGGGTACGGCCCTGGGGCAATCCGTGGGGCGCGGCGCAGTTCGGTTCGACTTTCTTCATGATCACCGGCTTCCACGGCACGCATGTGACGATCGGGGTGATCTTCCTCATCATCGTGGCGCGGAAGGTCTGGCGTGGAGACTACGACGTCGGACGTCCCGGCTTCTTCACCAGCCGCCGGGGTCGCTACGAGAACGTCGAAATCATGGGGCTCTACTGGCATTTCGTCGATCTGGTCTGGGTGTTCATTTTCGCATTCTTCTATCTTTGGTGAGAGGCTGACATGGCTGAAGCAACCGCAAACGGCCTGGGGCAACACGCACTTCACGCTGGTCATGCGCATGACGCGCCAGCGACTGGCGTCGCCCAGGCGGAGGTTCATCAGGAACACCCGATCAAGCTCTATCTGGTGGTCTGGGCATGGCTATTCATCCTCAGCACCTGTTCCTATCTGGTCGATTATTTCGGCCTCCACGGCTATCTCAGATGGTCGCTGATCCTCATCTTCATGATCCTCAAGGCGGGGTTGATTGTCGCCGTGTTCATGCACATGGCCTGGGAGCGGCTGGCACTGACCTATGCGATCATCCTGCCGCCGGTTCTGATACTGGTGTTCGTGGCGATGATGCTCTTCGAAGCGGATTACACACTTTTCACCCGGATGGTGTTTTTCGGGCCGGGGCCCTGACGCGCAATCCGGATTTGAGGCTTCGCCCGCGGCATTTCCAGTCAGGAACCGCAGGATCCTGACTGCGGTCCGGGTCGACATGCTGCTGCCTTGAAACAAGCGGCGGCTGATCCATCTTGCTATTATCGGAAACGATCGGAGGGGAATGATTGCCTTCGTTTCCAATGCGCCGCGAACTCCAGCAGGGAGGCCGAAGATGACGATCGCAAACAGACTGAAGGACTACATTGACGGGAGAGGAATCTCCTACGACACCGTCGCCCATCATCGCACATCGACGAGCAGGCAGTCCGCCATTGCCGCGCATGTGCCCGGCAGCATGATGGCTAAATCGGTGGTCGTTCACCACGAACTCGGTTATGCGCTGGCCGTGGTCCCAAGCACGCACAGAATCGAGTTCGGTACACTGCAGGACGTCATGGACAGGCGTCTTGGACTCGCCTCCGAAGACGAGGTGGTCTCACTCTTCGGCGATTGTGACATCGGCGCCATTCCGCCGATCGGCGCGGCCTATGATGTCCCGGTGATCCTCGACGACAGCCTCGGCGAAGCCGCCGACATCTATTTCGAGGGCGGCGACCACAGGACGCTGGTGCATGTGAGCGGCAAGGATTTCCGCAACCTGACCATGGACGCACGTCACGCTCGCTTCAGCCACGCTGCCTACTGAAAAAATCAACCGTCTGCACCGGCACTCTTGCCGGTGCAGACCAGCTGGATATCGTCAACTCGTCGGCCTGACCGGCGACGGCGGTTCCACAACCTTGCGGTAGACATGCCATGTGGCGTGACCGAGGATCGGCAGCACGACCGCTAGCCCGGCAAACACCGGCAGCGAGCCGATGATCAGGGCGACGGCGACGATCAGTCCCCAGACAGCCATGGTGATCGGATTTGCCAGCACCGCTCGCACCGAGGTGTGGATGGCTTCGTAGGCGCCGACATCGCGGTCGAGCAACAATGGGAAGGCGACGACCGTCGTGCACAACACCACCACCGCGAAGACGAAGCCGATGGCGTGCCCCAGGATAATCAGAGTCCAACCGCGCCCGGTGGCAAATATCTCATTGATGAAGCCGGATATCGATTCCGGCGGAGCCGGGCCGAAGAGATATTGATAGAACATCTGCGCTGTCAAAAGCCAGGTGATGAAGATGGCAAACAGCATGATCCCGACCGCCGCGATGGCCGGCACGGCCGGAGAATTCCTGACCTCGAAAGCGTGCCTCCAGGAGGTGTCGAGCCCGGCTTCTCGTCTGCGGCTGATCTCATAGAGGCCGATAGCTGCGAATGGACCGATCAGCGCAAAGCCGGATACCAGCGGAAACAGCAACGGCAACGCATTGGCGCCCGAAGTCCAGGCAGCAAGCACGACGCCGACAAGCGGATAGAGCAGGCAGAGAAAGACGATGTGCGACGGTTTGACCATGAAATCGTCAACACCGCGCTTGAGCGCATCGAAAAGATCGGAAATACCGATTTTTCGAATTTTGGTGTGTTCCAGCGTTTCGCTGGCGCCTGCAATGACGTGAAAACTTGCCATGCCCGTTCCTCCAGACCAGGTCCGGTACGGTCGCGGTTTCACGGTGCTGCCGTTCTGCATGACTGGCCACGCAAACCCGCGACCTGCACCGAAATCAACATACTCCATTGCCTGGAACTTGTCGCCCTTTTGTCACAAAGGCTCGGAAGGTCATGCGCTGGCTCTTGCGGCCCTTCTTCGATATCCTCTCAATCGAAGGTGTAGGTCATGGACGGAAAAACCATTCTGCTGCTCGGCCTCGGCGTCGTCGCTCTGCTGATCCTGGGATTCTGTGCTCTGCCTGCGTGAGCCGATCCCGATGTGCAACGCTGTCAACCTCCGGCAGAGATGAACGCGCGCATCGCGATGGTGTCGGCAAGCAGCATGGCAAAGATCGCGAAAAGATAGAAAATCGAGTAGGCAAACAGCGCCTTTGCCGGCTTCATCTCCTTGTCGGGGATGACCAGAACCTTCCAGGCGTACCAGATGAAACCCGCGCCCAACGCAGCCGAAACAACCCCATAGAACCCGCTCGTGAATCCGAACGCCCAGGGCAGCACGCCGATTGGCGCCAGGAGCAGTGAATAGGCGAAGATCTGCCTTCTGGTCGAGGCCTGGCCGGCCACGTTCGGCATCATCGGGAGGCCGGCAGCGGCGTAGTCGCCTGCCTTGAACAGCGCGAGCGCCCAGAAATGCGGCGGCGTCCACAGGAAAATGATTAGGAACAGGATGAGGCTTTCAATGCCGATGGCGCCAGTGGCCGCCGCCCAGCCAATCATCGGCGGAAGGGCACCTGCCGCGCCGCCGATGACGATGTTCTGCGGCGTCGAGCGCTTCAGCCACATCGTATAGATGACGACGTAGAAAAAGATGGTGAAGGCCAGCAGCGACGCGGCAAGCCATCCCACCAGCGCGCCGAGCGTCATGACCGAAAACGCGGAAAGCACCAGGCCGAAGCCGAGAGCTTCGCCGGGCGTGACACGGCCTGACGGAACCGGCCGCTTTGATGTGCGTGACATCAGCGCGTCGATGTCCGCGTCGTACCACATGTTGAGCGACCCGGCCGCTCCCGCTCCAACCGCAATCGCACCGATTGCGATCACGGCGATGACCGGGTTCATCGCGCCGGGCGCCACCATCAGACCGACGAAAGCGGTAAAGACGGCAAGCGCCATGACCCGCGGCTTCAAGAGCGCAAAGAAATCGCCAGCCGTCGCTTCCGAGAAGCGGACGCCGGTATCCTTGAGGCTTTCCTTGACCGACATTTGAGACGACCATCAATGGAACGGGCGGTCTGGCCGACCGAAGAGCCAAGCTACTGGGAAAATTGCTTCAGATAGGCAATGACATTGGCGACATCCTCGTCCTTCTTGATGCCGGGAAACGCCATCTTCGTACCTTTGACCATGGCCTTGGGATCGTGAAGGTAGGTCGTTAGCGTCGGTTCATCCCATTTAACGCCGGATTTGCCGGCGGCGATCATGGCCTCGGAATATTTGAAATCCGGATGCGTGCCGGCTGTCCGGCCGATAACGCCGTGCAACGACGGGCCGATCTTGTTCGTGTCTTGGTCTGCGACGTGGCAGACCTTGCATTTGGTGAAGACCTTCTCGCCCGCCGCGGCATCCTGTGCCCGCGATGGATTGGCGATGAAGGTTGCAACAGACATGACAGCGAAAAACACAACCAAGCGCATGGCATTTCCTCCCTGATCGTCAAATTTGCCCGAGACGATCTTCGCATGCCGATACCGCCAGCATGCGCGTTGCACGACAGAACGGATTCTCCGCTTCTCCCCCCAAATGGAATTGCGGCACCTGTGTACCACAGAATCTGGCCGGCAGGTAGAACAGGTCGAGCGTACAAAGGTTTAGGTGATCTGCGGTGGCTCAAGGCACATCCGCCACAACGAAAAAGGCCGCCTCGAGGGCGGCCTTTCTGATCTTGTCGTCAGGCGCTTATTCGGCGTCCTTGGCGGCTTTCTTCTTCGGCGCGGCCTTCTTCTTGGGCTCTTCCGCGTCGTCGGCCTTTTCAGCCTTGTCGGCCTTCTTGGCAGCGGCCTTCTTGGCCGGCTTGGCCTTGGCGGCGTCGGCCTCCTCGTCGTCTGCCATCAGCTCTTCCTTGCTGACCTTGACGTCGGTGACCGAGATCTGGCCGAGCAGATGGTCGACGACCTTCTCCTCGAACATCGGCGCGCGCAGCGTGTTCAGCGCTTCCGGATTGCTGCGGTAGAACTCGAAGGCTTCCTGCTGCTGGTTGGCCGGGTAGCGGCGCACCTGCTCGAACAGGCCGCGCTGCAATTCCTCGTCCGAAACGGTGACGCCGGCCTTCTCGCCGATCTCGGCCAGAACCAGACCGAGACGCACGCGGCGTTCGGCAAGGCGCAGATATTCGGCGCGTGCCTCTTCTTCCGTCGTTTCTTCGTCGGCGAAGGTACGGCCGGCAGCTTCGAGATCGCGGTTCACCTGGGTCCAGATGTTGTTGAACTCGGCATCGACGAGCTTCGACGGCGCTTCGAACGAATAGGCTGCGTCAAGCTGGTCGAGCAGCTGGCGCTTGACCTTCTGGCGGGTCATCGAACCGAACTGGTTCTCGATCTGGCCGCGCACCACGTCGCGCAGGCGCTCCAGCGATTCCAGGCCGAGATTCTTGGCCATCTCGTCGTTGATTTCCAGCGCGCCGGGCTTGGACACTTCCTTGACGGTGACGTCGAAAGTGGCTTCCTTGCCGGCCAGATGCGCCGCCTGATAGTTTTCCGGGAAAGTGACCGTGACCTGCTTCTCGTCGCCGGCCTTGGAGCCGATCAGCTGGTCCTCGAAGCCCGGAATGAATTCCTTGGAGCCCAGCACCAGCGGCTGGTCGGTACCAGCACCGCCGGAGAAGGCCTCGCCGTCGATCTTGCCGACATAGTCGATCGAAACGCGGTCGCCTTCGGCGGCCTTGCCGGTCTTCGGCTCGAAGCTGCGTGCCGATTCGGCGACGCGCTGGACCTGCTCGTCGATCTCGCTGTCCGGCACTTCGAACACCTGGCGCGTCACCTTGATGTCGGAGAAATCCTTGATCTCGATCGCCGGGATGACCTCGTAGTTGAGCCGGAATTCGAAGTCTGCGCCGCCGGCCAGGATCTTCTCGGCCTCTTTCTCGTCCTCGGTCATGATCACTTCGGGCTGCATGGCGGCCTTTTCGCCGCGCCCGGTGATGATCGAACGGGTCGAATCGTTGAGGATTTCGTTGACCACTTCGGCCATGAACGACTTGCCGTAGACCTTGCGCAGGTGCTGGACCGGCACTTTGCCGGGACGGAAGCCGTTGATGCGGACCTTGTTGCGGGCGTCGGACAGCCGCGCCATCAGCTTGGCTTCCATATCACCGGCCGGCACGGTGATCTTGATCTCGCGCTTGAGACCGGAGTTGAGCGTTTCGGTGACCTGCATCGTAAAACCTTTATCTTCACCAAAGAGACTGCCACGGCCTTCTGCCGTTCACAGCCTGCCGGTACAATCTTGCCGGGAATGGCTTTTGGTACGGAACCTGGCGATTTGACCGAAATTACGGCTCAAATTCTTCCAAACTGCGTTCCAAGATGTGAATAAGTTCTTGTTTTTCCTACTTCTTATCACATTCTGCAGAAGCGGATCGGCGCGTCCCGTCACATTTGACACGCCTTTTGTCACAGGCGAGGCTAATTTTCAACCATCTTCGCGTTGCAGCGAATGACCGCCATTTTCGCCCCGACATTGACAGAATGATGGCTACATGGGATTGCCGGGCCACGCGGGTATGGCGGAATTGGTAGACGCACCAGATTTAGGTTCTGGCGTGAAAGCGTGGGGGTTCGAGTCCCTCTACCCGCACCACCCTTCGCTCTATCGAGCTTCGGGTGGCAGGCCACCCGGGAGCTTGATAGAGCGAAGGGTGTCCTCCGAAGCCTTGGCGTAGGAGGACTGGCGCGACGCCCTACGCTTCAAACACCTGCCCGGTGAACCACTCCGCCAGCTTGGCCAGTTCCGGCCCCAGCACCCGGTCCGCGTCGACCGGCGGCACGATCTTCCTGATATCCGCCACGAAAGCCTGCAGCGCCGGCGGCGCGGCGCGTTCAGTCACGTACAGTGCCTGCGAGGCGATCATCGCCAGCATCGCCATCGCCGCATCGAGGCAGCGGCCGGCGGTCGCTTCCTTGGTCCAGGCGAAGAATGCCGTGGTGGCGACGTCGTCCTGGCCGGCGCCGGCCGATTCGGTGCCCGGAATGAAGGTGCGCTGCGCTGCAAGCTTTGCCTGTTCGAGATAGCCGGTGATCGCCATCGGCACATAGCCGACATTGCCGTGGCCGTCGCTGTCGGCCCAATGCCGCCCGGTCATCAACAGGTCCGGCAGCAGCGACACCTTGCCGTTGAGCAGCTTTGAGGCATGGCGGTCGCAGAGCAGGCAGAGATCGGCCCAGATCGCGGCCAGATCGTCCAATGCCGGCGTCGCCATCGCATTGTGGTAGCCGCCGGTGGAGATGCAGCGTCCCAGCGGATGCGCCTCGTCGGGCGGGATATAGACGGGATTGTCGGATATCGAGGCTAGCGACACGGTGGCCGCCTGCTCGGCGCCCGAAAGCGCCCGATGCGCGTGGCCGAGCACGCGCGGCACGATGCGGTAGCTGACCGGCGCCTGATAGTTGCGCCGCCCGTCACCGGCGCCGACCAGAAACTGCCGCAACCCGCGCAAGGCCGCCGCTTCGTGTTCGTCGCCCCAGAGCCCGTCGAGCGCGGCATCATAATGCTCGAGCGGGGCGCGAAACGCCTCGATCGACAGCGCAAACACCTTGTGCGCCATGGCGATGCGGCGCCGCGCCGCCAGGGCCGCATCGGCCACCAGGGCCGCCGCGCAAGGCGAGCCGTTGATCAGCGAACCCCGCTCCTTCACTTCGAGCTCCAAGCCGGCGGTAAGCTCGGCAAACAGCGGATAGAGCGCCAGAATCTCGCCGGCGCCGCCCTGTCCCTGCGATGGCACCACCGGCATCGGTCGGCCATCCAGCATCGCCGCGACAGCCTGCGCGATACGCGGCGTGGTGGCGGCATTGCCTTCGATGAAATTGGTCAGCCGGGCCAGCACGATTGCCCTGACGATGCGCTCAGGCAACGGCTCGCCGAAGGAGGTGGCGGCAGCAAAAGCCTTGATGCGCGCATGGCGGTCGCGCTCGTCGAGTTCGAGCTTGCGGCTCGCCAGCTCGCCCATGGCGGTGGTAACGCCGTAGATGATCGGCGGCGGATCGGATTCAATGAGTTTCAGGAACGAGGCTCGGCATTCGGCAATGCGTTGCAAAGCCTTGTCGCTGATGGCGACCGTGTCGTTTTTCCAGGCGACGCGCAAAACCGCATCGAGATTGATGTCTTCGCGCGTCGTCAGCGTAATCGTCATCGTACTTCGCCCGGCCTGGTTTGAATGCGTCTGGGCGAAGCGATCGATGTCTACCGAAATCCGTGCCCTGGGTAACGTCGTTTAATAGAGCGGTTCCTCGAACAATGTCTTGTCGCCGTCCATCAGCGCCTTGATCTGCGCCTCGCCATTGGCGGCGAGCGCGATGCGCACCCCGAATGGCCGCACTCGCATGTCGTTCTGGATCGCGATGCCCTGTCCCTCCGGCAGGTAGAAACGGTCGATGCCATATTGCGGTGCGATTGTGGATTCGGGATCAAGCGTCCAGCCCGGCGCGACCTGGCCGACAATATCGGCTTCGTCGGCGGCCGGCGGCGTCGGCGCCTTGCCGAACCAGGCAGTGGTCGCATGCCAATAGCCGTCGGCGCCCGGCTTCAGCCGGACCACGATCGGTGTGTTCTCGGTGCTGAGCTGTCCGACCGGAATGTTGGCGATCAGCTTCACCGGCAGGCGCGATATCTCGTAGCCGAGTATAATATAGTCGCCGCGCAACAGGTCGCGCGGATCGACCGGCTCGATCTTGAGCAAGACCTCCTTGCCGTTGCGTAGGATCGCGGCCCGGCCTGCGATGATCCAGCTCAGGAAGCCGATCTGCGCCAGCGCCAGGATCAGCGCCGAGATGACAAGTTTCTTTCCCGACATCATGCTGCCGCTCCTTCCGGGGCTTTCATGCGTTTTTCGACGCGGATGATGACGAGGGCCAGGATGCCGAACAGCACCGCTGCGGCCAGGAAGAAGCTGGCCGTGTCGAGCATCGACTGCAGTGTCACCACGTAGATGACGGCGAGTTCGAAGGCAAAGCCGGCATAGGCGACCCAGCGCAGCCCCCTGCTCTCGCGCCCGCCCAGCATGACCGCCGCGGCAATGCCGGCCAGTGCCAAGACCGAGGCGATGGCAAAGCCGCCGTTGAAGGTGCTGTGATCGCCAAGCTCGAACTGAATCATTGCTAGGCCTGTCAGAAAGCCGATCAAGGCATGCAATGGCAGCCGCCCGCCGAGCTGCAGAACTCGGTCGACCGGCTCAGCGGCGAAGATTGCCACGGCAAACAGCAACGCCGACACCACGACCAGTGGGATAGCCAGCAGCAGCGTGTTGTGGTCCATGCCGCGCACCGCGATATAGAAGATGACCGAGAGAATAATCAGATGCCGGGCCGGCTGGCTGCGCGTCCAGAACGAGACGACAAAAAGCACCGGCGCCATGATGACGAAGAAATTCAGGAATTCGGTGCGGTTGTAGAAGTCGAACTCGCGCACGAACAGCCAGGCCACGGATATGCCGACGGCAGCGACGGTCAGCGGGTTCGAGCGCAACGCCACCGCGGCAAGTGCTGTGCCGATGCCCCAGGTGACAATGGCCGAGGCCTCGTCGCCCGTGAGATGGTACATCTGGCCGATCAGCGCGATCGATCCACCGAACGCCGCTGCAGCCACGATCCACAGTGCCTCGCCGATCGCCGCATGGTCGCGCGTCTTCAGCACCGCGCCGCCGACATAGCCGGCGAGAATGACGGCAAACAGTGCTGCGACGCGCACCAGCCGCGGGATGGCCTCCCAATTGGCGGCGACGAAGAGCAGGATGGCGGCGCCGAACAGCAGCGCCGCCATCATCGCCAGGATGGTGCCGAAGCTCAGCGATTTGCGTTCGTTTGCGTCGATGTCGCGCGTCAGCGCATCGGCCGTCTTCGCGTCGATCAGGCCGGCCTGCAGCCAACGCCCGATATCCGTCCTCACCCGTGACGAATAGCTCGCCATGCCGCGTCTCCCCCAGTTTGGTCTTTCCTGAAAACCGATCGGCTCAAATCATTGACGCTACGGCATTTTCCGATTCGGGTTTCTTTATGTCGAAGCCGTGAACGGGCGTTAATGTTGCATTGCACAATTTGCATTGCTGCCATGCGTCAATGGCACTTTTAAATCGATATAGGTCCACCTATTTTCTGTTCGTACACAAACGGAATGATCCGAAGAAAGACGAAACGAGTACTACCATGAACCTGATCCGCAACTACCGCAACTGGCGCCGCTACCGGGACACCGTCTCTGAGCTGAGCCGCCTGTCGAACCGTGAACTGACCGACCTCGGCATCAGCCGCAGCGACATCCACTACGTCGCCCGCAAGGCAGTCTAATCCTCTTCGGGCCGCAAATGGTCCGAACCAGTTTTGAAAAAGAGAACGACAATGAACCTGATCCGCAACTACCGTAACTGGCGCGTTTATCGCGACACCGTTACCGAGCTGGGTCGCCTTTCGAACCGCCAGCTCCATGATCTCGGCATCGTCCGCGACGAGATCAAGATCGTCGCCCGCAAGGCGACCTTCTAACGGCAAGAATTTCGCCAGGGTCGACCTCCTCCCCGACCCTGACGGATACGGCCAACCCTTACCTCCTCCCAAGGGTTGACCACCAAAACGGCGCCCGCCGCACCTCCTCCCGCGGCGGGCGTTGTTTCCAAAGCGAACGTAGTTCGCCTTCCAGGGTTTCGCCCCCTTCATCCGGCGAAAAGAATTTCGTCAAAGCCGACCTCCTCCCCGGCGATGACGAATACGGCCGATCCCCACCTCCTCCCGAGGGTCGGCCCCCAAAACGACACCCGCCGGATCCTCCCCCGGCGGGTGTTGTTGTTTCTGGGGCAGGCTTTCAGCTGAGCAAGCGGTCGACCAAGGCGCCTTATGCCGCCATCAAAGCATCGTCGCGGACGGACTGGACAAGAAAGTCGAGCACCGTCGTCACCCGCAGCGGCATGTTCTTGCGGGATGGATAAACGACATTAATCGGCAGCCGCGTCGGCGGAAAATCCGGCATCACCTTGACCAGCCTGCCTGTTTCGATGTCCGGCCCGGCCAGGATATGGGACAGCACCGCAAGCCCGGCCCCGGCCAGTGCTGCCCGATGAGCCGCCATTGAATTGCTGGCGACCAGGCGAGGCTCAACCCGCAGAACAACATCGTCCGCCCCGTCGGAGAACGACCATGACCGGCCATCGCCGGCACGGCTGTAACAAATGCAGCGGTGATCCCTGATGTCTTGCGGCGCTTGCGGCATATCCCGTCCCTCGAGATAGCATGGCGAGGCCACGAGAAAGGCAGTCGTCCAGCCGATCCGGCGGCAGATCAGGCTGCTGTCACTGACCGGCCCGAGGCGTACCTCGAGATCGATGGCATCGGCGACCAGATCCGAGGCTTCCTCCCGCAGGATCAGTTCGATGGCAAGGGATGGATGATCGTCCAGAAGCCTTGCGAGGCGATCGCTAATGGAGAGCCCGAGCGGCGCCGGCAAGCTAAGCCGCACTTTTCCCGATACGGTTGCGCCCTCAGTGCCACTCGCTTCGCTCAGCGCGTCGACCGCTTCCACCACGCGCAGCGCCATCGGCAGCATCTGTTCACCCTCGGCCGTCAAGGCAAGCGCGGTCGTGGTGCGATGCAGAAGGCGCGTCTTCAGATGCGCTTCCAGCGCGGAGACCTGCCGGGATACCGCCGGCTGCGTCAAATTGAGGTCGATCGCGGCCGCGGAGAAGGACCTTGTCTGCGCCACCCGCAGGAACGTTCGCAATGCCGATACGACGTCCATTCTTACCCTCATTACCTTTCGACATATGCCTTATGTCCGCATCCTAGGCGGCAGGCGCTTTACTGTCCAGCTATTATGGATATTAATTGTCCTTAAGGACATGAAATATCCTCAAACCGTCAAAAGGACTAGCCATGACACAGCGCCTAAACGCCGCCCAACAATCGCCCGAGCTGTTCAAGAAGCTTTCCGACCTCAGCATGGCTGAGACGCACGGCGCCATCGAGGAAAAGATCCGCGATCTCGTCCATATCAGGGCTTCGCAGATCAATGGCTGCGCCTTCTGCCTCGACATGCATGTCAAGGAAGCAAAGATCCACGGCGAGAGCGAGCTGCGGCTTTACCATGTCGCCGTCTGGCGGGAATCGACCCTGTTCATTCCGCGTGAGCGTGCCGCTCTTGCCTGGACGGAAGCCGTCACGAAGCTCCCCGAAGGCGGCATTCCCGACGAGCTCTACGAGCGTGTGCGCGGGCAGCTTTGGGAAAAGGAAATCTCCGACCTGACCTTGTCGATCATGACCATCAATGCCTGGAACCGCCTCAACGTCGCCTTCAAGACTGTGCCCGGTTCGGCGGACAAGCTCTACGGGCTCGGCAAGGCCGGCCTGAACTGACCCTTCCCCAACCATCAATCGATGCGGCGTGACAGCGCGGCCGCAAACGGAGAGCATCATGAAAATCGTCATCATCGGCGGCACCGGCCTCATCGGCACCAAAACCACCGAACGCTTGCGCAAGCAGGGCCACGAAGTGATCGCAGCCGCGCCGAACACCGGCGTCAACACCATCACCGGCGAAGGGCTGAAGGAGGCGCTTGCTGGCGCGGAGGTGGTCATCGATCTCGCCAACTCGCCGTCCTTCGAGGACAAGGCCGCGATGGAGTTCTTCGAGATTTCGGGCCGCAACCTGCTCGCAGCGGACAAGGTTGCCGGGGTCAAGCACCATATCGCGCTCTCGGTTGTCGGGACCGAACGCCTGCAGGATGCCGGCTATTTCCGCGCCAAGCTCGCCCAGGAAAAGCTGATCAAGACTTCCGGCATTCCCTACACCATCGTTCATTCCACGCAGTTCATGGAATTCCTGCCCGCCATCGCCAAATCCGGAGCTGTCGGCGAAGCCGTGCATCTGTCGCCGGCCTATGTACAGCCCATCGCATCCGACGATGTCGCCGATGCCATGGCCAATGTCGCGCTCGCCGCGCCGTTCAACGGCACGATCGAGATTTCCGGCCCTGAGCGTGTGCGCATGAGCGAGCTCGTCGCCCGTTACCTCAAGGCTTCCGGCGATTCCCGCAAGGTCGTGACCGATCCGGAGGCGCTCTATTTCGGCGCCAGGCTGAACGACAATTCGCTCGTCTCCGAAAACGATCCCCGCCTCGGCCGTATCAGCTTCGAGCAGTGGTTCGCCACTTCGGCGCGGAAATGACCGTCAGGCTGCGCCTCAGCCCAGCCGCAGCGCATTGCGCAACACAAGAAAAGGAGTTTCGAAATGATCAAGTCCATCGCCGCGGCCGTCATCGTGACGGCAGCCCTGGTCAACCCGGTCGGAGCCAAGGATGCTCACGCCGGCGAAAAGGCCGCCAAAGTCACGCTTGTCTATGAACATGAACTGCCGAATGTGCCAGGCAAGAGCATCAAGGGCATCCTGGTTGAATATGGTCCCGGTGGCTTCTCCGAGGCGCACACCCATCCGAGCTCGGCCTTCATCTACGCGACGGTTCTGGAAGGCTCCATCCGCAGCCAGGTCAATGACGATCCGGCCAAGGTCTACAAGGCCGGCGAGAGCTTTTCGGAGATGCCGGGCGATCGCCACAGCGTGAGCGAGAACGGCAGCAAGACCAAGCCGGCAAAACTGCTGGCCGTCTTCGTCGTCGATACAGCCCAGAAAGAACTGACCTATCCGGTCACGAAATAGGCCGAAAAGGCCGGACGCCGTCCTGGCTTCCGGACTTGCCTGTGAGCTTTATCCTATCGGGGACCCATGTTCGACAATCATCATTCCGTTGCCCTGGTCTTGATCAATCTGCTGGGGCTTGCCGGCATTGTCGTCTGGTATTTCCAGGGCCGTGGGCGCCCGATGGCACGCCTGATCGTCCAGATCCTGTTCTTCGCCAGCATGACTGCAGTGCTCTGGCTCAGCGGAATCCTGCCGCATTGGGTGGCTGAGACCGATCTTCAGGGCGCGTATCTGGCAAAGTCGGCGCGCATCCTCTGGTGGATACACCTTGCCTGGACGCTTGTCGGCTTTGTGCGCCTCTATATCGTCGTGGAACATCGGCCGCGAGAAGCGCGCCTGCTCCAGGAACTGGTCGTCGCTGTCATCTATCTTGGCGTGGCGCTGTCGATAACGGGTTTCGTCTTCGGCGTTCCCGTCGCAACGCTGGCGGCAACGTCGGGCGTGGTTGCCATCATCGTCGGGCTTGCGCTGCAGAACACGCTTGGCGACGTCTTTTCCGGCATTGCGCTGACGCTGGGGCGTCCCTACACGCTCGGCGACTGGATCATGCTGGGCGACGGCACGGAAGGACGCATCGTCGAAACAACCTGGCGCTCCACGCATCTGCTTACCGCTGCGTCCAACATTGTCGTCCTGCCCAACAGCGTATTGGCGAGGTCAGCCTGACCAATCTCAGCCGTCCCGACGAGAGACAGCTGATCAGCGTAAACGTGCGGATCGCCAGGACACGGGCGCCGTATGTCATCGAGGGAGCTATGCGCGAGGCCCTCGGAAACTGCGAGCGGATCGTCAAGGACCCGGCACCGCTTGTCGCGATCAAGGACATCGACGCGGTGGCAATCGGGGTGGACCTGTTCTTTTGCGTGGCCGGTCCGGCCGACCGGTTGCTTGCGAGGAATGAGGTGATCGACTCTGTCCATCGCCATTGCGAGGCGAATGGTCTTTCCCTGGCTATGCCGCCGCAGAGCTATGCAATCCTGCTGCCGGCGACGGCTGACCAGCCGCAAGCGACGGTCATGCGCTCATCCGGCGCGCTCTAGCACCCATTCGAAGCTGTTCTTCCAAAGTTCCGCCGGAATCTCCTGCGCCAGCGCTTCGGTGAGATCGGAAAGCCTGACGCTGCGCAGTTTTGCCCGCCAGGCCTCGTCGGCTTCCCACATGATGCGCGACACCGCGCAGGGGCTGCTTTCGCAATATCCCTGCGGACGGCACGGATTGTTTTCGCGGATGTTGGTGCACACAAACGTCCGCGCCTTGCCCTCCACGGCTTCCACGATCTCAAGGAAGGTCAACTCGGCCGGCGGCCGCGCCAGCCGGTATCCGCCCGACGGACCGAGCGTCGTATCCACCAGACCCGCCTGCGACAGGCTTTGCAGCGCCTTGGAAAGATACTCCTTGGGAAGGCCGTGGAATTCGGCGAGCGCTTTTGTCGAGAGATAACGCCCGGCAGGCAGGCCTGCGAGAATGGCGCAGCAGTGCAGCGCCCATTCGACTTGGCTTTTCAGGATCATCAATGGGTTCCGGGTCGATACCGATCAAGCTTATATTAAGGACATGAAATATCCCTATTTTCCTGCTGTGTAAACAGACAGCCGGCGCGGTGGTTACGAGGGACAGCAACGGCCCACGCTCGCAACGGCCAATTGCCAACAGCGCGCCAAGCGATTATTCCGGCGTTCATGAGCAAAAATCCAATCCACATTGTCGGCGGCGGCCTCGCCGGCTCCGAGGCCGCTTGGCAAGCAGCGCAAGCCGGCGTGCCAGTGATCCTCCATGAAATGCGCCCGGTGCGCGGCACCGATGCCCACAAGACCGACGGGCTGGCCGAGCTCGTCTGCTCCAATTCGTTCCGCTCCGACGATGCCGAAAACAACGCGGTCGGCCTGCTGCACGCCGAAATGCGGCTGGCCGGCTCGCTGATCATGAGCGCCGGCGACGCCAACCAGGTGCCGGCCGGTGGCGCGCTCGCCGTCGACCGTGACGGCTTCTCCGACGCGGTGACCAAAAAACTCGAAGCCCATCCGCTGATCACCATTGAGCGCGAGGAAGTGCCAGGCCTGCCGCCGGCGGAATGGGACCAGGCGATCATCGCCACCGGCCCGCTGACCGCGCCCTCGCTTGCCCAGTCGATCGCCGAGGCGACCGGCGCCGATGCGCTGGCCTTCTTCGACGCCATCGCCCCGATCATCCATTTCGACACCATCGACATGGACACCTGCTGGTTCCAGTCGCGCTACGACAAGGTCGGGCCCGGCGGCACCGGCAAGGATTACATCAACTGCCCGATGGACAAGGAGCAGTATCTCGCCTTCGTGCAGGCGCTCGTCGACGGCCAGAAGACCGAATTCAAGCAATGGGAAGGCACACCCTATTTCGACGGGTGCCTGCCGATCGAGATCATGGCCGAGCGCGGCGTCGAGACGCTGCGCTATGGGCCGATGAAGCCGATGGGGCTGACCAATGCCCACAATCCGACGGTCAAAGCCTATGCCGTGGTGCAGCTGCGCCAGGACAATGCGCTGGGCACGCTCTACAACATGGTCGGTTTCCAGACCAAGCTGAAGCATGCCGAGCAGGTGCGCGTGTTCCGAACCATTCCGGGGCTCGAAAACGCCGACTTCGCCCGGCTGGGCGGCCTGCACCGCAACACCTACATCAATTCGCCGACGCTGCTCGACGCCTCGCTGCAGCTGAAGTCGCGGCCCGGCCTGCGCTTCGCCGGCCAGATCACCGGCTGCGAGGGCTATGTCGAGAGCGCGGCCATCGGCCTGCTCGCCGGCCGCTTCGCTGCCGCCGAGCGGCTCGGCCATGCTCCATCGCTGCCGCCACTCACCACCGCCGTCGGTGCATTGCTCAACCACATCACCGGCGGCCACATTGTCTCGGACGACGAACCGGGCAAACGCTCTTTCCAGCCGATGAACGTCAATTTCGGCCTGTTCCCGCCGGTCGAAGCGCCGAAGACCGAAGGCAAGCGCCTGCGCGGCAAGGACAAGACGGTGGCGAAACGCCACGCCATCACCGCGCGCGCCCAGGCCGATTGCCGGGAGTGGCTCGGGCTGCCGGCGCGGGCCGAGGCGGCGGAGTAACGAGCCATTGGACCCGCAGCAAGAAGTAGGATACTATCCTACTCGCTGTCTGATGGGACCCATTCCATGGAATCCGCCGAAAAACTATCCGTCACTGTCACGCCAGCGATGGCGCGCATGATTCGCGAAAAGGTCGAGGACGGCTCCTTCGGCTCGGCAAGCGAAGTCATCCGCGCAGCGCTCCGCGCCTTCCAGCGCGAAGAGGACGCACATGCCGAGCGCATGGCCTCGATCAGGGCGCGGGTAAAGGCTTCAATCGAGGATACCAGGCCTGCTGTTCCGCTCGAAGAGGCAATCAACAGGGTAAAGAGCCGGATTTCGCAACTCGCGCGAGACAATGATGATCCAGCGTCTCGCCGTCGTTCTTAGCGAAAACGCGATTTTCGACCTCGAAGCGATCGGCGCATACATTCTCGAGAGCAGTGGCAGCGAAAATATCGCCAACGGGTTTGTCGATCGTATCAAAGAGCGCTGCCAGAGCATCGGGAATGCCCCTCGGTGGCCGCCCACGCGACGATATCGCGCCCGGGTTGCGAATGGTCCCATTCGAGCATTCAGCCGTCATTGTCTATGTCATCGCCGACGATCTTGTCCACATCGTCAGCATTTTCTATGACGGCCGCGACTACGAAGCTCTGATGCGAGATCGCGGCGAGCCGTCTTGATAGATGACTACTCTGCCGGCTCGGCACCCGTCATCGGCAATCCCGGCTTGCCCGCCTCTCCCGGATTTCGCCTGACATAGGCTGCTTTCAGCGTCTCCGAAGTCTCGCGCGAGCCGTCATGGCTCCAGCCCGGCGGCTTGATCAGGTAGTTGATGCGATCGCTGAGCGTTAGCCCCGGCGCGAACGCATCCCTGAACATGCCTATCCATTCGTGGAACGCCACTTTCAGCGGATTGAACGTGCCGAGATTTTTCACGATGCCGTAGCGCGGCCGGTCCTCCTCCAACTCCTCGACGAAGGTGCCGAACATGCGGTCCCAGATGATCAGCGTGCCGGCATAATTGGCGTCGAGATAGCGCGGATTGGTGGCGTGGTGGACGCGGTGGTGCGAGGGCGTGTTGAAGATGAATTCGAACCAGCCCCACATCTTGCCGATCGCCTCGGTGTGGATCCAGAACTGCCAGACCAGGTTGAATCCGAAAGTGAAGGCAATGACGGCCGGATGGAAGCCGAGCAGCACCAGTGGCGCCTGCAGCACGAACATGAAGGTGAACAGTCCGGTCCAGCTTTGCCGGAGCGCCGTCGACAGATTGTAGTGCTGGCTGGAATGGTGGTTGACGTGCTCGGCCCACACCCAGCGCACCCGGTGCGCGATGCGGTGGTAGACGTAGTAGCGCAGGTCATCGAGCAGGAACGCCGCCAGGAACACCCACACCGACAGGCCGAGATTGAAGAAGCGGAACTGCCACAGCCACGACAGCGCCCAGTAGGAAACAACGCCGAGCAGCAGGCCGGCAACGACATTACCCGTGCCCATCATCAGGCTGGTCAGCGTGTCGCGCGTCTCGAACGAGCCCTTGGCGCGGCCGGTGCGCACCAGCCAGAGCTCGATCAGGATGGCGGCGACGAAGAACGGAATGGCAAGCTGGGTCACTTCAGGGAAATTGTAGTCGTCCATCACGCGGCCTCCCTGGCCAGACTCGGATTGTGCGGCGCAAGCGCTGCCGCGACAGCGCTGGCGTCAGCCTTGTCGGTGAAGGCGAAGCGTCCGCCTTTCCAGGTGAAGTCGGCCAGTCTGAGCGCGATCGCGCCGGCTTCGTCGACGTCGAGGGCCAGGACATCGTGTGGCGTGACGATGCGGGTCAAGAAGCAGTCGCCGACGCTGTGGACGATGCCGCAGCGCCCTTGCCCGAGATCGAGGAACGCCGTCCTGCTATCCGCCGTCAGGCGCACCGCTCCCGCTTTCTCGTCCGGAAAATCATCGGCCAACCGGCTGAGCGCCTGATCCGCACCGGCAAGCGTCGCAATCTTGCTGCCGCCGGTGAGGTGCACGGCGAGCACCGACAGCGCGATGCCGACAACGACGAGTGCGACCAGCACAGGCAGGCTCATGAACGGGAATCTCCTCCGGACCGGTCGCGTCTTTTGGCGACGATTTCGGGCCGAAGAATCTCTAGCACGATTGACGTTTACGTCAAATGGTCGACCAACCCCGCATCGCGCGTGTGAGCAACAGCCAATGTCGGCGCAATGCCGAAAGGCGCACCGCTCCAGCCAGAGGCGAACGGCGTCCGTCCTTCATCTTGCCGAGATAGGCCCTGGTAAGGGCCAACGGCAAAAAAGCCGGGCGTAGCGTCTCTGGAACGGCCGAAGCCCCTTGCTCGAAAGCGCTGAGATGTTCCTGCGCCAATGCCATCATCGCTGCCACCGCTCGCTCAGCACCGGGACCGCCATCGCCGCTGACAAACTCCTCAGGCGACGACCCCGCCGCTGCCAGAATATCGGCCGGCACAAAGCATTGGCCGCGCCGTCGATGCAGCGGCAACAGCAGCAGAAGTCCGGTCATCGCCTGCGCACAGCCCGCCCGTCCCGCCAGTTCGGCAAAGCGCGGCGCTTCAATGGGATCGAGCACCATCGCCGCAAGCTGGATCAGCGCTGCCGCCGTCTCGCCGCAATAGCCTTCAAGATCGGTACGCGACGGCATCGGATCGTCATAGAGGTCGAAGATGCGGGCTTCGAGCATGTTGTCGAAGGCAGCTTTCGGCAGGCCGCGATCGGCAATCGTCACCTTCAGCGCGTCGGCGAGCGGGTTGCCGGAGACTGCGGCCTCAGTGGCGATGACATCGCGCCACCATTGCAACCTCACCTCGCCGGGCAGCGCCTCGTGAATACGATCGCGTACAGACGCGATCTCGGCATTGAAGGCGTAAAGCGAAAACAGCGGCTGGCGCTTGTCGGCAGGTGCATAGAGTGCGCTGACATAGCGGTCGTGGTCGCCGGCGCGCACCGCCTCCATGACGATGTTGGCGGTATCGGTCACGTCAGTCGACGGCGATAAGGGCTGCGGCCACGGCGCGGTCTTCGGCAAGCAGCACATTGTAGGTCCGCACCGCCGCTCCCGTCGACATCGGGTCGGAGGCAATGCCCGCCGCTTTCAATGCCGCGCGCAGTGCCGCCGGCAACGGTCGCAAATCCTTGCCGGTGCCGACCAGCAGGATCTCGACCTTGCCGGCCTCGGCCAAAAGTAGGCTGAAATCGGCCGCCGTCAGCGCCAGCGGATCGGCCGGTTCCCAGCCATGGATGCCCGAGGGCAGGCACAGCAGCGAGCCGCGATGCGACATATCGGCGAAGCGGAAGCCGCCATTGCCATAGGCCTCGATCGGCGCGCGGCCGGGGAAATGCGCCTCGCGGATGACGATGCCTTTTGCCACCGGGGTGGACGTCAGGTCGCCACGGCCTTGCCGCCACCCATCGGCTTCTCCTCGTCCGCCGTCGCCTGCGGCCTTAGCCTGAACAGGATCAGCAAGGGTGCTGCGATGAAGATCGACGAATAGGTGCCGAAGACGACGCCGAACAGCATCGCCATGGTGAACGACCGGATCACTTCACCGCCGAACAGCACCAGCGCCAACAGCGCCAGGATCGTCGTCACCGAGGTCAGCGTCGTTCTCGACAGGGTCTCGTTGATGGCGTTGTTCAGCAATTGCGGCAGCGGCATCTTTTTGTATTTTCGCAGATCCTCGCGGACGCGGTCATAAACGACGATCGTATCGTTCAACGAATAGCCGATGATGGTCAGGATCGCCGCCAACGACGACTGGTTGAACTCGAGCCCGGTGATGACGAAGAAGCCCAGCGTCATCACCACATCGTGCACCGTCGCCACGATGGCGCCGACGGCGAACTGCCATTCGAAGCGGAACCAGACATAGACCAGGATGCCTATCAGCGCGACCAGCATGGCAATGGTGCCTTGCTTGGCCAGTTCACCCGAAACCGTGGGGCCCACCACTTCGACGCGGCGGAAATCATAATTATCCTGCAGCTCACCGCGCACCTTGTCGATGACGGTCTGCTCGGCATTCTCGCCACCCTCCTGGGTGCCGACGCGGATCAGCACGTCGTTGGCGGCGCCGAACTGCTGCACCTGCACTTCACCGATGTTGAGCTCCGACAGCCGGCTTCTGATATCGCCGATATCGGCGTCGCCTTGCTTGGACTGCACCTCGATGATCGAGCCGCCCTTGAAATCGATGCCGTAATTGATGTCGATGGTCAGGAATCCAATAACCGACAGGACCGACAGCAGGCTGGACAGCGCGAAGGTCCAGCGGCGGATGCCCATGAACGGGATTTTTGTGCCCGGCGGAATGAAGGTCACCGGCGCACGCGGCAATTCCTTCGGGCGCGCGCGGCGCAGCCAGATCGACACCAGCAGACGGGTGAAGGTGAAGGCGGTGAATACCGTGGTCAGGATGCCGATGGCGTAGGTGATGGCGAAGCCCTTGACCGGGCCGGTGCCGAGATAAAACAGCACGACGGTGGCGATCAGCGACGTCACGTTGGAATCGACGATGGTCGCCAACGCCTTCGAGAAGCCGGTATCGATCGCCTGGATCACGGAGCGGCCAAGCCGTCGCTCCTCACGGATGCGCTCATAAATCAGCACGTTGGAATCGACCGCCATGCCGATGGTCAGCACGATACCGGCAATGCCGGGCAAGGTCAGCGTCGCGCCAAGCAACGACAACAGACCGACGATCATCGCCACGTGCACGGCAAGCGCAATGTTGGCGAGGAAGCCGAGGAAGCCGTAGGCGACGAACATGAAGGCGACGACAAGGATGGAGCCGATAATGCCGGCGACCTTGCCGGCATGGATCGAATCCTGGCCGAGGCCCGGGCCCACCGTGCGTTCTTCGATCACGGTCAGCTTCGCCGGCAGCGCGCCGGCGCGCAGCAGCACGGCGAGATCATTGGCGCTTTCAGCGGTGAAATTGCCCGAAATCTGGCCGCTGCCGCCAAGGATCGGTTCGCGAATGACCGGCGCCGAAATAACCTGATTGTCGAGGATGATGGCGAATGGCTTGCCGACATTCTGCTGCGTCGCCTGGCCGAACCGGGTCGCGCCGCGCGAATTGAAGGTGAACGAAACCACCGGCTCGTTGGTCTGCGAGTTGTAGGTTGCCGTCGCCTTGGCGAGATCCTCGCCGGAAACGATGACGCGGTTTTCGACCAGATAAGGAACCGGCGGATCATCCTGCGAGTAAAGCACCGAGGAGCCTGCCGGCGGGCGGCCATTGAGCGCATCCTGCACCGACATCGAGGTGTCGACCATCTGGAAGGTCATCTTGGCGGTCTGGCCGATGATCTCCTTCAGCCTTTGCGGATCCTGCAGGCCGGGCACCTGGACCAGCACACGGTCGTCGCCCTGCCGCTGCACGATGGGCTCGGTGGTGCCGAGTTCGTTGACGCGGCGCTCGACGACTTCGATCGACTGCGCCAGTGCAGCCGAGGTGCGGTATTTGATGCCGGCGTCGGTGACGGTGAATTTCAACAGGCCGGCTTCGGAATCATCCAGCGACATTTCCTGGATGGAGCCGCCGGTGAACAGGCCGGCAGCGACCGGATCGGTCAGCGGCTTCAGCGCCTTCTTCGCGGCGTCGATCTGATTTGGGTCGGTGATGCGCACCTGCACGGTCCTGCCGGTGCCGCCAAGGCCGGTATAGCCAACCTTCGCGTCGCGCAGCAGCGTGCGGATTTCGTCGCGCGTCGTCTCCAGCTGCGCCTTGACCAGATCGTTCTGGTCCATCTGCAAGAGGATATGCGAGCCGCCCTGCAGGTCGAGACCGAGCGTCATCTGCCGCTTCGGCACCCAGCTTGGCAGTTGCGCCAATGTGCTGGCGGGGAAAAGGTTGGGCGCGGCAAGGATGAACGTGGCGGCCACGGCCAGCCAGATCAGGATCATCTTCAGGCGCGAAAAATACAGCATATGGCGTCGTCCGTGAGGGCATACTGGCGGATCGTTCCGCCGACAATTCGGTTATTTCTTGGCGTTGTTATTTGCCACCGGCTCGCCCTTACCCTGCACATCGTCGATTGTCGAGCGCGCTAAGGTCAATTCGGCGCTGCCGCTGGCAGCGGTTTCAGCGTCAATCGCCTCTGTCGGTTTCCATTCTAATTCTGAACGCCGCCGGGCGCTATCGTGCGCACGTCGACTATTTTCAGCTTTGCCGGCATCGGGCCCGAACGCAGGAGTAGAGCAAGGTCGTCGGCGCTCTCCTTGGTGAAGTTGCCTGATATCTGACCGGTACCGCCAAGGATCGGCTCGCGGATGATGGGCGCCGAAAGCACCTGATTGTCGAGGATTATCGCAAAGGGTCTGCCGACATTCTGTGAGGTCGCCTGGGCAAAACGCGCCTTACCCTTGGCGTCGAAGGCGAACGATACAACCGGCTCGTTCATGGCCGAGTTGTAGGTTGCCTGGGCATTGACTATGTTGTCGCCGGAAACAATGACGCGGTTTTCGATCAGATACGGAACCGGCGGATCGTCCTGCGAATAAAGCACCGAGGAGCCTGCCGGCGGACGGCCATTGAGAGCGTCCTGTACCGACATCGTCGTATCGACCATCTGCAAGGTCAAATTGCCGGGCTGCCCCAGAATGTCGCTAAGCCGAGCTGGCGTCTGCAAGCCGGGCACCTGAACCAGGAGGCGGTCACTGCCCTGCGGCTTTGAGATCGGTTCAACGCCGATGCCGTCGCTGACCCGGCGTTCGACGACTTCCATCGATTGCGCCAGCGCCATCGATGTCCGCAGCTTCAAACCGTCATCCGTCAGCGTGAACCTGAGCAGTCCTGGTTCCGGCTCATCAAGCAGCATCTCCTTGACCGGATTATCCCCGGCGACCGGATCGGTAAATATCTTCAGGGCTTTCTTGGCGGCATCGACTTGTGCTGGATCTCTAATCTCGAGATGTACCTCGCGGCCCGACTGACCAAGCCCCTTATAGCCAACTCGAGCGTCGCGCAGCAGCGTGCGAATGTCGGCAAGCACCGTCTCGAGACGAGACTTGATCAGATCGTCCTTGTCCACCTCGAGCAGCAACTGCGAGCCGCCCAGCTGCTCGAAGCTCGCGTGCCGCTTGGGCAGCCAGGCAAGAAGATCGTCGAGCGTGCCGTCCGGCTTCAGGGAGCGCGCGCCGAGCAGCACGCCGAACACCACCACGACCGCAACCGCCAGCCAGATCAGGATCTTCGTAAGGCGCGAAAACCGCATATGGCGTTGCCCGTTGCTGGTTTACCCTGCCCTAAAATCCGGTTCTGTTCTGGACTTACTTCTTCGCGTTCTGGTTGGCCACCGGCTCGCCCTTGACCCGCACATCGGCGATGGTCGAGCGCAGTGCCGTCACCTTGGTGCCGCCGCCGAGGTCGATCTCGAGCTCATGGTCGTCGATCACCTTGGTCACCTTGCCGACGAAGCCGCCGCCGGTGATGACCGTGTCGCCACGGCGCACCGCCGAGAGCATCTCCTGGCGCTTCTTCAGCTGCGCGCGCTGCGGTCGGATGATGAGGAAATACATGATCACGAAGATCAGCACGAACGGGAGTATCATGCCGATATCCCCGAACGGGCCAAGCGGAGTTCCGGTGGCTTGGGCGTATGCCGGTGTGACGAACATCAAGAACTCCTGGTTACGAAGAAGGCCATAAGGCGGCCTCGCCAAATTTGGCCGGAATATAGTGGGTAAAGTTGCCAATGCAACTGCGCCGCCCGGCTTTCGGCTGCTTTTCCAGCCCGGTGACCCGTGTTAGAGCATGCTCCCGGCTAACGGGCGTGGTTTGCACAAAAGATCACGCTCAAACAAAAGCTTGGAACCCGTTCCTATCTCGCCCGGACCCGGACGATTTCCGCCCGCTACGCACGTTTGCAGAACAACAAAAGACCGAGACATGACCGACAGCACCATCGAGGCCCTGAACCAAAAGCTCGACCGCCTGATCGAGGCCGTCACCCGCCTCGCCTCGCCGCCGGTGCCGCAGACCGATCTTGCCGTGGCCGATTGCTTCGTCTGGCAGGCCGATCCCGGCTATCTCGAGCCGGTGCGCAAGGTCAACCGCGTCGACATCGGCCTGATCCGCGGCGTCGACCGCGTGCGCGACATACTGGTCGAAAACACTGAGCGCTTCGCCGCCGGCTACGCTGCCAACAATGTGCTGTTGTGGGGCGCACGCGGCATGGGCAAATCCTCGCTGGTCAAGGCCGTGCATGCCGAGATCAACGCCAAAGCCAAATCCGGCCTGCCGCTGAAACTGATCGAGATCCATCGCGAGGACATCGACACGCTGCCCAGGCTGATGGGCCAATTGAAGGTGGCGCCCTTCCGCATCATCCTGTTTTGCGACGATCTGTCGTTCGACCATGACGACACGTCCTACAAGTCGCTGAAGGCAGCCCTTGAAGGCGGCGTCGAGGGCCGCCCGTCCAATGTCATCTTCTACGCCACCTCGAACCGCCGGCACCTCTTGCCGCGCGACATGATCGACAATGAGCGCTCGACGGCCATCAACCCGTCGGAGGCGGTCGAGGAAAAGGTTTCGCTGTCCGATCGTTTCGGCCTGTGGCTCGGCTTCCACAAATGCTCGCAGGACGAATATCTCGACATGGTCAACGGCTATGCCAGCCATCACGGGCTGGAGATCGACCCGGAGCAGCTGCGCGCAGAGGCGTTGGAATGGGCGACAACGCGCGGCAGCCGTTCCGGCCGCGTCGCCTGGCAGTTCACGCAGGATCTCGCCGGCCGGCTCGGCAAGCCGCTGAAGGATTGAATGTCACTTGGGCGGCTGCGCCCGTCGCAAGTCGCGCGGCGTCTGGCCGATCTCGCGGCGCATCCAATACGCCAGGTGTGATTGGTGCGCGAAGCCGGTCAACGCCGCTATCTCGCTCGTGCTGAGATCGCCGCGCCGCAGCAGGACGCACGCCCTTTCCACGCGGCGTCGCAACACATAGCGATGCAAGGTGACGCCCATCGCCGCCTTGAACCATGTGCGCAGATGCGAACTGCTCGCGCCGGCCACCCGGCTCAAGCGATCGATCGAAAGCGGCTCGTCGAGAGCGGCCTCGATGTGTTCGAGGACACGCTTGAGCTGGGCGTCAGACAACCGGTTCGCTCGAATCATGTCAGGGCGATCGAGGCCGAGCAGCCTCACCGCAAGCGCGGCGCCGATGCTTTCCGCAAACAAAGGGCCACTCGGCGCGCCTGCGGCGAGATCGCTCTGCAGCGCTCGAGCCAGATGCTCGATCCGCTGGTCACGCAGCAAATGTCGTGTGTCCAGCCGCGATGCTCGCGCCTTGCCGCCAAGTTCCGCGGCGACCCTTTCCATCAAGGCCGGCTGCAAGACGATCTCCATCGTGTCGAACGGGGTTTCGGCCTCGAAACCGCCCTCCTCCCCGGCCGGCACAAGGTCGATGTCCCCGGCGCGCCTGACGAAATATCGCCCGGCCTGATTGCAGTAGGAACGCGTCGCCGCGCTTGCATGCACCATGATGCGATGGTGCGCCGCGCGGGGCAGCCGATGGACGCCTGCCTCGATATGCCGGCAAACCATCGTGACGTAGGACGAGGCCGGAGCGAATTGCGGAAGCATGCTCTCTCGATTCATGGCGAAACCTGTTCAAGATTTGGCAATTCCCGCGCGATTTTCAACGCCGCGAACCTGTACTCCCGCCTCTCCTTTAAACACGGAAGAGAGGTTGCGATGAGTTCGTATGTTGTTGTCGGCGCGGGCCCGGTTGGTCGCGAGACGGCTCGCCTTCTTGGCGAGGAAGGCCATGATGTCATCCTGACCAGCCGAAGTATCGGTTCGAACGTGTTGCGGAATGTGCGGTCGATACAGGCCGACGCCACGGACGCCTCGGCGCTGTCGCGTGTGTGCCAGGGCGCCGATGCCGTTTTCATGTGTGCCATGGCCACATATCATCGCTGGCCAACAGACTTTTTCCCCATAATCGACGGCACCGTGCGCGCCGCGGAAGCAGTAGGCGCCAAGCTCATCGTGCTTGGAAACCTCTATGGTTACGGCAGGAATGGCGAAAACCCGCTGCGCTCCGACATGCCGCTGGACCCGAATTCGAAGAAGGGAACCGCCAGGACGATCATGTGGCAGCGGGCGGCCCGCGCCAGCGTGCCGGCGATCGAAATCCGGTCCAGCGACTATCTCGGGCACGGCGCGATCAGCTACTTCTCGCTGATCGCTCTGCCCTCCATTATCGAGGGAAAGCCTACAGCTTTCATTGGGGACCTCGACGCAACTCATGCCTGGAGCTTCACCAAGGACGTCGCCAGGACGCTCGTCGCCGCCTCCCGCTACACCAGCGAATGGGGACGGGCGTTTCATGTCCCCTCGCAATACGCCTCGCCCAACGAGCTTATCCGCAAAACCGCGGCGATGCTTGGCCGGGATATTGCCGAGACGCACTCCTACTCCATCCCCGAGATGGAAGCGCTCGGCATGCATGAGCTGATCGAGATGAGGTACCTCTTCGAGACCCCCTTGCTGATTGATTCCTCCGATGCGGAGACGCTTCTGGGCGTTAAGGCCAGCAGCCTCGAGGAGATGATCGCCGACACCCTCCAGGATTATCTTTAAGTCCGGTCGTCAGGCAATCTTCCGCAACTGAAAAAGCCCGCCCCTTGCGGAGCGGGCTGAGCCGGCGGGCCGGACTGGAGGTCAGACGGCCTGCAATCGTTTATTGTTCTATTCGAGACGGCCCGACTATTCGAGATAGCCGGACGGATCGACCGGGGCCGAGTTCTTGCGCACTTCGAAGTGCAGCTTCGGCGCGTCGGTTGTGCCGCTCATGCCCGACAGCGCGATTTCCTGTCCGCGCTTGACCTTCTGGCCGCGCTGCACCTCGATCGAACTGGCGTGACCATAGACCGTGACCAGACCGTTTTCGTGGCGCACCAGCACCGTGTTGCCGAATTCCTTGAGGCCGTCGCCGGCATAGATGACCACACCGTTTTCTGCCGCCTTGACCGGCGTCCCTTCCGGCACGGCGATGTCGACACCATCCTTGCCGCCGCCAAAGCTGGAGATGACGCGACCACGCACCGGCCAGCGCATCTTGCCGATGCCGGTGGCATCCGGCGCGACAGCGTCGTCGTCCTCAGCCTGCTGGATAACCTTGGCGTCCTTCTTCGGCGGCGTGTAGGTGGCGAGCGTCTCCGTCGGCTTTGCCGCCGGCTGGGTAGTGGCCGTCGTCACCGGATCGACCTTTGCGGGCTTGGCGGTGGCGACCGTTGCAGTGCCACCGGCCGGAACCTTCAGCGTCTGGCCGATCTTGAGCAGCCCGTCCTGCATGCCGTTGGCCTGCTTCAGCGCGACGACGCCGACGCCAGTCTTCCTGGCGATGGAGGACAGGCTATCGCCCGACTGAACTGTATAGGTGCCGGCGCCAGCCTTGGGTGCGGCCGCAGCCACCTGCTGCACCGGCTTCTCGGTCTTCGGCTTGTTCGCGGCGGCCGAGGCGTCGACCTGCGCGGCGGATTTGCCGTCCTTGAGTTTCGGCTGCTGCGGCAGCACGGCGACCTTCTCCGGCGCCGGCGCCTTGGGGCTGTTCGCCGGCTTGCCATCGGCAACTTTCGGCTCGGTCCCCTTGCTCGAATAGGCATAGGCCGGGATAACCAGCTTCTGGCCGGTCTTCAGCCCCTTGGTAGCGCTTAAGCCGTTGACCTTCATGATCACATCGGCCGGCACGTGATAGCGCTGGGCGATGCCGGAAATGGTCTCGCCGTCCCTGATGACGATCTCGGTAGCATGCGGCGTGCCGGCGGTCGGCTTCGGCGCGTAAGGCTCATCAGCATTCTTGAACGGCCTTGCCGGCTGGACAGTGCCGGTCGTCATCGTCCTGTCGACATGCGGTGTCGGTGCAAGTGCCGGCGCGGAAGCGGTGCGCATCGGCGCCACCGCCGCCGGCTGGCTTGGCGGCGGTAGTTGCTGGACGGTGACCGGCTCCAGGCTGGAGCGGCTGACTGACTGGGTGTGGCTGCCATCGACCGGTGCTGCAGCGATCGGCGCTGGCGAAACATCGCCCGGATAGGGCTGCGCGGTGCTCTGCTTGTCGATGATGGCGCGCTGATTGTTGGTCGAGGAGGTGAAGACGTCGTCTACACCGTTGAACCGCGAGGCCTGGGAGCTACACCCGGCAGCCACGCCGGCTAGCATGAGGACAGCGCAACCCCGCGACAGAGTACGCCCGTTTGCCTTCAAAACACTGAATTGCATCGCACTAACCCGCACAGACCCGGTACACACTGGTCATGATTAAAGCGCGTTAATGTTACTGGCGGGTTAACCCATTAGAATCCGACGCAAATTTTCTTAAAATATTCGAGCGTGCTGCTAGATGACCGCCGCGACACCGCGCAGGATCGGCTGCAGGCGCACGGTTCCGATATCTTCGCGCTCGAAACGGCTGCCGACCTTGGTCAGCTTGGCCAGCACTTGCTCGCCCTCTTCCGGCCCGATCGGCGCAATGACGATGCCGCCGGACGACAACTGGTCGAGCAGGAAGCGCGGCAGGCTGTCGAATGCCGCCCAGGCGACGATGCGGTCGAACGGCCCTTCATTGGCAAGCCCATTCGAACCGTCCGCCTGGCGCACGACGACATTGCCGATGCCGAGCGCCTCGAAACGTTGCCTCGCCTGCTCGGCCAGCGTCTTGTAGCGGTCTATGCTTACGACCCGCGCCGCCAGCCGCGACATCACCGCCGCCGTGTAGCCCGACCCCGTGCCGATCTCGAGCACACGGTTGCCGGGCTCTATTGCCAACGATGCGATCACCGCCGCCTGCAGGTCGGCGCCTTCGATCGCCTCGCCGCATTCGATCGGCAGCATGCCGTCCGACCAGGCGATGGAATGGTATTGGCCGTTGAGGAAGCCGCGCCGTGGCGTCGCTTCAAAGGCGGCGATCAACGCCTTCGGCACCGCGCCGCGGCCACGCAGGCGCAGCAGGAAAGCGGCAAAACCCTCGCGGTCGTCTAGCGGCAAGTTCATGCAAAAACCTTGTTCATGCCAAAACCTTAATCAGACAGAGCTTTGGTCAGTTGATCGCGGATTTCATGCGCGGTGAGGTCGAGCTGCAGCGGCGTCACCGACACCAGCCGGTTGCGCAGAGCATGGAGATCGGTGCCTTGCTTGCCTTCGACCGGCTCGCGGCCGAAGCGCAGCCAGTAATAAGGCAGGCCGCGCCCGTCCCGGCGCTCGTCGACCCACAGGCTGTGCACCAGCTTGCCTTGCGAGGTGACCACGGTGCCGGCGACCTCGTCAGGCAGGCAGTTGGGAAAATTGACGTTGAGCAGCACGCCGTCGGGCACCGGCATGGCGACGAGCTTCTTCAGCAGCGCCGGCGCCAACGTCTCGGTGGTCTCGTAGGGAACAACGCGATCCTCGCCGACATAGGAATAGCCCTGGCTGAGCGCGATCGAGCGGATGCCGAGCAGCGCGCCTTCCATGGCGCCGGCGACCGTGCCGGAATAGGTGACGTCGTCGGCGATGTTGGCGCCGGAATTGACGCCCGACAGGATCAGGTCAGGCGCGCCGGGCAGGATCTTCTTGACGCCCATGATGACGCAGTCGGTCGGCGTGCCGCGCACGGCATAATGTTTTTCGCCGATCTTCCTCAGGCGCAGCGGCTCCGAGATCGACAGCGAATGCGCATAGCCCGACTGGTCCTGCTCGGGCGCCACCACCCAGACATCATCCGACAGCGTGCGGGCGATGCGTTCGAGCGACGCCAGGCCCTCGGCGTGGATGCCGTCATCATTGGTCAGAAGAATGCGCATTATTTCGATTCGATCTTCGCCAGACCACTCATGTAAGGCCGCAGCACTTCAGGAATGGTTACGCTGCCATCCTCATTCTGGTAGTTTTCGATGACAGCTATGAGAGCGCGGCCGACAGCGGTGCCCGAGCCGTTCAGCGTATGGACGAAGCGGTTGCCCTTGCCGTCCTTGTCCTTGTAGCGGGCATCCATGCGCCGGGCCTGGAAATCGCCGCAGACCGAGCAAGAAGAGATTTCGCGATAGGCGTTCTGGCCGGGCAGCCAGACCTCGATGTCATAGGTCTTGCGCGCGCCAAAGCCCATGTCGCCGGTGCACAGCACCATGGTGCGGAACGGCAGTTCCAGCCGCTTCAGCACTTCTTCGGCGCATTGCGTCATCCGCTCATGCTCGGCCAGCGAAGACTCCTGGTCGGTGATCGAGACCAACTCGACCTTGTAGAACTGGTGCTGGCGCAGCATGCCGCGCGTGTCGCGTCCGGCCGACCCTGCTTCCGAGCGGAAGCACGGCGTCAGCGCGGTATAGCGCAGCGGCAGTTTCTCATGCGCGGTGATTTCTTCGCGCACCAGGTTGGTGAGCGGCACCTCGGCAGTGGGGATCAGGCCCAGTCGGCCATCGCCATGCGGCGTGAAGAACAGATCGTCCTCGAATTTCGGCAACTGGTTGGTGCCGAACAGGACCTCGTCCTTGACCATCAGCGGCGGGATGATTTCCTCGTAGCCGTGCTCGGTCGTGTGCAAATCGAGCATGAATTGGCCGATGGCGCGTTCCATCCGCGCCAGCCCGCTCTTCAGCACGGTGAAGCGCGACCCTGACAGCTTTGCCGCCCGCTCGAAATCCATCATGCCGAGCGCTTCGCCGATCTCGAAATGCTCCTTCACCCAGTTCGGCCGCGTCGGCACCTGGGCGACAATGTGTTTGACGACATTGTCGTGCTCGTCCTTGCCGACCGGAACGTCGTCGAGCGGCACGTTGGGCAGCACCGCCAGCGCGTCGTTCAGCGCCTTGTCGAGTTCGCGCTCGCGCGCCTCGCCATTCTGGATGAAGGTCTTGATGTCGCCGACTTCGGCCTTGAGCTTTTCGGCAAGGGCCGCATCGCCCGAGCGCATGGCGTTGCCGATCTCCTTTGAGGCGGCGTTGCGGCGCTCCTGCTTGGTCTGCAATTCGGTGACGTGCTCGCGCCGCGCCTCGTCTTTGGCGATCAGATCATCGACCGTGGACTGCGCCTCGTCAGCCGACCACGAGCGCTTGGCCAGCGCCTCGACAAGGGCCTTCGGGTTGTCGCGAATCCATTTGATATCAAGCATAGTCAGAAGCTCCTGCGGTAGCATGCCGCCAAAAATGCGCGGCGGTTTGCGCTACGATCTGCTCAAGAATAAGGCTCGAAACGCAGCGCCGATTTAGCGATGCGTTTCAGGCCAGAGGGGGTAAACCGCATCCTTGATCGATGCAAGATCGGGCTTGATGGCGTCAGCGCGGCGAGCCTGTTTCGAGCGGTGAAGGACAGTAGGGAAATTCCGATCCGGTTGCGCCGGAACGGGCTGGAGCGTAGTGTTGCGGCCGCTTTTGGAGCGGCAAAATGGACGATCTGGACTTCGAGAAGCTGAAGGCGAGCGTGGCAGAGCAAACTGAATCCAGCGCAATGCCTCGATCTGTCCGAATTATTGCGACGCTTGGCTCATGCCGACTCGGCGAAATCCCCATCGACACCGGGGCCCAGATGTTCAAACCGAAAACCTGCCGTTCGACACACTCATCTAACCTATCTGCCGAACCCACCTGATACACCGGAAGTGCCATGAGCGGGCCACTGTTCCACAAAATCGATTGCGTGATGCTCAAGGTGGCAGACCTGGATGCCGCTCTGGGGTTCTACTCAGAAGCCCTTGGGCATCCGCTTCTCTGGCGATCGCCAGAGGCAGTTGGACTTGGAATGCCGGGAACGGACACGGAGCTTGTCTTGCATACCGATCTAGGTCCCGAGGTGGATCTGCTTGTGGACAGTGTTGACGCCGCGCTGGAGCGCTTCGTCGAAGCGGGCGGCGCGATTATCAAGAAGCCGTTCGATATCCCCATTGGCCGTTGCGCCGTCGTTCGTGATCCGTTGGCAACGCCTTGGTGATACTTGACCAAACCAAGGGCGCCTTCATCACCGATGTGACCGGGCGAGTGCTGCGCGTCGAGTAAGTCCTAGCGATAGAAGGTCGGCGGGCGTTACGAAAACTGCGTGGATTCCTGTGAATCCACAGGAAATGTAGATTGTGCCAATAAAAAACCCGCCTCGGCGGCGGGTTGTTGGCGCAAGTCAGCACCGTGCCAAAACCTATAGCACAGCTGCCCTCACAAAGCACCCTCCCCGTGCACCGATTCCGAGCCCGGCGCCTGCCTATGTGGAGGATACGTCCGCCGGCTTTTCGGCCACCTCTTCCTCAACCTGCTGCTTCTCGCGCGCCAGCTTCTGCTTGACCTGATCGCGCTCGATGAACCGGGCCGCCCAGATCGACACTTCGTAAAGCAGGATGGTCGGGATGGCCAAACCGATCTGGCTCATCGGATCGGGCGGCGTCAGCACGGCCGCGACGACGAAGGCGATGACGATCGCCCATTTGCGCTTTTCGGCCAACGCCTTCGACGACAGCATGCCGACGCGCGTCATCAGGCTGGTCACCACCGGCAGCTGGAACACCAGGCCGAAGGAGAAGATCAGCGTCATGATCAGGCTGAGATATTCCGACACTTTCGGCAGCAGCGAAATCTGCACCTGGTCGTCGGTGCCGGCCTGCTGCATGGCGAGGAAGAACCACATCACCATCGGCGTGAAGAAGAAATAGACCAGCGACGCGCCCATCAGGAACAGGATCGGCGAAGCGATCAGGAATGGCAGGAAGGCGTTGCGTTCGTTCTTGTAGAGGCCGGGCGCGATGAATTTGTAGATCTGGGTGGCGATCAGTGGAAAGGCGATCACCATGCCGCCGAACATGGCAAGCTTGACCTGAGTGAAGAAGAACTCCTGCGGCGCCGTGTAGATCAGCTCGACCTTGTGCGGATCGAGCCCAGCCCATTGTGTCGCCCATTTGAACGGGATGACCAAAAGGTTGAACAGCTTCTTGGCAAAGAAGAAGCAGACGAGGAAAGCGGCGAAGAAGCCGCCGATCGACCAGATCAGCCGCCGCCGCAGTTCGATCAGATGCTCCATCAGCGGAGCCGACGACTTCTCGATCTCGTCCTTTTCGCTGTCCGTAATGCTCACTTGGCGGCTCCAGCCGTCTTCTTAGGCGCAGGCTTTTTGACCGGCGCAGGCTTCGGGTCAGCCTTTGTAGCTGCCTTTGGTGCAGCAGCTGATTTACTGGCTTTTGCCGGTGCCACCTTGGCAGGCGCTGCCGACGGTTTGGCCGAAGCCTTCGCCGCAGGTGCGGCCTTTGCCGGCGCTGCCTTGGTTGCCGCTGTCTTGCGTGCCGGGGCGTTCGCTTGCTTCGGTGCCGCTGCCTTCTTTGCAGGCGCTTTTTGCGGCGCTGTCGTTGCAGCGGCCGCTGTTACCACGGGCTCGTCGGTCATATCAGGGAAGATCGGCGCTGGCGGGGCAGCGTCCGGTCCGTTGACACCGGGCATCACCGTGGCGCCATTCTTGAGCGGCTCCGCTGCCTGCGGTGTCTCTGCCGCCGGCGTTGAGGGATCGACGGCGGGCTTCGGCTTCATCACTGCATCGACGCCGGAGCGCACATCGGCTGCCGCCTGTTCGAACGGATTGAGCTGCTTGCGGATCTCGGCTGCCGGATTAAGGCCCCTGAGCGTATCGACCGACTTCTTGACGTCGTCGAGTTCGGCTTCCTTCAGCGCCTCGTTGAACTGCTTCTGGAAGTCGGCGGCCATCGCGCGCAGCTTCGCCGTCGTGCGGCCGAAGGTGCGCAGCATATTTGGCAAATCCTTGGGCCCGACGACCACGATCATGACGATCGCGATCACCAGCATTTCGGTCCAGCCGACTTCAAACATGGCAATCTGTTCCGACTAGAACCTTGGGCTCAGCTCTTGCTGGCCTTTTCCTTCACGGCCGAAACGGTCTCGTCGGGGCGGTGCTCGACGGTGCGCTTGTCATCGGCGGTGTCGTCGTCGGCCATGCCCTTCTTGAAGCTCTTGATGCCCTTGGCCATGTCGCCCATCAGCTCGGGAATCTTGCCGCGGCCGAACACCAGCAGCACGATCACCAGCACGATCATCCAGTGCCAAATCGAAAATGAACCCATTGTAACTCTCTCTCGAATGTTTTCCCTGGCGATGATCTATGCGTTTTCGCGTTGGGATTCAAACACAACCGCGACAAAGTTTATGAAGGCGCGGCTTATGTCACGCGTTTTCGGCAAAGCTGCCCGCTACCAATCGGCGCATCTACATCCGGAAAGCGGCTTTTGACAGGCGCTGCCGGGTCAATCTTCCGTGACGCGCGGCGTCAACAGGCCGAGCTCCTCGAGGTCGATGTCGGTCAGCGCGTCCTCATCCTCGGTCAGCGCGTCCGGATCGGCCGGCGGCAGCGGGATGGCGAAATTCGACGGCATGCGGCCGGAAAGCAGCCCAGCCCCCTTCAACTCGTCCATGCCGGGAAGATCGCGGATTTCCTCCAGCGCGAAATGGTCGAGGAAGCTGTCTGTCGTGCCGTAGGTGACCGGACGGCCGGGCGTGCGGCGACGGCCGCGCATCCGCACCCATTCCGTCTCCAGAAGCGCGTCCAGCGTGCCCTTCGACGTCTCGACGCCTCTGATGTCCTCGATCTCGGCACGCGTCACCGGCTGGTGGTAGGCGATGATCGCCAGCACTTCGAGCGCCGCGCGTGAGAGCTTCCTTTGCTGAACGGTATCCCTGCTCATCAGGAAGGCGAGATCGCCGGCGGTGCGGAATGCCCAGGCGTCGCCGACCCGCACCAGATTGACGCCGCGCCGCGCATAGATTTGCTGCAGATCGGCCATGGCAGCGGCGATATTGATGCCGTCGGGCAGTCTGGCTGTGAGCTGTTTTTCACTGACCGGCTCGGCGCTGGCGAACACGATCGCCTCGGCCATGCGCACGGCTTCCGCCATATGCAGCCGCTCGCCAGGATTCATGGGCGCGTTCTGGGGCGAATTGTGGGTCTCGGTCGGGTCCTGGGCGATAATGCCCTCCTCCGTCTCTTCTTCGACCTTGAACGGAATGACCGAAGCGTTGGCGCGTTCGCTCATGATGCCACCTCAACTGCCTTGATTGCCGATGCCCGGTGGTCGCGCAGATAGATCGGCGCAAATGCCTGCTCCTGCCGCACATCAATCTGGCGCTCGCGCACCAGTTCCAGTGTCGCGGCGAACGAACTTGCGATCGCCGTGCGCCGTTCTTCCGGGCTCGTCATATATTCTATCAGGAAGCTGTCGAGCGTCGTCCAGTCACGCATCGAACCGATCAGCCGGGCCAGGATGTCGCGCGCATCCTTGAGCGACCAGACGCCGCGCCTGGCGATCGTCACATTGGTGATCGCCTGCTTCTGGCGCTGCTGGGCATAGGCGGTGAGCAGATCGTAGAGCGAGGCCGAATAGGCGTTGCGCTTTTCGACGATGACCATTTCGGGCATGCCGCGCGCAAACACGTCGCGGCCGAGGCGGTTGCGGTTGACCAGCCGCGCCGAGGCGTCGCGCATGGCCTCCAGTCGTTTCAGCCGGAATTGCAGCACCGCCGCCAGTTCCTCGCCGCTCTCGCCTTCCTCGCCGGGCTGCTTGGGGATCAAAAGCTTCGACTTGAGGAAGGCCAGCCACGCCGCCATCACCAGATAGTCGGCGGCAAGCTCGAGCCGCAGCGCCCTCGCCGTCTCGACAAAGGTCAGATATTGCTCGACCAGCGCCAGGATCGAAATGCGCGCCAGATCGACCTTTTGTGTGCGGGCAAGGTGCAGAAGAAGGTCGAGCGGACCTTCGAAACCGGCGACATCGACGACCAGCGACGGATCGCCGGTGACGCGTGAATCGTCGTTCTCGGCCCACAGACGGTCCATCGGTGCGGCCTTCGCAGCCTTGCTGTCCAATGTTTCCGCCACTTGCCCCTTTGTCTCCTGTCTAGGCCACTGCGTCAAAATAGGTGGCAAACTCGGCGCGTATCTCGGTTTCGTCGGCCCGGTCACGATCCCTTATATAGGTCAGCGCCCGCTTGGCGCGTTCCAGCGACGTGCCTTCAAGTCCTCTGGTTCGCGATGCGATGCCCGCCATCTCCTCGAAAACGCCATTGCAGTGAAGGACCAGATCGCAGCCCGCCGCAAGGATCGCGGCCGCCTTTGTCGGGAAATCCCCAGAAAGTGCCTTCATCGAAGTGTCGTCGCTCATCAGAAGCCCGTCGAAGCCGATCTCGCGGCGAATGATCTCGTCGATGACCTTGCCCGACGTCGTCGCCGGGTTGTTTGGATCGATGGCGCTGTAGACAACATGCGCCGTCATCGCCATCGGCAGATGGCTAAGCTCCCGGAACGGGGCGAAATCATGCCGCTGAAGGTCGCTCAGCGAGGCATCGACCACAGGGAGTTCGAAATGCGTGTCGGCAAAGGCGCGTCCATGGCCCGGAATGTGCTTCATGACCGGCAGCACGCCGCCCGACATCAGCCCTTCCGCCGCGGCGCGGCCAAGTTCGATGACCGGGCGCGGTTCCTTGCCATAGGCGCGCGCGCCGATAACGTCGCTGGCGCCCTCGATCGGCACATCCAGCACCGGAAGGCAATCGGCCGAGATGCCGTAGCGCAAGAGATCGAAGGCATGCAGCCGCGCCATCAGCCAGGCGGCACGCGTGCCGGCATCATGGTCCTTGCGCCACAATGCGCCGAGCGCACCGCCGGCCGGATAGTTCGGTGCCAGCGGCGGCCGCAGGCGCTGCACCCTTCCACCTTCCTGGTCGATGAACACCAGCGCATCGGGGCGCCCGATGCAGTCGCGCATTTCGGCGACCAGATCGCGGATCTGCTCGGTCTCACCGATGTTGCGCGCAAACAGGATGAAGCCCCACGGGCATTCATTGCGATAGAAACGGATTTCGTCGCGAGTGAGCGATTTCCCGGCACAGCCGAGGATCATGGATTTTGATTCGGTCATCCCTTGAGTTTAGGGCTTCGCGCCGTCAAAGGGAATCACCCCCGACGGCAAGCGCCTGAACCGCTTGCTCATCCACATGAAAAAGCCGGCGCGACCCCTTGGGACGCGCCGGCTTTGATAATTGGATCAGGTCTTAGCGCGACACGAAGCAGTTGCCGCCGGCAGCCTTGTAGCTGGTGCACAGATTAATCGCATCATTGCGCGACTGCGCCGGGACGCGGACGCGGTAGAAAGTGCCCTTGCCGGCGATCTCGGCCTTGACGATGTTGGCGGTGCGGCCGGCCAGCACGCTGCCGTAGCGGCGCTGCAGGTCGGCATAGTTGGCCTGGGCGCTTTCGACCGTCGGCTGCGAAGCAATCTGCATCGACCACGAACCGCCTGATGTCGAAGCCGTCGCCGGAATCGAGGCAACCTGGTCGGGCTTGACCTCGCCGACCACGTCGACCGGCTGGTCGGACGGGCGCTGCGGCGCCACGGCAACCGTCTCCGGCGTGTTGGCGGACTGGGTCTCAACCTTCGGCGCGGCCGCCGGCTTCACCGGCTTGACCGGCTTGGCGGTCACGGCACTGGCCTGGTCGCTGTTTGCCTGATCGGTGGCGGGCGCCACGGTGCCGGTCTGCTCGGCATCGGCTGAAGGGGCGACGTGCTGCGGCGCCGGGTCAAGCGGCTCGGCCGCCGCAATTTGCGGCGCGGCCGGCGCCGGATCCTCGCGTGCCACCAGCGAGCCGTCAGGCTTGACCACCATGGTCCGCACCTTGCGCGGGGCAACGGCGACCGTATCGGGGTTCTTGTCGGCTTCCTGCAGAACCTGCGCGATGCGGTCCTCGGATTTGGGCGCGGGTGCTGCAGCCGCATCGGGATTGCCGGCAGCGTCGGGGTTTCCGGCGGCATCTGTGCCCGGGGCAGCGTCGGTCTCGTCGGGCGACAAATCGACAACGCGGCTTTCCGGCTCCTTTGCCTTCACATCGACCGGCTCTTCGGTTGATGTGACCAGCTTCTCCTGCACCGGCTCGGCCGGTTTGGTGCCCTTAGCGACCGCGTCATAAACCTTGTTGTCCTGGTTCGGCACGACAGCGCCGCCCGGATTTTCCGGCTTGACCTTGATCGGGGTGTTGTCTGCCTTGACGATCACGGGAGCGTCGCTGCCGCCCTTGCCGCCAAACGACAAGGCAAAGGCGCCGAAGCCACCAATGACAGCCACCGCACCGACGACGGCTGCGATAAACAGGCCGCTTCGGCGCGGCTTTGCCGCTTCCTGTTCGGCAAGGCCCGGCACCGTCATCGCCTCGTCCAGGTCCGGATCGTAGTCGAGTTCGTCGACCGAGAAATCGTCGGCCTGCGAAACCGGCTGACTGCCGGGCAAATCGCCCATGTCGAAGCCACCGGCTGCATAGGCAGTTTGCGCTGCGGCGGCAGGCGCATCGGCGGGCTGCGCCGCATAAGCGCGCTGGTCGAGCTCATGGCCCGAACTGAAACCGGAGCTGTAGGAATCGTCGTCATAGGCGGCGCTGCGCGTGGCCGCAGGCGGCGGCGCCACTTCCACCGCGTTCATGTCGGTTAGCAGGCCGGCGAATTCGGCGTCGATATCGTCATAGGCCGCCGGCTCGTCTTCCTGGAAGCTGAGCTCGGGAATATCGAGGTCGTCGGCGATCGCCACCACGCGCTCCGGCACATCGACCGTCTCGACATCCGGCATCTCGTCATAAGCCTGAGGCGGCGCTTGGCGCGTCGGCGCCGGCGCCACATGGGCGGCCGCCGCGACCGGCTGGTCGCGATAGGTTGGCACGGCTGCCGCAGGCACGGAAGGCTTTTCTGCAAAAGAAGCTTGGGGCTGCGCAGCAACGGAAGGCTGGGCGGGGGTCGGGGTCACGCGGCTCCACGAACGCGCCGGCTCCGGCGGCGTCGAGCGCCAATCGCCAGCGGCCGGTGCGGCTGTGTCGTCATCACCGAGATCGATGCCTTTGGCCAAGGCCGCGTCGAAGGCATGATCGTCGAATTCGATCTCAGGCTCATGGCCCTCGAGTTCACCGGCAAGCAGATCGTCGAATTCGGCATCGTTCTTGGCCGCGGCGGCTTGAGGAGCCTGCGCAGGCCCGTGTTCGTCCAGGTCCCAGTCAAGATTGTCGGCAGGAGCCGCCGGCGCCGCGGCGGACCGCTGCACCGGCACGACAGGCTCATAGGCCCGTGTGGGCTCGATGACTGGCGCCGGCCGTGGTGTGGTCATCGCGCCAAGCAGCGCGTTGAGTTCATCTTCCAAAGTCCGTTCCTCAGCAGCCGGCGCGGCCGGGGTCGCCACAACGGTGGGCGCCACAATAGCGGGCGCTACATAAGCGGGTGCGATTGGGGCTGGCTGGACCGGGGCGGCGGCGACCTCGGCAGCCGGCTCGTGGTCGGCAACCGCGTCGTCGATGCTCAGGTCGAAATCGTCGAACGCTTCGTGCGCCGCCTCATGAGAGGGGCTTGCCTCCGCAGTCCACGCCGGCGTCTCGTCGACTTCCGGCGCATCCATCTCAACCGGGGCGCTGGCCTCCAGATCGCTGACATCCAGATCGCGCTCTTCCGGAGCCTCGGCTTCAACAGGCTGAGCTTCGAAAGCCTGAGGCTCGAAATCCTGGCCCGCAAAATCCCGGGCAGCGAAATCCATGTCGACATCGGCCACTGCGTCGTCGAAATGGTCGGAAAAATCCTCATCGGCAACAGCGTGGTCGCCGGCATCGACGACCCCGGTTGCCGGAGCGGCATACTGGTCCTGCGCCGGCACATTTCTGTCCAGCGTCAGTTCGTCTTCCAGCGACAGCGAGACGGCATTGTCGAAATCATCGTCGAATGCGACATCGTCAGCAGGTGCAGCAGCAACCTCGGCGACACCAGCGCCGTGTTCGACGTCATCCGTCGCATCGCCATCGAGCCGCAACCCCTGCTCGAGCGAAGCGGCAAGCTCGTCGTCCATGGGCAGGTCGTCTTCGAGCGGCGACACGTTTTCCAGCGAACTGGCGACAGCCATGTCGTAATCGTCATCGAATGCAGGCTCGTCGAATGCAGGCTCGGCAAACGAAGGCTCGGCGGCTGGCGCCACGGCCTGCGGGCGAGCGCCAAAATCATGATCGGCGGCGTCGTCGAACACGAAATCATGGTCCAGCGAAGCGGCAAGCGCATCGTCCATCGCGGCATCTGAAGCCGGCTCGCGACTCGCGGCGGCAGGTTGGTGAAGCTCGGGAGTTGGCTGGCTAACCTCCATGGAGGCGAAGTCGTCGCCGAGTTCGCCCATCAACTCCTTCTCGAGGTCGATGTCGAAATCGCCCTCGTCCGCAACCTTCTGGACGACCGGCGCCTTTGGTTTGACCGGCTGGCGTGGATCGAAACCCATGATCCTGGTCAGTTCCGCGAACGGATCATCCTCGGCGATGTCGTTGTTGTCGGCTGCTCTCAGCTGGGTTCTGTCTGCCATTATTGTTCCCGAACTCGCACTCATTCGGACGCCATGGACGTCGCGCAGGGTTGGCCCTTACCAGCGCAATGTGGGCAAATGGTGACAGGTTTTTTAGTCAAACCTAACGCATTTCGGTGGGCGCATCAGCCCCAATCAGCGTCAGGCCGGAGGTCAAAACATCCGAAACAGCCTGCACCAGCCCTAGTCTGGCATATGTCAATTGTCGGTCGTTAACCTTAACAAAACGTAAGTCGGGATTATCGGTGCCCCGATTCCAGTGGCCATGAAAGCTGGAGGCCAGATCGTAGAGGTAGAATGCCAGCCGATGCGGCTCCAGCGCAAGGGCTGCGGATTCGATCAGCCGGGGATATTCAGCCAGCTTCCGGATCAGGCCGATCTCGCCCTCATCGGTCAGCGACGCCGAGGCGGCCGCCAGGCTTTTGCGGTCGAAATTGGCTTCGCCCAACTGCTCGCTCGCTTGCCGGAACACCGAATGGCAGCGCGCCGAGGCGTACTGCACGTAGAACACCGGATTGTCCTTGGATTGTTCGGTCACCTTGGCGAAGTCGAAGTCGAGCGGCGCGTCATTCTTGCGGAACAGCATCATGAAGCGCACCGCGTCCCGGCCGACCTCTTCAATGACTTCCCGCGCCGTGATGAAATTCCCAGCCCTTTTTCCCATCCGCACCGGCTCGCCGTCGCGAAACAGCTTGACCAGATTGCTAAGCAGAACCGTGAGCTTCACGTCGTCGCCGGCAATCGCCCGCGCCAGCGCTTCCAACCGCTTGACGTAACCGCCATGGTCGGCGCCCAGCACATAGATCAGATCGACAAAGCCGCGGTCGACCTTGTCCTTGAGATAGGCGACATCGGCGGCGAAATAGGTGAACGAGCCGTCGGACTTGACCAGCGCCCGGTCAATGTCGTCGCCAACCGCGGTCGAGCGGAACAAAGTCTGCTCGCGGTCTTCCCAGTCGTCCGGCTTTTCGCCCTTGGGCGGCGGCAGCTTGCCCTTGTAGATGTGGCCCTTCAGCGTCAGATCGTTGATCGCCGAGCGGATCTTCTTGGCGTTGTCGGCATGCAGCGTGCGCTCGGAGAAGAACACGTCGTGATGCACGTTGAGCAGCGCCAGGTCCTCGCGGATCATCACCATCATCGCATCTATGGCGCGGTCCTTGACGATGGCCAGCGCCTCGTCATCCGGCATTTGCAGCAGGCTGCGGCCGAACTCTTTCGCCAGCGCCTGGCCAAGAGGGACCAAATAGTCGCCGGGATAAAGGCCAGGCGGAATTTCGCCGATCTCGTCGCCGAGCGCCTCCCGATACCGCAATATGACCGAGCGGCCGAGCACGTCGATCTGACCGCCGGCGTCGTTGATGATGTATTCCTTGGTCACGTCATAGCCGGCGAAGCCCATCAGATTGGCCAGCGTGTCGCCGACCACCGCACCCCGGCAATGGCCGACATGCATCGGTCCGGTCGGGTTGGCCGACACATATTCGACATTGGTCTTCTTGCCGCCGCCGATGGTCGAGCGGCCATAGTTGCGGCCCTGCCCGAGCAGAGCGGTCAGATGCGTCTGCCAGAAAGCGTCCTTGAGCCTGAGATTGACGAAGCCCGGGCCGGCGACGTCGGCTGCGGCGACATCGGCGTCGCTGCGCAGCGCTTCCACCAGCCGTTCGGCCAGCGCGCGCGGGTTCTGCCCGGTCGGCTTGGCCAGCACCATCGCCGCATTGGTGGCGAGATCGCCATGGCTGGCGTCGCGCGGCGGCTCCACGGCGATGCGCGACAGGTCAGGCGAAACGCCATTACTGTCTTTCAAATCAAGCGCTTCGACGGCTTTTGTGATTCGCGCGCTGAAATCGGCGAAGATGTTCATGGGTCTTGCTCTGGCGGACTGTGCAGGAGAACCGGCTCATTGGCCGGCAAATCGCGCCCGCCCTAGCTTAAATCGGGCGTATGGTCAAACAGACGGCGGTGTTCCTTCAAGGCATAGGTGTCCGTCATCCCCGCCAGGAAATCGGCGACGCTGCGCGCCTTGATGCGATCCTCGGCCCGATCGAGCCCTTCGCGCCAGCCATCCGGCATGGCGCGCGGATCGGCGAAATAGACATCGAACAGGTCGCGCACGATCTGCTCGGCGTCGCCACGCACGCGCATCACCTCATCGTGCCGGTAGAGGTGCTTGTAGAGAAACGCCTTCAAATCCTTCTCGGTCGCCGCCATGCCGGCGGAAAACGTCACCATCGTCTCGCCCGCCGCCCGCACCGCTTCGGCACTGTCGGGCTTGATGCGCTCCAGGTTGGCGGTGGTCGAAACGATGACATCCTCGACCATCATGGTGATCTGTCGGCGCATCAACTCATGGCCGGTGCGCACATCGTCAAGGCCGGGATAGCGCGCGCGCACGCTTTCGAGGATCGATCCCGGCAGGGCAACCGTCTCCAGCATGTCCAGGGTCAGGAAGCCGGAGCGTAGGCCGTCATCTATGTCATGGGTGTTGTAGGCGATGTCGTCGGCAATCGCCGCGCACTGCGCCTCGATGCCGGCGAAATGGTCGAGTTCGAGGTCGTGCAGCTCGGAATAGTCACGGATCGCCTGCGGCACCAGGCCCTTGAGGCCCTTTCCCTTGGCGTCGGTCAGCGGGCCATTGTGCTTGACCAGGCCTTCCAGAGTCTCCCAGGTCAGGTTCAGCCCGTCGAACTCGGCATAGCGCCGCTCCAGCCGCGTCACCACGCGCAGCGACTGCGCATTGTGGTCGAAGCCGCCCCATTGGGACATCCGCTCGTTCAGCGCGTCCTCGCCGGTATGGCCGAACGGCGTGTGGCCGAAATCGTGCACCAGGGCGACCGCCTCGGCCAGATCCTCATCGCCGCGCAGCGCCCGCGCCAGAGCCCGCGCAATCTGCGCCACCTCGATCGAATGCGTTAGCCTGGTGCGATAGTGGTCGCCCTCATGCGCCACGAATACTTGCGTCTTGTGCTTCAGCCGGCGGAACGCGGTGGAATGGATGATACGGTCGCGGTCGCGCTGGAACGGCGTGCGGGTCGGGCTTTCGACCTCGTCATAAAGCCGCCCACGCGACTTGGCGGGATCACTGGCATAGGCCGCGCGCGGCCGATAGCCGAAGCCGATGTCGCCAAGCTCATTTGTCATGGCTGATGCCGCCGCAGTTGACTTGCCCCTTCCCGCTTCATACCTATCATGTGAAACCGAAAGCAAGGTGACGCCCATGGGCGCTGATGCCAAGACTGCCATGAAAGTCGAGATGACCGACTCCGCCGCCAGGCGGATCGCCAAAATCGTGTCTGGCGAAGCCGGCAAGACCGCGCTGCGCGTCTCCGTCGAAGGCGGCGGTTGCTCCGGCTTTTCCTACAAGTTCGACCTGGTCGATACCCGCAATGACGACGACGTCGCCATCGAAAAGGACGGTGCCACCGTGCTGATCGACGACCTCTCGCTGGTCTATATGGGCGGCTCGGTGATCGACTTCGTCGACGATCTGATGGGCCAGTCGTTCCAGATCCGCAACCCGAATGCAGTCGCCTCCTGCGGCTGCGGCACCAGTTTTTCCATCTAACGATATGTCTGCCATCGGCGCGGTCCGTCAGGTCGCGCTGTCGGCCGGGCGCGATCTCGATGTCACGCTGGCCTTCTGGCGTGATGTGCTCGGCCTGGGCGTGCACGCCCGCTACGATCCGCCCGGCATGGCCTTCATCATGGCCGGCGATATCAGGTTGCTGTTCACCGACGGCGTGCCGGCAGGGATCGTCTATCTCGACATAGCAGGGCTCGAAGCCTTCCACGCCGAGGCGAAAGCCGCAGGCGTTCCGTTCACCGCAGCGCCGGCGCTCGTCCACAACGATACCGAAGGCACGTTCGGCCCGGCTGGGGAAAGCGAATGGATGGCCTTTCTAAAGGACCCGGCAGGCAATACGATCGGGCTTGTCGAACGTCTCCCGCCGGAACACCCCTGAGGCCGCCATGAAAATCGTCACCTGGAACATCAACGGCGTCCGCGCCCGCATCGGCAACCTCACCCATTGGCTGACCGAGAGCCAGCCCGACATCGTCTGCCTGCAGGAAATCAAGACGGTCGACGAACAGTTCCCGCGCGCCGAGATCGAGGCGCTGGGCTACAATGTCGAAACCCATGGCCAGAAAGGTTTTAACGGCGTCGCTTTGCTGTCGAACATGCCCTTCGACGAGGTCACCAGGGGCCTGCCCGGCGACGACACGGATGAGCAGGCGCGCTTTATCGAGGGCGTATTCTCGACCGACCAGGGCGCACTGCGCGTCGCCTCGCTCTATTTGCCCAACGGCAACCCGATCGATGACGACAAGAAGTTCCCTTACAAGCTGTCCTGGATGGAGCGGCTGCATCGCTGGGCCGAGCAGCGCCTGCTTCTGGAAGAGGCGTTGGTGCTCGCCGGTGACTACAATGTCATCCCCGAGCCGATCGACGCGCGGTTTCCCGAGAACTGGCTGAGCGATGCGCTGTTCCAGCCGCAGACCCGGCAGGCCTTCCGGCGGCTGAAGAATCTCGGCTTCACCGAGGCGGTGCGCGCCGTCACCGACGCCGCCGATGTTTACACCTTCTGGGATTACCAGGCCGGCGCCTGGCAGAAGAACAACGGCATCCGGATCGACCATCTGTTGTTGTCGCCCGAAGCCGCCAACCGCTTTTCCTCGGCCTCGATCGAAAAGCACGTGCGCGCCTGGGAAAAACCGTCCGACCACGTGCCGGTGGCGATCGATCTGGCCTTGCTGCCGGCCTGATAGCTGCCGAACCCTGATATCGCCACAATCGCGCTCTTCATTCGGAAATCAGCATGGCGGCTGGGGTTCCATGACCATACGATTCCTTCTTTGTCCGATCGGCCTGGCATTTGCCATGGCTGCACCCGCAGCGGCCTTCGCCGACCAGCAGTGCCTGGCCAATGGCAAGTCGTACCAGGTTGGCCAGGTCGCTTGCCTGACGGTTTCCGACCAGAGCCACATGGCCCGCTGCGACCTCGTGCTCAACAACACCTCATGGACGAAGATCGGCGACACCTGCCCCGACAACACGATGAAGCCTCACCTGAAGGTTACGCCAATCTCGGTGCCGGCGCACAGCGCGGTGCCGACGGAACCGATCGCGAACTGATAAGTCGAGAGCTGATCTCCCCCCTTGCAGGACCCTTGCGGGGGAGATCAGCGCACGACCCTTACTGGTCGCCGCCGCCCTTGGTGAGAATATCATCCGCCAGCGATATGGCGGTGCGGCGGTCGGCTTCGCCGGCGGCGGCAAATGCCTCTTCCTGCATGCCGCGAATCCACGGCTGGTCGGCCGGCGAGGCGCGTTCGAGCGCGGCCGTCATCATCGCCAGCCCGCGCACGATCTTGCCGCTCTGGAACAGAAGATTGCCCAGCGTCGCCTGGGCGCCGGCATGGCCCTTTTCGGCAGCGAGCTGGAACCAGCGGCCGGCCTGCTTGACGCTGGCCTTCACGCCGCCCTCGCCCTTCAGGAACATCTGGCCCATCTCGAACTGGGCGTTCGGATTGCGGTAATTGGCGGCTGCGCGCATGTAATATTCCTGCGCCGCGACCTCGTTTTCCTCGACAGGGCTGCCGGGAATGCCTGTCCTGAGATAGTCGCCCAGCGCCACCAGCGCGTCGGAGACATAGCTTTCCTCCGGCGATCCTGGCTCGACATCCTGATCGACGATCTCGGAGAAGAATTTGAAGGCCGCATAGTCGTCGCGGGTCACGCCGTCGCCTTCGGCATACATGCGCGCGAGCTTCCAGGTGGCGCCTATCTGGCCGTTTTCGGCGGCGTATTTATAGGCCTCGACCGCCTGTTCCTTGTGGCCGCTCTTGTAGGCGGAGAAGCCGAACTGGAACACAGCCCACGGGCTCGATTGCGGCTTCACGCCGGTCTTGTCGTCGAACACCTTGTCGTCGAAGGCCATGGCCTGGCCCACGGCGCCAAAGATCGCAACAGCGACCAGTGCCGGAAGGACAGATGACCTCAACAACTCAGATATCCGCATAGCAATGTGTTTCTTTGGCACCGCCGGGATGGGTGACCGCGCCGTCGCGGGCAGGCCCTACCGTCTGTGCATATTTCCAGATCGCGCCGGACTGGTAGTCGGTCGTGCGCGCCTTCCAGGCCTTCGCCCTCGTTGCCAGTTCAGCCTCGGACAGGTCGACCTCGATCGTGCCTTTGGTTGCATCGATCGAGATCACATCGCCGTCCTTCAGCAGTCCGATCGGTCCGCCGACGGCAGCTTCGGGCCCGACATGGCCGATGCAGAAACCGCGCGTCGCGCCCGAAAAACGGCCGTCGGTGATGAGGGCCACCTTGCCGCCCATGCCCTGGCCGTAGAGCGCCGCCGTCGTCGACAGCATCTCGCGCATGCCCGGACCGCCGCGCGGACCTTCGTAGCGGATGACGAGAACCTCGCCTTCCCTATAGTTGCGGTGCGTGACCGCCTCGAAACATTCCTCTTCCGAATCGAAACAGCGTGCCGGGCCTGAGAATTTCAGCTCCGTCATGCCCGCGACCTTCACAATCGCGCCCTCGGGGGCAAGGTTGCCCTTCAAGCCCACGACACCGCCGGTTTGGGTGATTGGTCGGTTGGCGGGACGGACCACATCCTGGCTATCATTCCAGGCAACATGCTCCATGTTTTCGGCCAAAGTACGGCCAGTCACGGTCAGGCAGTCGCCATGCAGATAGCCATGGTCGAGCAGCGTCTTCATCAGCAGCGGAATGCCGCCGGCCTCGAACATGTCCTTGGCGACATATTTGCCGCCCGGCTTGAGGTCGGCGATGTAGGGGGTCTTTTCGAAAATCGCAGCGACGTCGAACAGGTCGAACTTGATGCCGGCTTCATGCGCGATGGCCGGCAGGTGCAAAGCCGCATTGGTCGAGCCGCCGGTGGCCGACACCACAGTCGCCGCATTCTCCAGCGCCTTCAGCGTGATGATGTCGCGCGGCCGAATGTTCTTGGCGATCAGCTCCATAATCTTTTCGCCGGAGGCGAAATTGAAGCGGTCGCGCATCTCGTAGGGCGCCGGCGCACCGCAGGAATAGGGCAGCGCCAGGCCGATCGCCTCGGCGACGGTCGCCATGGTGTTGGCAGTGAACTGGGCGCCGCAGGAGCCGGCCGACGGACACGCCGACTGCTCGATCTCGAGCAGCTCGGCATCGCTGACCGTGCCGACCGAATGCTGGCCGACCGCCTCGAACACATCCTGCACGGTGATCTGGCGGCCGCGATAGCTGCCGGGCAGGATCGAGCCGCCATAGATGAAGATCGACGGCACGTTGAGCCGCACCATGGCCATCATCATGCCGGGCAGCGACTTGTCGCAGCCGGCAAGGCCGACCAGCGCATCGTAGCAATGGCCGCGCATGGTGAGTTCGACCGAATCGGCGATCACGTCGCGCGACACCAGCGACGACTTCATGCCCTGGTGGCCCATTGCAATGCCGTCGGTGACGGTGATGGTGCAGAATTCGCGCGGCGTGCCGTTGGCGGAGGCCACACCCTTCTTGACCACTTGCGCCTGACGCATCAGCGAGATGTTGCAAGGTGCGGCTTCGTTCCAGCAGGAGGCGACGCCGACCAGCGGCTGAGCGATCTCGGCCGCCGACAGACCCATGGCATAGAGATACGAACGGTGCGGCGCACGCGCCGGACCGACGGTCACATGGCGGCTCGGGAGCTTGGCCTTGGAAATGACTTTGGCGTCCATACTCTTCCTTGCCGCGGGCGGTGCGGCCTGCCTCATCGCCGAGCCTTCTGGCGCGTGTCCCGAGACAAATTCGAGGTGCGCCGGGTTTATGGCGGGAAATGGGCAATTTGGTCGGGCGGAACTCTAGCGCGGGGGTTGTTCAGAAACTGTTGCCAAAACGTCACAATCCCGAGGGGCGGCGCAGGTGAGGCGTATCTGCAACGCAAGCCTTCGCCGGCATGGCTCGCCGCCGTGCCCGCAAACGAAAAAGGCCGAGCATTGCCCGACCTTTTTCTCTTCAATTTCTGGGGCTTAGAACTTGATCTTGATACCGCCCGAAATGGCGGTGACCAAATCGTTGCCAAAATCATAACTGACGTCCGTGCCAGCCACGTAGCCGTTTTCGTCGGTCAGGGTTCCGGAATGGCCGCTGGTCAGCACACCGACCGCACCCGCCAGACGCACTTCAATATTGGCCGTGGGCGTATAGGCGACGCCGCCACCCAGCGTCCAGGTATCGGTCTGCGAGCCCACGCCATGGGCTGTACCGCGATCCCACGAAATCTGGGCGGCGCCGCTCCACTGGTCGTTGAATTTGTGGCCAATGCCGGAAGTGACAGTCCAGCCGTCGCGATACATCAGATCAAGCGAGGTCATCCTAACCGGGAAAGGGGAAACCGTCGTGCAGGGTGCCAGGCCTTTTGAGGCCTGCGAACAGATCGGAATGCTCTGCAACACGCTCCAGTTGACCCACTTGATCGACCCGAAGGCGAGCCAGCCGGGCGCGATGCCGGACTGAAGCTTCAATTCCACGGAATCCGGCATGGACGCTTCGCCATAAATGTCGGTCGGCTCAAGAGCGCCGACTTTCGTCAAATCGAGCGTGCCGGAGAGGTTGTCGAGCTTCACCTGCGAATTGTAGACGAGGCTGGCGCGCAAAGCGATTTCGGGGATTTCGTAAGCAATGCCAGCGCGCCAGCCCCAGCCGGTACCTTTGAGATCAACGCGGCCGGTGAGGCTGAAGTCGGGGAGAGCCGGCGACACAAGGCTTTCCTTGAAGCCGTAGACTTCCTGATAGAACACACCGCCGATAAAGCGAAGCTGGCCCTTGCCTGCATCCATCTTGTAGGAGCAGGTGGCGGCGTAGTTGTTGCTCTTGATATCCGTTTCCATGTTTGACTGGGCGCCGGCCCACTGACCAGGGGAGGTATGCGCGCCCCATGGCTGCGAATAATCCGCCATACAGTCGACGCCCTGCACGATCTGAGCCTTGAAGCCGATGCGCGGCACCCAGTAGCTCTCGCTGTCATCGGCCGTGCTCGAACCAATCACGGTGCCGTTAAACGGGTCGGTATCGACCGCATTTTTGAGCTTGCGCTGCGGCATTACGAAGGTCGCCTCGGCTTCCGAGGCGAACGGCGCCGGATCGAACAAAAGATCGATGTCGTAGCCGCCGCGCTCTATGCCCCCGGCATGCGCCGGCCCCACCGCCGATCCGATCAAGCCCAGCGAAAAACACCCCGCCCCCAGCAGTGTTTTCAAACGCAAATTGCTCATGGATGTCCTCCCCGAAATACTAGTGCGTCAAGCTAGAACCAATTCAGGTTAACGGTGCAACAATGAAATCACATAGCGTACACGTACACTCTTGCGGACCGCATTTCGAACACAGTGGCGGCCTGGCCAGCAGGTCCGAAAATGGCCATTTGGGAGGCACATTAGGAAAAAAATCAGAAGAAACGCTTAAAACGGCACGAAATCCGGCTGTTTTGCCGGCATTCCGCCCGATTGTTACATTATGGCAACAATGGGGCTGAAACTTTCCGTTTACGTCAATATTAACGCAACGGAATGCCTATTTTTCGGGCAAAAGAGCAGTCGCGACGCGCTTGTCGGCGCCTCGCGAATCCGGTGTTCAACCGGCGTCGCGCACCCTGGTCAACGCCACCGAAAGCTTCTCCTGCTGATCACGGTATTCATCGAGTTTTTCGCGCTCGGCTGCAACGATCTCTTCCGGCGCGCTGGCGACGAATCTTTCGTTAGACAGCTTCTTGTGCAACCGGGCGATTTCCTCGGTCACCTTGGCCAGTTCCTTCTGCAGCCGCGCCGCCTCGGCGGAGAGATCGATCAGGCTGCCGAGCGGCAGGCAGATGATCGCTTCGTTGAGCACGATCTGGGCCGAGCCCTTGGGTGCTGCGTCCTGCAGCGAGATGTCGCCGACCCGCGCCAGCCGCTTAATGGCGGAAGCATGGCGTTCCAGCCTCTGATGGGTCTCGGCGCTTGCGCCGACCACCACCAGCGGCGCGATCGCTGCCGGCGGCACGTTCATCTCCGAGCGCACAGAGCGTATGCCGGAGACCAGATCGACCAGCCAGTTGATGTCGGCGGCCGCATCCGCGTCCTCGAAGTCTGGTGATGGCCAGGCGGCGTGGCAAAGCAGCGTTGCGCGCGTCCTGCCCTCGCCTGCCGTCTGCGCCCACAATTCCTCGGTCATGAACGGCATCATCGGATGCAGGAGCTTGTAGATTTCGTCGAGCACGAAGGCGACGCAGGCGCGGCTTTCCGCCTTGGCTGCCTCGTCAGTGCCCATGAACACCGGCTTCAGAAGTTCCAGATACCAGTCGCAGAACAGGTTCCAGACAAAGCGGTAGGCAGCGCCCGCCGCCTCGTTGAAGCGGTAGCTGGTAATGCCCTCGGTGATCGCGTGCGACGCCCTGGTCAGCTCGGTCAGGATCCAGCGGTTGACCGGCAGCTTGGCGTCGTTCAACCAGAAATCGTCATTGCGCGCGACCTCGTTCATCTCGGCAAAGCGCGTCGCGTTCCATAGCTTGGTGCCGAAATTGCGGTAGCCGGCGATGCGCGCCGGATCGAGCTTCACATCGCGCCCCTGCGCCGCCATCACCGTCAGCGTGAAGCGCAGTGCGTCGGCGCCAAACTCGTCGATGAGGTCGAGTGGATCGATGACGTTGCCCTTCGACTTCGACATCTTCTGCCCGTTCTTGTCGCGCACCAGCGCATGCACATAGACGGTGTGGAATGGCTCCTCGTGCATGAAGTGCAGGCCCATCATCATCATCCGGGCGACCCAGAAGAAGATGATGTCGAAGCCGGTCACCAGCACGTCGGTCTGGTAGTAGGTCTTCAGTTCCGGCGTGTGGTCCGGCCAGCCCAGCGTCGAGAACGGCCACAGTGCCGAGGAGAACCAGGTGTCGAGCACATCCTCGTCACGGGTCAGGATCTCGCCCGGCTTGAAATTCTCGAGCTTGTCCTCGACCCAGGCCTTCCACGGCCCTTCCAGCGCCAGATAATATTCGATGGCAGCGGCCAGCGCCTCTTCCTCGGTCTTCTCGACAAAGACGCGCCCGTCAGGCCCGTACCAGGCCGGGATCTGGTGGCCCCACCACAACTGGCGCGAAATGCACCAGGGCTGGATGTTCTCCATCCAGTCGAAATAGGTCTTTTCCCAGTTCTTCGGCACGAAGTTGGTACGGCCTTCGCGCACCGAGGCGATCGCCGGTTTGGCGAGTTCGGCGGCATTGGCATACCACTGCTCGGTCAGGAACGGCTCGATCGGCACGCCGCCGCGGTCGCCATGCGGCACGGCATGACGGTGCGGCTCGACCTTGTCGAGGAAGCCGCCGGCCTCCATCAGCTCCACAATCTTCCTGCGCGCGACGAAACGGTCGAGACCGTCGAGTTCGTCCCAGACGGCCTGGCGCTCCGGCGTGATCTCAAGGCCGGCGAGGAAGTCCTCGTTGTCCGTCAGTTTGATGGCTGCCTCGATGGTCAGGATGTTGATGGCCGGCAGCTTGTGGCGCTTGCCGACCTCGAAATCGTTGAAGTCGTGGGCCGGCGTGATCTTGACCGCGCCGGAGCCTTTTTCCGGATCGGAATACTCGTCAGCCACAACAGGGATCTTCCGGCCGACGATCGGCAGGACGACATTCTTGCCGACCAGATGCCGGTAGCGCTCGTCGTCCGGGTGCACGGCGACCGCCGTATCGCCCAGCATCGTCTCCGGGCGGGTCGTCGCCACGGTGATGAAGGTTTTCGGATTTTCCGGATCGAACGCCTCGCCCTCGATCGGGTAGCGGAAGTGCCACAGATTGCCGTTGACCTCCTGCGGCTCGACCTCGAGGTCGGAGATCGCCGTCAACAACTTCGGGTCCCAGTTCACAAGGCGCTTGTCCTTGTAGATCAGCCCCTGCTTGTACAGGCTGACGAAGACTTCGAGCACGGCCTTGGACAGGCCTTCATCCATGGTGAAGCGCTCGCGCGACCAGTCGGCCGAGGCGCCGAGGCGCTTCAGCTGGTTGAAGATGGCGCCGCCGGATTCGGCCTTCCACTCCCAGACCTTCTCGATGAATTGTTCGCGGGTGAGGTCGCGGCGATGGATCTGTTTTTCCATCAGCTGGCGTTCGACCACCATCTGCGTGGCAATGCCGGCATGGTCCATGCCGGGCTGCCACAGCACATTCTTGCCGCGCATGCGCTCGAAGCGCACCAGGATGTCCTGCAGCGTGTTGTTGAGCGCGTGGCCCATATGCAGCGAGCCGGTGACGTTGGGCGGCGGGATGACGATGGTGAAGGCCTCGGCCCCCTCCTCTGCCCCGGCGCCGGCGCGGAAGGCGTCCGCCTCTTCCCATATTTTGGCGATCTTGGGCTCGACGGTCTTGGCGTCGTAGGTCTTTTCAAGCATGGGAAATGGTCCGCGCTGTCGGGAGTTTGCTGGTCCGGTGTAAATCGGAAGGTTTTGGCCAAGTCAACCGCAGGGCGGCCTGGTCCTTCACCGGCAAATAGGCGTCGCCCCGGTCATTTCAACGGGAAGGCCATGCCCGTGTTTTCATTGCCGCGGATATCGACGGCAACCTGATCGCTTTTGCCACAGCAGCCAAGGGAAGCTGAAGCTCACAAAAAGCTCAGGGCCGCGCTTTTCCTCTTCGGGCTCGGCGGAATTACTGCGCACCGCGCGCGACGCGCTCGATTTCCTCGCGCACCAGGCGCTCGACCAGCGTCGGCAGATTGTTGTCCAGCCAATCCTGCAGCATCGGCCGCAGCATCTCCTCGGCCATCTCGTCGAAGGTCTTCTTGCTGCGGCTGGCAAAGGCGTCGGAGAGCTCGCCGAAAGCCGCTGCGACCTGCCGTCCGGTGTGTTCCGAAACGATCGCCGGGCGAACCGATGTTGCATCGGCCTGGCGCGCCTGCTCGCTGCGCGACGGGCCTGACTCGAAAGCCGACTCGGCTGCGAGATCGTCCTCGAAAGCCTCGATCTCCGCCGCAGCAGCCTGCCGCTTCCCGGTCTCTTGCTGCCTGACCTCTTCCTGCCTGACCTCTTGCTGCCTGATCTCTTGCGGCCTGACGTCTAGCGGCTTGGCCACATCGGCGGGCTTTGTCTGACTGCCCACGGCTGCAATTTCGCGCCGCCAATCGGTGACGATGGAATCGGTGGTCTCCGCCTTTGGCCGGGCCGGCGCTTCTGTCCTGGCCGCCGTGGCAGACTCGCTGGCTATTCTGGCGCTCACTTCCGCCAGGGTCATCGGCGCATGCGTGGGGGGCGCGACGGTTGTAGCAGCAGGATTTGCCGGCGTGGCCGGCTTCACCGAAGCCGGCTCGGAGCGCGGCTCCAGCCGTGCCGCGACAGGTTCGGCCAGTTGCGCCTGCACCTCGGCCAGCGTCAACGGCTTCTTGCTTTCGGCCACGCTGTGCAGATCGCTGCGGAAGGCCTCGACATCCGAGGCCGGCCCGGCGGCAGGTACAAGGTCCTGACGCAACTCATCGGCGTCACCCGGCTGCTTGCGGCCGGTGTCGCTGTCTTCGATGATCCTTCTGATGGAAGCCAGTATTTCTTCCGGCGCTGTAGTGACCCGTTCTAAGATTCTCTGTCCGTCAAAGCCGGACACGAATCATGGCGACAGCGTAGCCGACGGATCGCCATCGGAGAATCCCCAATCTCGGGAGATGCGGGATTTCAACAATTTAGACATGGCAGCGAACCGAAAACCTTCTTCGGAAAAGATCCTGTCGGTACAAAAGGATAACGCCGCGCATCCCTGGGATGCGCGGCGCTCCAACACTCCAATCCTGGCGGGACTTGAAACCGCCTGGGCGCGATCAGCGGCCGTCCGGTGTGCGCAGACCGATCCACTTGTCCTTGACGGCTCTGTAGTGCTCTTCAGGCTTGTACTTCACCACATTCAACGCCAGGCGCTCGACCGACAGGCGGCCCATGGCCGAAAGAATAGCATAGCTCGCCACCACCACATCGCGCTCGGAGGTGGCAAGGTTGATCTTGGCGCTGATGACATCGTTCTGGGCGTTCAGCACATCGAGCGTCGTGCGCTGGCCGACATTGCGCTCTTCGATAACGCCGTTCAAAGCCAACTGCGCGGCGGCGATCACCTGCCGGTTGGCCGCGACGCTCTCCTGTGCAGAGGTGTATTGCGTCCATGCCGATGTCACCGCCTGACGCACCTGGTCGCGGCTGACATCGACCTCAATGCGAGCCTGGCTGAGCGATTCCTTCGACTGGCGGACCAGGGCCGAGGTGCGGCCACCCGAATAGATCGGAATGGTCAGCGTCGCACCAATGTTAGCGGAACGGGTAGTGCCATTCTGCGACGTCAAGGTTTCCGGCGAGTTTTTGGAGTAGTCGTCCGAAACGCCGGCGGAAGCGGAAAGCTGCGGCAGCAGCGCACCTTCGTGCGACTTCACTTGAAATGCGGCCGCGTCGACCAGATGTTCGGTAGAAAGAATGGCCGGATGTTCGGTCGCCGCGATGTCGATCGCCGCATCGAGGCTCCTCGGCAAAAGCTTCGCCAATGGCGACGCCGCCTTGAGGTTGCCCGGCTCGTCACCGACGATCTGGCGATAGGTTGCGGCACTGGCCAGTGCCTGCGCGCGCGCCGCACTCAACTGCGCCACCGCCTCCGAGCGCGAGGCGTCGGCCTGCGCCACGTCGGTGCGCGTGCCCTCGCCGACCTCAAAGCGCGAGCGCGCCGCGCGCGCCTGCTCGGTCAGGAACTGCAAATTCTGTTCGGTCAGCACCGCCACCTGACGGTCATGGATGACATCCATGTAGGCGCTTGCCGCGTTGAACAGCGTATTCTCTTCGGTGTTGCGCAGGCTCTCGACCGACGCCTTGACCTGCGCCTCGGCTGCCGCGACGTTGTTCTTGGTCTGAAACCCGTCAAAAAGCATCTGATTGATGGCGACGCCGAAGCTCCCGGTTGTCAGACGAGTGCCGGTGTTTGAACCGTTGAGGTGCCGGCTGGCGTAGCCGACGTCCGCACTCCCGGTAATGACCGGCCTGTATCCCGACTTGGCGATCGCCACGCCCTCATCGGTGACGCGCACGCCCGCACGGGCCGAATTCAGCGACGAATTGTTCTGGTAGGCCTTGGAAAGCGCGCCGAGAATGGTTTCCGCCGAGGCGGCTATCGGCGAAAGCGCTGTCGCGGAAATAAGGACGGTAGCAAACAAGCTTTTGGCTAAGGACGGCACTTTAAATCCCTCATTCGTTTTGCACGGGAACCACGCCACGCCAGCCCACCCCTAGGGATCAGCCGGCGCCGCGTCGATTTATCGTTCCCCCGCTGACGGCCTCCCGAAACACCGGTTAACCAAATCAGCAACGATTGTCCAATCGCAAGCCAACATGACAGCGCCTTTGCTGCAAGGTAAAATCACTTAGAATTCGAACGCATGAATGCGTTCAAATCCCGGTAGTGGCTTAATTGCCGCATTAAATGCCCGTCTTCCGGTTACAACCCCCCCTGCTTTGAAAAACAAACGGGCCACACCCGCATTGCCCTGCCCTTCGACGGCGACCAGACGGCCACCTTCGGCGAGTTGGCCGAGCAGCGCCGCCGGCACTTCCTCGACGCTGCCGCCGATCAGAATCACATTGTAGGGCGCTTTGGCGGCATGGCCCTGCGGCAGCGGCCCGGCGACCACGGTGACATTGTCGCAGCCCTGCGCCGAGAGTGCGGCTTTGGCCGTCTCTGCCAGCGCGGCATCGCTTTCCAGAGCAATGACGGATTTTGCCAGCCTGGACAGGAGTGCTGCGCAATAGCCGGTGCCGCAGCCGACATCGAGTACCGAATCGCCGGCAGCGATCTCCGCCAGCTGTAAAAGCTTGGCCAGCGGCGACGGCTCCATGAGGTAGCGCGCTCCGCTACCGTCGGCGCCGTCGGAAATGCGGATATCCTCGTCAATATAGGCAAGAGCCTGTTGGCCGGCCCCGACAAAGGCCTCGCGCGGCACGGCAAGCATGGCATCGAGCAATGCTGCGTCTGTCACGTCGGTGGTGCGGACCTGGCCGTCGACCATCTTGACGCGAAGCTCGGAGAAATCAGCGCTCATGTCCCAACCAATCCGTCAAAAACCAATGCGCCGAAATGCGCTTGCCGCGCCAACACTGCGGCGCATTCGACCGGAACTCAAGCCCCCGCCGCGCGGGAGCTGAAGCAACTGGAGGCCTCGCCCGGAATCGAACCGGGGTGCAAGGATTTGCAGTCCTCTGCGTAACCACTCCGCCACGAGGCCTCGTCGCTCCCGGCGAGCGAACTCAATATGGTGGCGACGAAAGGTCGTCAAGCGCCCGCGCAGCATTCCGGCGCGCTTTCCGCGTCAGCCTCCGCAACGTGGTTCCGAGCGGCTTAATCTCTTGGCACGCCAGCATATTAGCCGGTCATTAAGCGTGACCGAGAGGCAGACGAAACTCGAACCCATGGCTCTGCGTAGCGGAAGATGGAGGTAATTCATGCGTCGGCCCGCGGCAGACCGGGAATCCAACACATCGGGCAGATTGTCGCTGCTGCGCTGCGAACAGCTTGTGCGCTACGCGATCGACCGCCTTGCCATCGAGGGCGCAAGCCGGCTCTCGCCGCACGATCGCGCGCGGCCGGCTTCAGCGGCTGCCGTCCTCAAGGAAATCTGCGAGGGGGCTGGAAAAGCGCAGCGACGGCTGAGCCGGGACCGTGCGCCCATCACATTCAACCCGGCCGCCTGCGTCGTTCCCACCAGACGACGAACCGCCGCCGCTGGCGGCGCACCGCGGCAAATTCGTAGGAAAGCACCAAAAGGCCGAGCGGAATCATCCAGAAACCGAGAATCGGCAGGAAGCCGAGAATGCCGAAAAACACCAGCACGCCGCCGATGGCGATCCTGAGGCCGCGTGAGCGCGGCATGGTGAACTCGCGGCCGAACACCGAAATTTTCCGCGCCGATGCCTGGTTTTCGCCTGCTGCAGTCATGTCGAACTCGATCCGGTTGCCACCAGTTAAAGCCATATATGGTAAAGGCTGCAATTGCCCTTTCGGTTCCGCCGACCAGGGCCGGACGGCGTCCAAGACCGCTCATATGTGGTGTCATCGGGCGATTGCCAGAAACCATCGCATGAAAAAGCGCTAAAAAATGCGAAATGCTTCTTTGCAAAGCCGAAACGGGTTTGCTATAGGCTGCGCCACTCACATGAGAGCCTCTGTTCCCCGGTAGCTCAGTGGTAGAGCAACCGGCTGTTAACCGGTTGGTCGCTGGTTCGAATCCGGCCCGGGGAGCCAACATTTCCATAGGTTTCAGAGTTGCAGGAACAGCCGAAAATTGGCTGGTCTACAGCATATCTACACAACTCGACTTCGCTAGGCGCCGATCGGCACGAGATCGCTCGAAGGAGAGAAAATGGCCGTGGAACACGTTTTTGACGATTTGATCGGCCTGCAACGGACACGGCCGAGACGGAATTGGCGCGCCTTTGCTGCAGCATTGGCGATTCGCCTCGCCTTCGCCGCCCCGATGCTCTCCAGCCGGGGTCAGCCTGAGATAATTTCGTAGCTAAGGATCTGAGCGTCGCTGAGGGACGACCTCCGCCCAGGCGAGATGACGCCGGAGCCGAACAGGAGAACGGCTTCACGGCGAACGAACACTTCATGGTCGGGCCCAGTCGACACAAATGTGCCCGACGAGCTTCGCTCAACAAGCCCCGCCCTGCCGTTCGAAATGGTGAAGGTCGCGTGGTGCCTTGAGACCCAGGGCCGCGGGACGACGATATTGCATTCAGGAGATCGGCCGATGGTCACGAATTCGTTGTTGCGGCAAGATCGCAACTGATCCCCATAACGGATGACCAGATTGATGTGCCTTGGCGGGGCGAACCGCCTATCGATAATGGTGCCCCGGCTGGCGATCTGCGTAGTGAGTGCCCCATCATCGCCACCCAGGGTATAGACGTCGAACGGCTCTTCCTTCCCCTTGAAGGGCATTTTGTCGATGAGCCGCAAGGAACTGCGGCCCTCTGAGGAAAGGGCTTCGAAGAAGCTCTGGCTGATCAGCACCTCCCCCGGGTTGGCCGTGGTGGACAACCTTGCGGTGACATTGACAACGTCGCCGAATACTTCGCCCCGCGTGCGAATAACCGCCCCGAAGTGCAATCCGATCCGGGTGGTCAGCGACCCTCTCGTCAGCTGGCTGACAATTTGACGGACGGCCCTCAGCGCCCCCTCTGGCCGCTCGAACAGGCTAAGCACGTCATCGCCCTTCGAGTGGATGAAATCACCGCCGTTCCGGGCGGCGATCTCGCGTATCGCGTCTAGGCAATCCGAGACCTGCTGCAGAGCGGCATCGTCGCCGATACGCTCATAGAGCGGCGTGCTGCCCACCACATCGGCTAAGAGGACTGCGGCTAGAACTCTTTCCTGATCCATCGTCCTAAAGCTCCGGCACCGGCCTGTGCTTGCGTTGTAGAATGCACGGCAGCGCAGTGTGGCGCTACCGTCAGCACGACATGGTGGGCCTGGCCCGCCTGCCTCTGATGGCCGTCCGGGCGGTTGCAGTGCTGATGCTGCCGGCCGCCGGCTGACTTGGGCGATCATACCATTAAGGGCACGCAGGCGACCCAGTTACGCTTCTCAAGCGGCGGACCTTACCCGCCTTTGGCCGGCGCCTGCCCACCCAACCCCATAGCGTCGGCCTTTTTTAAACTATCTCCAACCGCTTGCCATGCGCTCAGCCATATAGGATTATTGTCCTCGTTGCGGCGAACCCCTTCAACGGAGCTCGCCACCATGGCCAGGTCAAAACGCTCACAACAGCTATCGCCACTACCGAGCTACCCGTCTCCTGCATGAGGTGCTCTTGAACGCCGTGCTGACTATCACCGGGAAGGAAGTGCAGTTCCTCCAGTGGAACGGGGACAGGGCCGGCGCAGCCGCCAAGCTAGGGGTCGAAAGGTGTCCCGTCGCCTTTTCGAACGAACGAAGGGCGGCGGGACAAAAACCGGCGATAAGGGATGTTAATCGTCGGTCGAAGCGTTCTATCTCCGCAACGAAACAGCATCATGTCTCCTCTCGGAAATCCTGTAACGAGGCGTGCCGCAAGTCCTGCTCGCCGCGAATATGCTTCACGGTCGCGACGCGGCCCAACTTGACGCCAGCCGCTCCTCCAGGCCCATCTCGCGGAGATCATGGCCGTTTAGGTGCAGCAGGTCGAATGCCACGAAGTACAAGTCGTGCTGCCGGCAGGTGATCGCTTTGCGTAAAGCCGCGAAGTCGAACAGGGCCTTTGAGAACGATGATCTCGCCGTCGATGATTGCGCTCTCGGCGCCGACCTCGGCACTTGCTGCGGTGAGGTCGCGATATTAGAGGTCCAGTCCAGGCTGCGGCGGGTGAAAAGGCGCGCCCTCTTCGTCGATCACTATCTGCGATCGATACCCGTCGAATTTGACTTCGTGAATCCAGGCATCGCCCTCGGGAGGCTTCACCACAAGGGTCGGCATCAACAGCTCGACAAACTTCAAACGCATGCACCAGCCCCCAACCGGCGATTCAATTAGCATGCACTTTATTAGTTCCGGAAAATTTTAACGAATCATTGACCGCGCTGTCCCAAAATAGGACGGCGCGGTCAAATCCCAACCGACTGCGCAGGCGGCTCCGGCAAACGCGCCCTACCCAGCCCAGTGTGTCGGAGCCGCTCCCACATCCGTCTTATTACTAGCAATGGTTGAATCAACGGTTACGACAAGGCCCAAGCACAGCCAGAAATACCATAGCGCGGCGGGGTTGAGTCCCTGACACGCCGATTAGATTCCATCCGGAACTGTGGGCGATCGCTAGACCGCCTTTAGGCCCAGTGTACGGTAGTGGGTCAGTTTGAAATTCGTTGACAAAATCGGCATTCGCTCGCTCTCCTATAGCGTTCGCTAATATACGGAGGCAGCAATGCCATACACGTATCGATGCAGGGATTATCCGGGGATGGAATCTTGCCCGGCGAGCTTCACGGCAGAGAGCGCGTCCGAGGTAATGAAGCACGTCGAACTTCACGCCGAAGTTGCTCACGGGGAAGACCCGAAACAATGGTCACAAGGGGATCGGGATCAAGTCCAGAAGCTGATTGTCGCTGGTTAGGCGCGCTTCTTGTAGGGACCACACACTACTGGCTTTTCGGCTTCCTTCGCCTCGATCAGCGCAACGATGTCCGCGATCTCCCAAAGCTTGCCGGTGACGCCGGCAGCCATGGCCGGGGTCATGCGCAACGAACGAAATTGTAATACATGAAGTGGAGGGCAACCGCGTTGGCGTGGGCTTCCACCTTCTTGGAAAAGCCGTTGATTCCGCCTATTTCCAGACGGCGCATAGGCGAAAACGCCTATTGTGATCGGGACGGAATTCCAAACTGACCCACTACCCAGTGTACTGAGACCTTCGGTCCTAATTGCGCGACTGCTAATATCTTCGTATTTTTGCTCGAGCGTGGGGACGCCCGATGGAGATAACTATGTCCGGCAAGCCAGCAATCTTTCCTGCGCTCTCAGCGTTTCTGAACTCGCTCCCGAAATAGGTCTCGCGCCGCTTCTCTGCCTCTCGGGCCAACCTGTAATTTTGGCGACGGGCACTATAGACACGGCAGACCTGATTGCTTGGCGGAATCGCTTGCCGCCGTCGGTTGGCGGCCCAGTTTTGATCTCTCCTGCTCAAACGCATGACGAAGGTACGGCGAAAGTCGGCTAGGTCCTACAGCGGTGGGTCAATTCCGCCCGGCCGGCGCTTAGGCAGGTAAAGCCCCAAACCCGACTGCCTAGGCGCCGGTTTGATTTCGTGCATCTTGTGCTTGCAACCAAAGTCGCCGAGCCCATGCGCTTAGCTGAGCCGGGACAATGATCCTCGAAGGTCAGGTCTCGCCTTTGGGCAGCTATCTCCATTGTGAACCGGAACTCGCCGGATGTTGGCCCCAACCCCCAACTCCCGACGAGCCCATCCCGATTTGTCACACAAATCAGGGCCGGGATTAGCCGGCAATTCCAGACTTGCACAAAAGGTGCCAAGTCTTCCCCCGATCAAATCAGAGGCCGTTCTGCCAATCTGTTAACCAATTCACTTTGACGGCCCTCACTTGTCGACGATGTCGGACATCGAACCGCCAATTGTCGTCATTGGTGGGCGGGAAGGCTTCACCAGATTGGCTTCAATGCCAGCGATTGTGCCCATCACAGGACGGCATGACGTTACGTCAAGAATCAGCTACCGCTGCAGCTGCGGCGGACCCGATACCCGCTTGGCCGGCGCTGATCAGGCAACCTCCATTGCGGCGCCGGCCCCTTTACGTCGTCGACCAACGTGAAGATGGCATTGCGCCAAGAAGCGCTTGGCTGAACTGCCGCCGGCCGAATCATTGCCCCAGGATGTCGCGCCCAGCATCGCGTAATCGCGTTGCGCAGTGCCCCTGCCGCCAACCGACAATTCAATTAGTATACACTTAATTAGATACGGAGAAATTAGATCCGGAGAATTTTAACGAATCATTGACCGCGCTGTCCCAGAATAGGACGGCGCGGTCAAATCCCAACCGGCTGCGCAGGCGGCTCCGGCACCCAACCCCCGCCGCACTGTCGGAGCCGCTCCCACACCTCCTCTCAATACCAGCAATGGTTGAATCAACGGTTACGACAAGTGCTTTCCAATGCACTTTTCCAGTCGTTAGACTTTGATGGAAAAAAGGGAATAGTCGTGCTGGGATCCAGCAGCCGGTGATGGCCCACGCTGGATTCGGGACGTGGGCGTTTAGGTTCCCGCGCCAGTACGGCGACAAGCACCGAGCAGTCGAGTTCCTCGTTGAATGAAACGTACGGATCCGCCTCCAGCAAAATTTGCGCCATGCGAAGCGATTTCAATCTGGCCGTCTTGGCTACACGTTCAGCGCATTCGACCTCGATGATCGCTTTCGCGGACCGCGCACCTGGGCGATCTCCCAGCCAACACATTCCCGCAACCTCGAAACTCCCGATGCTGTTCCATCCATCGATTCCATACATTCGTGAACCATGTCGCCGTTCATTTTGATGAAGCCTTGCCCACGCTTAGCAGGGATTCACATCGAATTCAGTTCGATCTGGAATCGGCCTATGGAAACGATCCTTTGAGATGCGCGACATGCCATCGGCGCAGAAGAAACTAGCTCTGTGCAAAGCCCCGAAGCGATGTCCAGAGGGGCGGCGATAGGACGGCAGGGACAACATCTGGACTCCAAATGGCATGAACCGCATTGTGATCGCGGGGAGAAGGCAAAATGGACAAACTGAATATAGGGGCTGATCAGGCCAAACGCTGGAGGGACCAGGCCGTGCGCGGTCGCCGGAGGCGCCTTTCGCGTAACGTCGGTGCGTGGGTGCTGATCCTGATGGCGATAATCGTCTTCTCTGGTCTGATTGCCTTCAAGGCGTACAGATAGCCAAGGCTCGCCAGCTCGCGTTCATCCCTGCTGCGGGACGGTGTAGGCAAAACCTGGAGGACCCATGCGAAAGATTCTGGCATCGGCACTGCTGCTCGCGACAGCGCTGTCTGCAAACCCTGCTGCCGCACTGGACAGTTCCAGTCCACCCGTCGTCGTGACGCCGCTTGCCGATCGTACCCAGACGGCTTCCGGCCAGCCGATCGTGCTGCCGCAGAAAAATGTCCAGGTGCTGGTCTCGACCTACGATATTGCGGTGGGCGCCACACTGCCGGTGCACAAGCACCCGTTTGCCCGCTACGCCTATGTCGAGGCTGGAACGCTCAAGGTGACGAATGTCGAGACCGGCAACAGCAACACCTACAAGACTGGCGATTTCATCGTCGAGATGATCGGCCAGTGGCACCAGGCGACCAATATCGGCGACGGCCCGGTCAAGCTCCTGGTCATCGACCAGGTCGAGCAAGGCGCCAAGAACACGGTGCTGCAGCAATAGCCGGCGGAGATCGGCGGCAAAGAGGCTGATTGTCAGCCTTGTTTGCCGGCCACCTGCTCAAGCCGCTCGAGGATGCGCGGCCAGCCGCTTCCCATGCCGACATAGCCACGCTCGTCGGCGGGCCGGAACCCAGACTGTTCCATTCGCACTCGGGTCGCCGCCCCTTCGGGTATGAGCGACCAGGTCACCACGGTTTTCAAGCCGCTGTCTGATTCCGTCCCGTCGCCCCAGCTGTAGGCGAGCAGGTGCGGCTCCTCGACCTTCAGCACCAAGCAGTTCGTCATCCCGGACCAGCCTGGCACCGGCGCCGCCCGGAACGTGAAGCGATGCCCCTCTTCCGCCGAAAAGTCATTCTGCATCAGCCACTCGGCGATGAGCTCGGGCATGGTCAGCGCACGCCATATCTTTTCCGCCGAATGTGGGATCAGACGCTCGACGACGATCGATTTGGTTTCCGTCATGTGCCTTGCTCCTCTTTGTTGCAGCCGCTTCTCAAGCATAATCAATAACCAATCAGCTATGGGTTAATTCATAACTGGCAGGTTATTGAACTGTCAAGTCGGGAATTGGCCTCCTGGCCCAAATGGCGGCACGCTGTTCGCGCTTTCGCGCCAACCGGCCCGATGCTAGGGCTTTGCGCGAAACCATTGACTGGATTGCCCGTGACCAAAGAGCCGCGCCCACCCCTGATCGAAATCTGCGTCGAAGGCATCGACGGATTGCTGGCGGCGCAGGCCGCCGGCGCCGACCGGGTCGAGCTCTGCGCCAGCCTGGTCGAAGGCGGCATCACGCCCAGCTTCGGCACGGTGCGCGCCGCACTCGAGAGCGCGACCATTCCCTTCCATGTCATCGTGCGGCCGCGCGGGGGCGATTTCCTCTACAGCGAGGCCGAATACCGCTCGATGCTCGCCGATGTCGCAGCACTTCGCGACCTCGGCGTCGCCGGTGTCGTCGTCGGCTGCCTCAATGCGGATGGCACCATCGACGAGGCGCGCATGGGCGCATTGGTCGAGGCGGCCGGTCCGCTCGCCGTCACCTGCCACCGCGCCTTCGACATGACCGGCGACCCCGCCGAGGCGCTGGAAGCGCTGATCCGCTGCAAGGTCGGCCGCGTGCTGACCAGCGGCCAGAGGGACACCGCGGTGGAAGGCGCCGGCCTGTTGGCGGAGCTGGTCCGCCAGGCCGGCAGCCGCATCATCATCCTCGGCTGCGGCGCTCTCGATCCCGGAAACATCGCTGGGGTGCTGGCAGCCACCGGGCTGACGGAAATGCATTTCGCCGCGCTCAAGGACGTGCCGAGCACAATGACCTACCGCAACCCGCACGTCGGGATGGGCGGCACCGATCTCGACCGCGAGTACCGCACCACGGTGACCGACGCGGCGCTGGTGGCGGCGACGATTGCGGCAGTCAGGACATGACGGCCGCACCGATCAGCCGCGTCTCGCCCCAGGACGAAGCGGCGATCCTCGCGCTCAACAACGAGCATGCGGCCGAACTGTCATGGCTCGAACCCGAACGGCTATCCTTCCTGCTTGGCGAAGCGTTTTACATCAGGCGCATCGGATCCCTCGAAGCCTTTATCATGACCTTCGACCAGGATGCCCGCTACGATAGCCCGAACTTCCTCTGGTTCCGCGAGCGCTATCCACGCTTCGTCTATGTCGACCGCGTCGTCGTGGCCGGCGAGGCCCGCGGCCGCGGCCATGCCCGGCGGCTTTATGAGGATCTGTTCGCAGAGGTCGCCCGCGCCGGCCACAGCATCGTCACCTGCGAGGTCAATGCCGACCCGCCCAATCCGGTTTCGGACGCCTTCCACGCCGCGCTCGGCTTTGCCGAGGTCGGCGACGCGGTGATCCATGGCGGCATGAAGGCGGTGCGCTACTACCTCAGGCAGATCGCCGGCTGACACGAGCGGCTCTGGTGCCGTAAACAAGCCAGAACTAATGTAGCGGCTTCCAGCAGCCGGGGGCGAAACACCAATGCCGAGCAACGTCTTCCGCTTCGACGAAAGCTGGGACATTCCCGAGGCGACGCCGCAACAGGTCTGGGGCGTGCTCTCCGACGCCGAATTGCTGCCGCTGTGGTGGGGCGACGTCTACAAGGAGGTCGTGCCGCTCGACCGCAAGGGCAAGGGCGTCGTCGGCTCGCGCGCCAAAGCCCGGGCGCGCGGCGCCCTGCCCTATGAATTGAACTTCATCATCGAGGCGGCCGAGCTCGAGCCCGGCCGGCTGGTGGTGGTCAAGACATTCGGCGATTTCGATGGCCTGTGGCGGGCGGAACTGTCGCCTTCGGGAACCGGCACCCACGTCGATCTCGTCTGGCAGGTGACGGTCGAGAGGCCGATCCTCAAATTCCTGGCGCCGTTGCTCAGGCCGGCCTTTGCCTGGAACCATCGCTGGACGACGCCGCGCGGCGAAGCCGGCCTGCGCCGCTATCTCGCGGCGCAGAAGAAGGGCGAAGCAGCCTGATGCCGTCTCGCTGAGCGCTACTGGAACAGCGCCGTGGCGCTGTTGACGGTCATCCAGAACCCCCACGGCAGCGGAAAGCCGACGAGCAGCCAGGCGAGCGTAAGCTTGAGCGTATAAAAAGGGGCCACGAAGGCCCCTTTCCAGTCACTCATGTCAGAAAAATTCAGGCGTTGGCGGCCGCCACCGCGCGTTTTGCCATCACTGCGATCAGGCTGGCGCGGTAGTCGGCTGAGGCGTGGAGGTCGGTCATCAAATTCTTCGCCGAAACCTTGACGCCGTCGAGCGCCGATGCGGCAAAGTTCTTCGCCAGTGCCGCCTCGATCTCTTTCGAACGGAATACGCCGTCATCGCCGGCGCCGGTGACGGCAACACTGACCCCGTCCTTGCCCTTGGCCACGAACACGCCGACGATCGCATAGCGAGATGCCGGATTGCGGAATTTTTCGTAAGCCGCCTTGGCCGGCGCGGTGAAGCTTACCGCGGTGATGATCTCGCCATCCTTCAGCGCCGTCTCGAACAGGCCGGTGAAGAATTTGGCGGCTGATATCTCGCGCTTGTTGGTGACGATGGTAGCGCCCAGCGCCAGCAGTGCCGCCGGATAGTCGGCGGCCGGATCGTTGTTGGCGACCGAGCCGCCGATCGTGCCCTTGTAACGCACGGCAGGGTCGCCGATCAGCGACGCCAAATGCGCAAATGCCGGGCAGGCCTTCCTGAGCTTCTCGTCATTGGCGACGTCGTAATGAGTGGTAGCGGCGCCGATGGTGACGGTCTTGCCCGACACCTTGACGCCCTGCAACTCCTTGATCCGCGACAGGTCGACCAGGTCGGAAGGTGCTGCAAGCCTGGTCTTCATCGCCGGGATTAGCGTCATGCCGCCCGAAAGCAGTTTGGCGTCGCCGTTCTTGATCAGCTTGGCGGCGTCAGCGACTGAGGTGGCGCGGTGGTAATTGACCGAATACATCTTCGTTCCTCCTCAGTGCTTCTTCGCCGCGCGGATCGCGGCCCAGACCGTCGACGGCGATGCCGGCATGGCGATGTCGGTGATCCCGATGGCGTCGGTGATGGCGTTGATGACCGCCGGCGGCGAGCCGATCGCGCCAGCCTCGCCGCAGCCCTTGATGCCGAGCGGATTGCTCGGGCACGGCGTGTTGGAGGTCGAAACCTTGAACGACGGCAGGTCGCCCGCGCGCGGCATGGTGTAGTCCATGTAGCTCGCCGTCAGCAGCTGTCCGCTGGCGTCATAATGCGCGCCTTCCAGAAGCGCCTGGCCAATGCCCTGGGCGATGCCGCCATGCACCTGGCCCTCGACGATCATCGGGTTGATGATGTTGCCGAAATCGTCCGCGGCGACGAACTGGACGATCTCTGTCATGCCGGTTTCCGGATCGATCTCGACCTCGCAGATGTAACAGCCCGCCGGGAAGGTGAAGTTGGCCGGATCGTAGAACGCCGTTTCCTTCAGCCCCGGCTCCATGCCGGCCGGCAGATTGTGGGCGGTGTAGGCGGCAAGCGCCACCTGGAACCAGGGCAGGCTCTTGTCTGTGCCGGCGACCTTGACCTCGCCATTCTCGATGACGATGTCGCCCTCGTCGGCCTCGAGCAGGTGGGCGGCGATCTTCTTGGCCTTGGCCTCGACCTTGTCGAGCGCCTTTGATATGGCCGACATGCCGACGGCACCCGAGCGCGAGCCGTAGGTGCCCATGCCCATTTGCACCTTGTCGGTGTCGCCATGGACGATCGAGACCGAGTCGATCGGCACACCGAAGCGCTGATTGACGAGCTGCGCGAAGGTCGTCTCATGGCCCTGGCCATGGCTGTGCGAGCCGGTCAACACTTCGATCGTGCCGACGGCGTTGACCCGCACCTCGGCCGATTCCCACAGACCGACGCCGGCGCCTAGCGAGCCGACCGCCGCCGACGGCGCGATGCCGCAGGCCTCGATGTAGCAGCTCATGCCGATGCCGCGTAGCTTGCCTTGCTTGGCGGCGGCCGCCTTGCGTTTGGCAAAGCCGGCATAGTCGGACGCCTTTGTCGCCGCATCGAGCGAAGCGCCGTAGTCGCCAGCGTCGTAATTCATGATCACCGGCGTCTGATGCGGGAAGGAGGTGATGAAGTTGGTGCGCCGCAGTTCGGCCGGCGACACCCCGAGTTCGCGCGCCGCCGTCTCCATGGTGCGTTCCAGCAGATAGGTCGCCTCCGGCCGTCCTGCCCCGCGATAGGCGTCGACCGGTGCGGTGTTGGTGTAGACGGTGCGTACATTGGCGTGGATCGTCGGGATGTTGTACTGGCCCGACAGCAGCGTCGCGTAGAGATAGGTCGGCACGCAAGACGAGAACAGCGACATGTAAGCGCCGAGATTGGCAATGGTGTCGACCTTGAAGCCGGTGATCTTGTTGTTCTTGTCGAACGCCATTTCGACCGTCGAGACATGGTCGCGGCCATGCGCGTCGGTTAGGAAGCTTTCGGTGCGGTCGGCCACCCATTTGACCGGCACACCGGTTTTCTTCGACGCCCACAGGCAGACGATCTCTTCGGGATAAATATAGATCTTCGAGCCGAAGCCGCCGCCGACATCGGGCGCGATGACGCGCAATTTGTTTTCCGGCGCGACATTGTAGAAGGCGCTCATCACCAGCCGCGCGAGATGCGGGTTCTGCGAGGTCGTCCAGCAGGTGTAATGGTCCTCGGCCTTGTCGTAATGGCCAAGGGCCGCACGCGGCTCCATGGCGTTGGGAACCAGCCGGTTGTTGACGATCTTCATGCGGGTGACGTGGGCGGCGGCCTTGATCGCCGCATCGGTCGCCTTGGCGTCGCCGATCTCCCAGTCGAAGATCAGATTGTCCTCGGCCTCGGCATGGACCTGCGGCGCGCCTTTTTGCAGCGCCTTGGTGGCATCGACCACCGCCTTCAATTCCTTGTAGGTGATCTCGACCGCCTCGGCCGCGTCGCGCGCCTGGCCCTTGGTCTCGGCCACCACGATGACGATGGCGTCACCGACATAACGCACCTTGTCGACGGCGAGCGGCGACCAGGCGCCCATCTTCATCGGCGAGCCATCCTTGGAATGGATCATCCAGCCGCAGATCAGGTTGCCGATGCCGTCGGCCTTGAGTTCCTTGCCGGTCAAGACACCGATGACGCCGGGCATGCCTTGAGCCTTTTTGACGTCGATCTTCTTGATCTGCGCATGCGCGTGCGGACTGCGCACGAAAGCGGCATGCTTCATGCCGGGCACCACCATGTCGTCGACATAACGGCCGGCGCCGGTGATGAACCTTTTGTCTTCCTTGCGCGCCACGCGTGCGCCAATACCTTCAATACCCATAAGAAAATTCCTCCGGAATTTAAGGGAATAGGGAGTAGGGAGTTAGGCAGTAGGGGGAAATCTCGCGGTTCAGTATGGCCGTTTGCCCTACTCCCTACTGCCTACTCCCTAAGCTGCCTGTTTTGCCCTGCCCTTCGACGCCTTCGCCATCGTCTTCGATGCGGCGAGGATCGCCTTGACGATGTTGTGGTAGCCGGTGCAGCGGCAAATGTTGCCTTCGAGCTCGGTGCGAACCGTCGCTTCGTCGAGGCCTTCGGGATGGCGCGCGATCATGTCGGTCGCCGTCATGATCATGCCTGGCGTGCAGAAGCCGCATTGCAGCCCATGATGTTCCTTGAACGCGGCCTGCACCGGATGCAGGTCGGCGCCGTTGGCGAGCCCTTCGATCGTCACCACAGTCGACCCGGAGGCCTGCACGGCCAGCATCGAACACGACTTCACCGCTTTGCCGTCCACATGCACGACGCAGGCGCCGCATTGCGAGGTGTCACAGCCGACATGCGTTCCGGTGAGACCAAGATTTTCGCGCAGGAAATGAACCAGAAGCGTTCGGTCCTCGGCAGCGCCGCTGACCCGTTTTCCGTTCACGACAAACGAAACGTCCGACATGCATCCTCCCTGGGTATAACCTCGGTAATCATGCTGCCGATGCGGCTTTGGCGCTCGGCCAGGCGCTATTCGTACACCGCACAACGCGCAAAAAACACACGGTGCTCATTGTACTTTCGGTCATGGACAAAACGAAAATTATCGGCTCGTCCGCCCCATTGCCAAAGCGCGGATTGAAGGCAACAATGTCATCGACGCTGGCGCCAAAAGACATAAAAACAGGCGCACACAAAAATGCGTCGGAGGAATGCGGAGAAAGCTGCTGGCCAGTTCACGGACGAGCTATGCATCCGGTCTGTCGGCGCTCACCACAGACGAGCCTGACATGGATGCATTCGCCCGGGCGGTCGCCACCGAGGCCGCTTCCATCAACGCCGGCTTTGCGCTGCTGTTCTTCTCGCAGAGCCTGGTCGACGCCACCGCCCTGTCGCAAGCGCTGAAGACCCATGCGCCGACGCTGGCCTATGCCGCCTGTTCGACTGCCGGCGAGATCACCCCGCAGGGACTGGAGGAAGGCCATGTGCTGGCTCTTCTGCTTCCTTCGGCCTCATTCTGCGCGGTCAGCGCCATGGTCGACAATCTCTCCTCGTCGGGCATGGACAGGATCACCGGTGAAGTCGAGGCCTTGCGGCGCCTGCTGCACGGGCGCATCGGCAGTTGCCATTCCGACAGCACCTTTGCGCTCTGCTTCATCGACGGCCTGTCCTTTGCCGAGGAAGCTGTGACCTCGGCCATCCATTGGGGGCTGGACGACATCCCGCTGATCGGCGGTTCGGCGGGCGACGATTTGAAATTCGAAACCACCAGGCTGATCTCGAACGGCAAGGTGGCCTCCGACAGCGCCATCATCGTGCTGATATCAACCGAAATTCCCTTCCATGTCTTCAAGACCGACAATTTCGTCCCCACAGACGAGAAGCTGGTGGTGACGGCATCCGATCCCGACCACCGCACCGTGCGCGAATTCAACGCCACCAATGCGGCCGAGGAATATGCCGCCTCGGTCGGCATCGTCGCGCAGACCCTGACGCCGATGAGCTTCGCCTCGCATCCGGTGGTGGTGAAGGTGGGTGGCGAATATTACTGCCGCTCGATCCAGAAGATGCATCCCGACGGCTCGCTGTCGTTCTTCTGCGCCATCGACGACGGTGTCGTGCTGTCCATCGCCCAGCCCAAGGACATGGTGGAATCGACGCGTGCCGCACTGCGCGACGTCGAGGAGCGGCTGGGTGGCATCGACATGATCCTCGGTTTCGATTGCGTGCTGCGCCGGCTCGATGCGCGCAACCGCCAGGTCTTCCGCGATATCTCCGAACTCTACCGGGTCAACAACGTCATCGGCTTCGGCACCTATGGCGAACAGTACCGCTCGATGCACCTCAACCAGACCTTCACCGGCATCGCTTTCGGCGAGCGCCAGGCGGCGGAATAGACCCATGCCGCTCAGGGATATAGACGACGTCGACAGGCTGAAGAAGATCAACGCCGCCCTGGTCAGCCGCGTCGAGCGCTCGATGGACCAGCAAGGCAATGCCTTCTCGCTGTTCCAGACCGCGATTTCGCTGGAAAACCGGGTGCGCATCCGCACCGAGGAACTGCACTCCACCTTGCGCCGGCTGGAGCAGTCGAACATCGACCTCAGCGCCGCCAAGGAAAACGCCGAACTGGCGAACCTGTCCAAGACCCGGTTCCTGGCCGCCGCCAGCCATGACGTGCTGCAGCCGCTGAACGCCGCCCACCTCTCCGTCTCGGCATTGGCCGAAGTGCAGACCAGTGACGAGGGCAAGAAACTCGTCCGTCAGGTCGAGCGCTCGCTGGAGACCATGGAAGACCTGTTGCGCACGCTGCTCGACATTTCCAAACTCGATGCCGGCGTGGTCCAGCCCGACATTGGCGACGTCAATCTGGAGACGCTGTTTTCCTCGCTACGCTCGGATTTCCAGCCGGTTGCCAAGCTGAAGGGGCTGACACTGAAATTCCGCCCGGTCAGCGCCGTGGTGCGTTCGGACCGCACGCTGTTGCGCCGCATCCTGCAGAACATCCTGTCCAATGCACTGCGCTACACCCGTTCGGGCGGCGTGCTGGTCGGCACAAGGCATCGCGGCGATACCATCCGCATCGACGTCGCCGACACCGGCTGCGGCATTCCCGACGACCAGCGCGAGGCGGTGTTCGAGGAGTTCCATCGCGGCTCCGTCATTCCGGCCGATGCCGGAATCTCCGGCGGCGGGCTGGGGCTCGGCCTTGCCATCGTGCGGCGCATGGCCGCCGCGCTCGGCCATCCCGTGACGTTCTCCTCGAAGGTCGGACGCGGCACGATCTTCCACATCGATGTTCCGGTCGGCATTGGCGCCAGCGCCGACGCCATCGCCAGCCTTGCCGAGATGGAGCGTCCGCGCGGCTACGGCCTGTTCGGCACCAAGGTGCTGCTGGTCGAAAACGACGCCGATGTGCTGCAGGCGATGACTTTCCTGCTCGAGCGCTGGCAATGCCTGGTGCGCGCCGCCACCTCGACCGAGGACGCACTCGGCCTGCTCGGTGACACCGACTGGGTGCCCGACATCGTCATTGCCGACCAGCATCTCGACGACGGCGACCTCGGCACCGCAACAATAGCCGAAGTCCGCGACTATATCGGCCGCGCCGTGCCGGCACTGATCGTCACCGCCGACGCCTCCGAAGCCGTAGCCAAAGCCGCCCGCGCCGCCGGCATCGAACTGATGCGCAAGCCGCTGAAACCGGCGCAGTTGCGGGCGCTGCTGGCGCATTTGCTGGCCTGAAACAGGTTGTGCGGTAGGTAGAACCGATGGCTAATAATATTCTTGGCTACCTAGGAAAGCCGGCTTCATCGCTCCTGGCGTCATCACCCTTCATGTCCTGGAAGTTTAAAAAACGATCGATGATGACCTGCCGGAAATCCGCATAAACTATGTGTCTAAGCCCAATAATTTTTCCATCACCTCCGATATCGACGACAAGATAGACTGCATATTCATAGAAGCCGACAATCTGGATCGGGACCTCTGGCACATTCCCTTCTCATCCAGTCGCAACGGCGTGCTGAGCAGTTTTGGCACGCCCTCAAAAAGCGGCGCCGCACGGACAGATCCCATTCTGGGTGAATACGGTCCTTGGGACCGATTTGACGAGGCGGATCATTCAATACACATCGAATATCAGGCTCATGCAGATCGGATAAGGAGGGTGACGCTGATGCGCGCCGACGCGGTGCCGTGACTGTGCGAAGCGTTGCCCATGCGTGACAGAGAGACCCGCGAAACCCACAATGATAGTGCAATTCCATGGCATCACCTTCGACGCGCCCGTCGGGTGGGAAGACATAACTGACGACCTTCCTGCAGGATCACCGCCCACCATAACTAAGGCTTCGGGCGTCAGCGCTGTTCAATTCTCTATTGCAAAGTATCGAGGCGGGAAAAAGCCAAACGCAGATTTTGGCGTTCTTAGGTCATTTATGCTCGAGTTTTGTCAAAAAAACGATATAGATACCAAGAATATTTGGGCCAAGAAATTTAATGACACAATGTGTGTTGGTGTATTATCAAAGATCGAAAAACAAGTGCTGTCTGCGTGGTACTTATCAGACGGAAATGATTTTGCGCTCGTCACATACATCTCGCTTGATGAAGCGCAACATCTTATGGATGAGGAATTGGAAGAAGCAAGAACAATAGTTTCGTCTATATCATTCTAATATACCGACAGAAATCAGCAAACCTTGTGCAATTACGCAAAACCCGCTCTTCACACCTTACGAACAGCGCATCTCGGCCATGCTCGCCCGACCATTGGCACCCGATCAGAACCCGGCCTGATCCCTGAACAGCTCCGCATTGTCCAGCTTCGACACCTCGATCACCGCTTGCGTGCGGCTGTAGACGTTGAGCTTGCGCAGGATCTCCGAGACATGCGCCTTCACCGTGGTCTCGCCGACCTGCAGCTCGTAGGCGATCTGTTTGTTGAGCAGGCCCTGGCGCAGCATCTGCAGCACGCGTAGCTGCTGCGGCGTCAGCTTGGCCAGGCGCTGCACCATGTCGGCGCGGTCGGTGCTGTCGGCGTCCGGCGGCTGTCCCTCGTAGTTTTCCGGCACATAGATCGCGCCCTCCATCACCGAGCGGATGGCGGCGGCGAGATCGCTTTTGCGCGCCGATTTCGGGATGAAGCCGGCAGCACCATAGGACAGCGCCTCGGAGATGATCTTCGGCTCCTCATAGCCCGACACGACGACCACCGGCAGCCGCGGATGGCGGGTCCTGAGCTGCAGCAGCCCGTCGAAGCCATGCACATCGGGCATGTTGAGATCGAGCAGCGCCAGATCGAACGGTTTTATCCCACCCAGAAGATCGAGCGCTTCGGCGATCGAGCGCGCCTCCACCGTGTCGACTTCCGGGTAAGCCATCTGCACGGCGCTGTGCAACGCCTCGCGAAACAGCGGATGGTCGTCGATGATCAGGAAGCGGGCGCGATCGTTGATTGCGGTCATGGGGTTCGTTTCAGTCCTTCCTGGACAGGATACTCCCGCTGGTATGGCCAGCTTATTGGCAAATAGTCTATCGCCATCTTAACCCCGGAGGCGAAGCCGACTTCTTCCAAACAATCAAGGCGGCGCCGACGCTTTTGCGGACGCTCATGCCTTGCCCGGCGGTCCAAATCGGTCAAATGTGCCGGCAGTTGAAGCAGAAAGACCGCGCATGACAGACTTCGTCCTCCCCTTGCCCGCAATCCCGTCGGTCGCCATCGCCCGTTCGGCCGACCGTTTTGCGGTGCGCCGCATCTTCTGCGTCGGCCGCAACTACGCCGCGCATGCCCGCGAACTCGGCAATGACGAGCGCGACCCGCCCTTCTTCTTCACCAAGCCGGCCGATGCGGTGGTCGACAGCGGCAGCACGATCCCCTACCCGCCGCTGACCAAAAACCTGCACCACGAGATCGAGCTGGTTGCGGCGATCGGCAAGGCCGGCTTCCGCATTCCCCGCGCGCAAGCGCTCGACCATGTCTGGGGCTACGGCGTCGGCATCGACCTCACCCGCCGCGACCTGCAAGACGAGGCCAAGAAAGCGGCGCGTCCCTGGGACTGGTCGAAGGCCTTCGACCGCTCGGCGCCCTGCGGCTCGCTGGTGCCGGCGCAGAAATCCGGCCATCCGCAAAAGGGCCGCATCTGGCTCGCCGTCGACAGCGCGGTGAAACAGGATGGCGATCTCGCCGAACTGATCTGGCCGATCGCCGATATCGTTTCGATCTGCAGTGAGTCGGTTGCACTACAACCGGGCGACCTGATTTTCACCGGCACGCCGGCCGGCGTCGGCGCGGTGGCGCCCGGCCAGACGATGACCGGCGGCGTCGACGGCATCGGCACGATCGAGATCACTGTCGGCCAAGATTCCATGGGCAAGCCGTGATCCGATGAGCGACCTCGTCCTCCATAACTACTATCGCTCCTCCACCTCCTACCGCGCGCGCATCGCGCTGGAGATGAAGGGGCTGGCCTACGATTACGTGCCGCATCATCTGCGCCATGGCGACCATCTGGAGCCGGCTTACCTAGCCGTCAATCCGCAGGGGCTGGTGCCGGCGCTGATCCTTGGCGACGGCACGCTTTTGACGCAGTCGCTGGCAATCATCGAATACCTCGACGAGACCAATCCCGAACCGCCGCTGTTGCCGAAGGACGCGCTCGGCCGGGCGCGCGTGCGAATGCTGGCGCAGATGATCGCCTGCGACATCCACCCGGTGAACAATCTGCGCGTGCTGACCTCGCTGCGCACCTTGTTCGGCGCCGGCGACCAGGATGTCGTCAACTGGTTCCGCCACTGGGTGAACGAAGGTTTTCAGCCGCTTGAAAAGATTCTGGCTTCGTCGCCAGAGACCGGCACCTTCTGCCACGGCGACGCGCCGGGCCTCGCCGACATCTGCCTGGTTGCCCAGATCACCAGCAACGCCCGTTTCGGCGTCGACCTGACGCCCTATCCCACGATCTCGCGCATCCACGCCGCCTGCATGGCGCTGCCGGCCTTTCAGAAGGCAGCGCCGGAGAACCAGATAGATGCGGAATAGAAGCGTAATGTTGCTGGCGCAGAGCATGAGGACCACCTGATGAAAGCTGTCGTCTTCGAGAAATTCGGCGAAGCGCCGACGATCCAGACCGTGCCGGATCCCAAACCGGCCGCCGACGGCGTCGTCATCAAGGTCGAGGCGACGGGGCTCTGCCGCAGCGACTGGCATGGCTGGATGGGTCATGATGCCGGCATCACCCTGCCGCATGTTCCCGGCCACGAACTGGCGGGCATCGTTGTCGCCGTCGGCAAGCGGGTGACCCGCTGGAAGGCCGGCGAGCGTGTCACCGTGCCGTTCTGCGTCGGCTGCGGCCGCTGTTTCGAGTGCACCTCCGGCAATCATCACGTGTGCGAGCACCAATCGCAGCCCGGCTTCACCGCGTGGGGTTCGTTTGCCGAATATGTCGCCATCGACCATGCCGACACCAATCTTGTGCGCCTGCCCGAGGAGATGGAATTCGCCACCGCCGCCAGCCTCGGCTGCCGCTTCGTCACCTCGTTTCGCGCCATCGTCGACCAGGGCCGGGTGACGCCCGGCGAATGGGTGGCGGTGCATGGCTGCGGCGGCGTCGGCCTGTCGGCGATCATGATCGCCAGTTCCATGGGCGCCAATGTCATTGCCATCGACCTCACCGACGAGAAGCTGGATTTCGCCAAAAAGATCGGCGCGGTGGCGACCATCAACGCCTCGACCACGCCGAATGTCGTCAAGGCGGTCAAGCAGATCACCGATGGCGGCGCGCATATGTCGATGGACGCGCTCGGCCATCCCACGACATCGTTCAACTCGATTTCCAATCTGCGCCGGCGCGGCCGCCACGTGCAGGTCGGCCTGATGCTGGGCGAACACGCCCGCCCGCAAGTGCCGATGGACAAGGTGATCGCCTTCGAGCTCGAAATCCTCGGCAGCCACGGCATGCAGGCCTATCGCTACCCCGCAATGATGGAGATGATCCGCACCGGCAAGCTCAAGCCGGAACTGCTGGTCGGCAAGAGGATCAGTCTTGAGGAAGCGCCGGCTGCCTTGATGGCGATGGGCGGGTTCGAGGGCATCGGCATTGGGGTTGTGACGAAGTTTTAGGGGCGGAGCCGCCCTCCGCACCCAAACTACCGCGCGAACTTCTTCGCCCCGAACACACACGCGACGACGCCGAGTGTAACGACAACCATCAGCGGGCTTACCTGTTCGTGCAGCAGCGTCGCCGCCAAAGCGAGGCCGAAGAAAGGCTGCAGCAGCTGCAATTGTCCCACGACGGCGATGCCGCCTTGCGCCAGGCCGCGGTACCAGAACACGAAGCCGATCAGCATGCTGAACAGCGAGACATAGGCGAGACCTGCCCAAGCGCCGGAGCCGATGGCGGCAAAGGATTGCGGTAGCGTTGCGAACGTCAGCACCAGCATGATCGGCAGCGAGATCGCCAACGCCCAGCAAATGACCTGCCAGCCGCCGAGCCGGCGCGACAGCGCGGCTCCTTCCGCGTAGCCCAGTCCGCAGACGATGATGGCGGCCAGCATCAGACCGTCGCCCACCGGTGACGCCGTCACGCCTTGCATCAGGGCAAAACCGGCGACCAGCGCGCTGCCGATGCAGGAAAACAGACAGAAGGCCGGCCGTGGACGCTCTCCGCCGCGCAGCACGCCGAAGATCGCAGTGGCCAGCGGCAGCAGGCCGACGAAGATGATGGAATGGGCAGAGGTGACGTGCTTGAGCGCCAGCGCCGTCAGCAAGGGAAAGCCGACAACCACGCCAAGGGCCACGATCACCAGCGACAGAAAATCGCTGCGCTCCGGGCGCTTCTGCCGGAACAGAATGAGCATCGCCAGACCGAGCAGTCCGGCAATCGCCGCGCGGGCCGAAGTCAGGAAGGTCGGATCGAAATCCGCCACCGCCACGCGCGTCGCCGGCAGCGAGCCTGAGAAGATCAACACGCCGACGAATCCGTTCACCCACCCGCTCGCGCTCTTGTCCATTCCAGGCTCCATTGCTTTTACCCTCTATCGGGCCGGAGGGTATGGAAATGCCAGAGACAATGCGGTACAATTTTGCAAAACTGTAATGGTCGATTGAGCAATACAGATGATCGAACGCGCTCTCAAAACCAACCCTGCAGACGCCCTTGCCGCGACCACGACCATCTCCCACACGCTTGTCGAAACTGTCATGGCGACCATTCGCCAGCGGATTGCCGCGCGCAGCCTGACGCCTGGCGCGCGGCTGCCCTCGATCCGCGCTTTCGCCAAAGCCATGCAGGTGTCCAAGTCGACCGTGGTCGAGGCCTATGAGCGGCTTGCCGCCGAAGGCGCGATCCGCTCGCGGCCGGGCTCGGGCTTTTATGCCGCCGGATCGTTGGCGCCGCTCTCGCTGGCCGAGATCGGACCCAGGCTCGATCGCGCCATCGATCCGCTCTGGGTCTCGCGCCAGTCGCTGGAAGCCGGCAGCGAAATGCTGAAACCCGGCTGCGGCTGGATGCCGGCCTCGTGGATGCCGCAGTCCGCCTTGCGCCGGGCGCTGCGCACGGTGGCGCGAGCCGACGATGTCGACCTCGCCGATTACGGCACGCCGCTCGGCCTGCCGTCGCTCAGGCAATTGCTGGCGCGACGAATGGAAGGGCATGGCATCGACGTTTCACCCGAACAGATCATGCTGACGGAATCCGGCACGCAGGCCATCGATCTCCTGTGCCGGTTCCTGATCGAGCCCGGCGATACCGTGCTGGTCGACGATCCCTGCTATTTCAATTTTCACGCGCTGCTGCGCGCCCACCGTGCCAAGGTCGTCAGCGTGCCTTACACGCAAACGGGACCTGACATCGAGCTGTTCGCGCAGGTGCTGGCCGAGCACAAGCCGCGCCTCTACATCACCAATTCCGCCATCCACAACCCGACCGGCGCGATCCTGTCGCCGGTCACCGCGCACCGGCTGTTGAAGCTCGCCGACCAGTCGGACCTGACCATCATCGAGGACGACATCTTCGCCGATTTTGAACACAGCCCCGCCCCGCGCCTTGCTGCATTCGACGGCCTCAGTCGCGTCGTCCACATCGGCAGTTTCTCCAAGACTTTGTCGGCTTCGGTTCGCTGCGGCTTCATCGCCGCACCCCGCGACTGGATCGAACAGCTCACCGACCTCAAGATCGCCACCACTTTCGGCGGCGGCCGGCTGGCGGCCGAGCTGGTGCTGGCGCTGCTCAGGGACGGCAGCTATCGCAAGCACATGGATCTGCTGCGGGCGCGCCTTTCCCGCGCTATGGGCGAGACGGGCGCGCGCCTGAAAACGATCGGCATCACGCCATGGATCGACCAGCCCGCCGGCTTGTTTTTGTGGTGCAGCCTGCCCGATGGCGTGGATGCCGCCGACATCGCCCGCCGTGCCTTGGCCGACAACATCGTGCTGGCGCCCGGCAACGCGTTCAGCCTGTCGGGAACCGCCAGCCGCTTCCTGCGCTTCAACGTTGCCCAGTGCGCAGATGAGCGGATTTTCCGGGTGCTTGAGACGGCAATGGCGAGCTGATCGCTCACCGAGAGGCCGCGCAGACCTCGCGCACGCAATCGCGCAGCCAGCGCTGCGCCGGGTCAGCATCAAGCCGCGGATGCCAGAGCATCGAGATGGTCACCTCGACCGTGGCGACCGGTAGCGGAAAGCTGACCATGCCGGCGCGTGCGCCTTGCGTATGCCGTTCGGGGATGCTGGCGATCAGATCGGAATCGCGCGCCATGGCGAGTGCTGCCGAGAAGCCGGAAACCATGCACACCACGGTCCGCTGCAGGCCAAGTTGTGCCAGCGCCTCATCGATCGGTCCCCTCTCCCGGCCACGTCTTGAAACGCTGATGTGGCGGCCGGCGGCATAGCGTTCGGGCGTCACCACGCCTTCGCTCAACGGGTGACCCGCTCGCACCGCGCCGACAAAGCGGTCGCGGAACAGCGCCTGTATGCGCACTTCAGGTCCGGTTTCGCCTGCAACGCCGATTTCCAGGTCGATCGCCGCGTCGCGCAGCGAGGCGACATCCTTGTCGGCTTTGGGCGCAAAGCGCAGCCGCGCGCCGGGCGCCTCGGCCTGGATGCGGGCGACAAGACGCGGTCCAAACTCCTCGACGAAGCCCTCATTGGTGCGCAGCGTGAAGATCCGGTCCAGCTTCGCGAGATCGAGGAGCCTGGCAGGGCGCAGCAACGCCTCGGCATCCCCAACGACGCGGCCAGCCCGCTGACGCAATTCCTCCGCCCGTGGGGTCGGCACCAGGCCCCGGCCGGCCCGAACCAGCAGCGGATCGCCGGTCGCCTCGCGCAGCCGCGCCAGCGTGCGGCTCATCGCCGAAGGGCTGAGCCGCAGCCGGCTCGCGGCGCGCGCCACACTGCCTTCGGCCAAAAGGACGTCGAGCGCGAACAGCAGGTTGAGATCGGGCGATGTCATCAACGGATTGTAACACATGACATGGCGTTTGATGCATGGATAAGATGCAAATGCTGCGCCTTTCGCTATGCCACTTCAGAAATTAGATCTCCAACAGGTCCGTTTCCCGGGCCTGAAAGAAGGAGATCGCCATGGCAATTGCTGAGCAGAACGAGCGCGCATCGGTGCCGCGACAAACCCAGTCCGCAGTCCTGGCGCTGGCCAGCCTGTCGCTCGCCACGCTGCTGTCGTCGCTTGGCACCAGCGTTGCCAGCGTCGGCCTGCCGTCCCTGATGCAGGCCTTCGGCTCGTCGTTCCAGTCGGTGCAATGGGTGGTACTGGCCTATCTGCTCGCCATCACCGCCTTGATCGTCAGCGCCGGACGGCTGGCCGACATGGTCGGCCGCCGGCCGTTGCTGCTTGGCGGCATCGCGCTGTTCACGCTGGCCTCGGTGCTCTGCGGCCTGGCGCCGACGCTGTGGCTGCTGATCGCGGCGCGCGCCGTGCAAGGATTGGGCGCGGCGCTGATGATGGCGCTGACGCTGGCCTTTGTCGCTGAGACCGTGGCCAAGGAACAAACCGGCAGCGCCATGGGCCTGCTCGGCGCCATGTCGGCGATCGGCACGACGCTCGGCCCCTCGCTCGGCGGCTTGCTGATCGCCGGCTTCGGCTGGCGGGCGATCTTCCTCGTCAATGTCCCGCTCGGCGTCGCGGCCTTCGCCCTCGCCTGGTTGGCCCTGCCTGCCCGCGGCAAGGCTGTCGAAGCCGATCGAGGCAGCTTCGATGCAGTGGGCACCGTGCTGCTCACGTTGACGCTCGCCGCCTATGCGCTGGCCATGACGCTCGGTCGCGGCAATTTCGGCGCCCTCAACATCGGCCTGCTGATCGCGGCCGGCATCGGCGTCGTTATGTTCGGCGTTGTGCAAACGAGGGCGAAGAATCCCTTGATCCGGCTTGCCCGGTTGTACGACATCCGCCTCACCGCCAGCCTCGCCATGAACCTCGTCGTCGCCACGATCATGATGGCAACGCTGGTGGTCGCTCCATTCTATCTGGCGCGCGGGCTCGGGCTCGATGCCGCAATCGTCGGCGTGGTGCTGTCGACCGGTCCGCTGGTCTCGGCGCTCTCGGCGCTTATCGCCGGCCGCCTCACCGATCGCTTCGGTGCCAACAGGATGATGATCGCCGGGCTGCTCGCCCTCGCCATCGGCACCTCGCTTTTGTCGCTCGCCATGACAAAACTCGGCATTGCCAGCTATGTCATGCCGATCGCCGTCACCTGCTTCGGCTACGCCCTGTTCCAGACATCCAACAATGCCGCCGTCATGGGCGGTGTCGCCGCCGGTGAGCGCGGCGTCGTGTCCGGCCTGCTCAATCTGTCGCGCAATCTCGGCCTGATCACCGGCGCATCGCTGATGGGCGCCATCTTTGCGGCCGCATCGACGGGAGGGCGGCAAGGCCAGGAGGTGTCGGCCTCAGCAGCAGCCGCGCACGGAATGCTCGTCACCTTTCAGGCAGCAACGGCTATGGCAGTGGCTGCACTGTTGCTGGCGCTGCTATCGGCCCGATCAGCCGACAGGTCATCGTCGCGGCAACCGCCATCGTGATCGAAGGTAGGGTGCTTAAGTTGCGGCCCGCTTGCGGCGCTCATAGAGCATGACCAGCGTTTCGGCAGTCAAAGCCGGCCTCTGCTCACCCTCGATCTCGACGGTGTTGGCGGCCTTCATCAGATACTGGCCCGGCCCCCTGTCCTCCACCGACAACAGCGTCGAGCGCAGCCTGATTCGTGCGCCGACCCTGACCGGCGCCAGGAAACGCACCTTGTCGAAGCCGTAGTTGAAGGCGGCCTGCGTGTTTTCGGGCACGACGCCCAGATCGAGCGCCAGTGCGCCGATGATCGACAGCGTCAGATAGCCATGCGCGATCGTGGTGCGAAACGGGCTTTGCCGCTTGGCCCGCTCCGGATCGACGTGAATCCACTGATGGTCGCCGGTGCATTCGGCGAACTGGTTGATGCGGCTCTGGTCGATCGTCGTCCATTCCGACACGCCGAGCTCCTGCCCGGCCATCGCCCTTAGCTGCTCAAAGGTCGGCGGCGTTTTCGGCCGTATTTCCGTCATTCCTGCTTTCCCGATGGCTCCAAATGCCTCGGACCACGAACCGACCGCCCCTGTCAATTCGCCTGTTGCGATTCCGTTCCGTCATTTTCCGCCGAACGGTACGCCTCATCCATGGCCATGCGCCGCAAACGGCCGTCTGTGCAGAGGCGGCGGGCAGCGGGTCAGGCCGTGCCCAAGATCACTTCTTCTTCTCGTAGCCGGAGCGGATTTCCTCCATCGCTTCCTTGATGCGCTCGCGCAGGATTTCGACGGATTCGGTGCCGGACCTCTTGACCAGTTCGGCCACTTCGCTGGCATTTTTCAGGGCGGCTTCGAAGGATTTCTTGGCGAACTCCGCCTGTTTCGCCATCAACTCCTGCGGATTGCCCGGCGCCTTGTAGTTCTGCGCCATGTCGCTGATTTCGCGCAGCGTGTCCTGCAGCATCTCGCGCTGCCGGGACAGCAGCGAGGTCGCGCCGGCAGCCCCCGCCCGCGCCGATTTCTCCAGCGCCTCGAGGTTCTTGCGGTGATGCGCGAGGATCGCCTCGACATTCGGCACCTTCAGGTCGCGGCCGAACCGGCTGAACATGTCCAGGAAAGAATCGGATTCGGGTTGTTTGGCCATTGGTCGCTTGCTCCCCAGTTTGCGCAAATGCTGAACCCAGAGCAATTCCAGGAAAAGTGTGAAACGGTTTTCCGTCCGGAATTGCGTCAAAACAAAGAGTTAGAGCAGGTCGCCGTTTTCCGTGAAACGGTGAACTGCTCTAGGCTGGACAATAGCACTCGCGCGCCGCGTGTCCATTCGCCCGCGCAATGCAATTTGGCGGCGAGCATGATCCCGAAAAGTGGGAACCGGTTTTCGGAAAAAGATCATGCTCCAACAAAGAGCAGGTCAACCGGCAAGCAACAGCAGCTCACCAACATAGAGCGCGACGCCGGCAAGGCCGCCGATGATCATGCCGTTGAAGCGGATATATTGCAGGTCCCTGCCGATGTTCATCTCGATCAGCCTGGTCAGCTGGGCAAGGTCCCAGCGCTTGACCTGGTCGGCGATGAATGTCGACACGCCGCTTTTCTGGCTCTCCACGAACGAGGCCAGCGCCACGACAAAGCCCTGGTTCATGTCGGCCCTGATCTGCGGATCGCCGGCAAGATGGCGGCCGACTTCGACGAACATGTTAGCGAGATGCTCGCGGACAATCGAATTCTCCGCCTTGGCGTCCTGTTCGATGAACAGGCGCAGACTCTCCCACATGTCGCTGGCCAGCGCCTTGACCTCCGGCCGCGCCAGAAAATCGCGCTTCAGTTTCTCGGCCCGCTTGGCGTATTGCTTCGAGGTCCTGAGCCGCTCGATGAAGGAATGCGCGAAACGATCGAATTCGGCGCGCATCGGGTGATCGGGATCGGCCCGCACCTCGTCGAGCAGCGAACCGGCGGACGCTACGATTTTCTTCAACAGGTAAGCGTCAGCGCGGAACAGGTTGAACAGCGACGGCAATTCCTCGCGGATTTTTTCGCGCATGGTCGCCAGCGCCTCTTCGTCGTTCAGGAACCGGCCGATCACCCGGGTGAACTCATCGAACAGTTTCTGATGGCGGCGGTCGTCGGTAAGCGCCGACAGCAGCTCGGCCGCCAGCGGCGCCAGCGGCACCTTGTCGATCTGCTCCAGCATGCGGCTGGTGACGAAACCACGCAGGCCGGATTGCTCGATTGCCGCAAGCGTCTGCGGCACCAGCTGCACGACAAAGCGTGACAGGCCGGCAGAGCGTTCGGCGTCAGTCAGCCAGTCGGCCACAAGCACCGCAAAATCGACCTCGGCGAGTTTTTTGCGCACCGGCTCGGGCGCCAGGAAATTGACCTCGATAAAGCGGCCGAGATTGTCGGCGATGCGGTTCTGGTTCGCCGGGATGATGGCTGTGTGCGGGATCGGCAGGCCGAGCGGCCGCTTGAACAGCGCCACCACCGCATACCAGTCTGCCAGGCCGCCGATGGTCGCCGCCTCCGCGAAGGCCGCGACAAAGCCCAGCCACGGATAAGTGCCCTCGAACGATTTGGCGACGGCAAAGACCACGACGCAAAGCGCCAGCGCGGCCGTGGCGAGGAACTTTGTCCACCGCAGCGCGGAAAGCTTGGCGCCTGCTTCGGTATCGAAACCGCCGGACACCAGGGACGGGGCCGATTGAGACATTGTGGGCCGCTCCTCGTCGATCTCAGGGTATTTAGGGACTGTTTCGGCCCGTGACATGACAGGACGGCCGATTTCGCCTCAAGGCATGCCGATTACGCACACAAAGTTGACAGGAATATTCATCTATCCTGCAATCCCAGTCTGGAATTGTTCCAAGGTATAGGCCATATTCCCTAGAGGCCAGTGTGGGCGAATCCGAAACTCCGGGTGAGAAAGCCGCACCAGCACAAATCTAAAATCTGGTGCAGTTCCAATGCGCCAGCACTTGGTGAGGAATGAAATGCGGTTAACGCGCCAGACCAACTACGCCATGCGCATCCTGATGTATTGCGCGGCAAACACCGAGAGGCTGAGCCGCATTCCGGAGATCGCGGCCGCTTATTCTGTGTCGGAGCTTTTCCTGTTCAAGATCCTGCAGCCGCTGGTCGAACACGGTCTGGTCGAGACGGTGCGCGGCCGCAATGGCGGCGTCAGGCTTGGCCGTCCCGCCGAGCAGATCAACCTGTTCGACGTCGTGCGGGTGACCGAAGAGAGCTTCGCCATGGCCGAGTGCTTCGAGAACGACGCCGCCGAATGCCCGCTGGTCGACAGCTGCGCCCTCAACTCGGCGCTGCGCGAGGCGCTCAACGCCTTCTTTGCCGTACTCTCCCGCTACACGATTGCCGATATGGTGGCGGCGCGGCCGAACGTGCGCCATTTGCTCGGCATCGACATGCTGGTGCAGCGCGCTCCGGCCGCCTGAACTTTCTAGACAGCGGACTGCGGCAAAACAAACGGCATGTTGGCGGCCGGCAACACGCCGACCCGCAGCCGGCAATCGAAGACTTTTTCGATCAGGTCGTCGCTCAGCACCTCTTGCGGCGAACCGTCAGCGGCGAGCCGGCCGCGATGCATGACGAAAACCCGGTCCGCATACATGGCCGTCAGATTGAGGTCGTGCAGGATGGCAATCACGCCGCCGCCGCGCCGGGCGAAATCTCGGGCAATGTTCATGATGATCAGCTGGTGCTTGATGTCGAGGCTGGAAACCGGCTCGTCGAGGAACAGGTAACGCGGCTTGCCGTCGAGCACCGGCGCCCAGACCTGGCACAGCACGCGCGCCAGCTGCACACGCTGCTGTTCGCCGCCCGAAAGCTCCTGGTAGAACCGGCCGGCAAAGCCGTCGAGATCCACACGAGCCAGCGCCCGCTCCGGCAGTCGGTCGTTTTCGCCCGGCAGCATGCCGGAGCGGCCGCCGACAAGACCGAGCCTGACCACTTCGCGCACGGTGAAAGGGAACGACAGCGTCGTCGCCTGCGGCAGCACGGCACGCGCGGCTGCAGCCTCCACCGGCTTCATCGCCGCCAGGTCGCGGCCGTTGATATCAACCGTTCCTGAAAACGGCAGATCACCTGACAGTGCCTTGAGAAAGGTGGTCTTGCCCGAGCCGTTAGGCCCGACGATTGCCGCGATCTCGCCGGGCCGCGCGGTAAAGTCGACATCGGTGACAATGCGCTTGCCGCCGATCGCCACCGAGACATCGCGTGCTTCGATCATGCCCGCCTCACAGGTTTCAAGTCTTACAAATCGATTACGCCGCGCTTGCGCAGCAGGATCCAGAGAAAGAACGGCGCGCCTGCGATCGCCGTGACGATGCCGATCGGCAATTCGGCCGGCGCAACGATGACACGGGCGACGGCATCGGCCAGAAGCAGCATCGAGGCGCCGAGCAGCGCCGATGCCGGCAAGAGATAGCGATTGTCCGGACCGATCAGCAGCCGCAGCAGATGCGGTACGACGATGCCGACGAAGCCGATACCGCCGCTGACCGCGACCGAAGCGCCGACTGCGGCCGAGACACCGACGATCGCGGTGTATTTCAGCCGCTGCACCGGGATGCCGAGATGGCCGGCTGTCGCCTCGCCGAGCGCCAGTGCATTGAGCCCGCGGGCCATGAACGGCATTGCCGCCAGCGCCAGAACGATGATCGGGCCGACGGAGGCGATCTTCGGCCAGGTGGCGCCGCCAAGCGAGCCCAGTTGCCAGAAGGTCAGGTCGCGCAATTGCCGGTCGTCAGCCATGAAGATGAGGATGCCGGTCAGCGCCATGGCAAGTGCGGCGAGCGCAATGCCGGCAAGCAGCATGGTGGCGACCGAGGTGCGCCCCTGCCGCGTGGCGACGCGGTAGAGCACCAGCGTCACCGCAAACCCACCGCAAAAGGCGGCGAGCGGCAAGGCCATCCTGCCCAGCGCCAAAGTCAGCGGCGCCAGCCAGGTCGTCCCAAGCACGATGACGGCGACGGCGCCCAGGCTCGATCCGGCTGACACCCCGATCAGGCCGGGGTCGGCGAGCGGATTGCGAAACAGGCCCTGCATCACCGCGCCCGACACGGCGAGTGCCGCTCCGATGAGCACGCCGAGCAGCACGCGCGGCATGCGAATGTCGTAGACGATCAGCCGGTCGCGAGCGCCGAGTGCGGCATCGGCCGGGACAACGCCGGTCAGCCAGTCACGAATGACGCCGACGGCCGACGCATCGGAGGCGCCCGATGTCAGCGACAGGAACATGGAAAGCGCAAGAACCACGCACAGGAGCAAAATAACCAGGCGCGCGCGCCCCGAACGATCGCCTTCGGCCACCACCTTGCCCGCCGCGCCGGCGATCGACTGATCCACCATTCGCTCAGTCCGTGACCTGACTGCCATAGAGCGAGACGGCGAGATCGTGAATGGCGTTGGCCGTGCGCGGCCCGAAGCCAAGCAAATAGCTGCCATCGATCAGGATCAGTTTGTGGCCTTCACCCGCCGGCGTCGAGGTGATCGACGGGATGGCGAACAGCTCAGCCTCCGCAATCGGCGGTCCGGCATTTTTCATCGCCAGGATCACGTCGGGCCTGGCGGTGACGATGGCCTCGTCGGACATCAGCTTGTAGCCGGAAAAACCTTCGACCGCATTGACCGCGCCGGCGAGCTTGATGATGCCATCGCCGGCAGTGTCGCTGCCGGCGGCGAGGATCTTGCCGCCCTGGATAGACAGCACGAACAGGATGCGCTTGCGCTCCTTGATCGACGCCGTCTGTTTTTCGGCCGCCTTCAGCTTGGCATCGGTCTCGGCAGCAAGCGTCTCGGCCTTGGCGTCGACGCCGAGCGCCTTGCCGACGATGCGGATCTTTTCCAGGATGCCGTCATGGCTATAGTGCTCGGGCACGTCGATGAACGGAACGCTCGACTTCTTCAGCACATCGACCGCTTCCTTCGGCCCGCTGCCATGCAGCGCCAGGATGCCGGACGGATTGACCGACAAAACACCTTCCGCCGACAGCTGGCGCATATAGCCGACGTCGGGCAGCGCCATCGCGGCGGCGGGGTAGCGGCTGGTCGAATCGCGGGCGACGAGATGGCCCTCTTCGCCAAGCGCGTAGACGATCTCGGTGATGGAGCCGCCAATCGCCGTAATCCTGGATGTGTCGGCAAAGACAGCGACACCTTCAGCTGCACGTGCCGGCAAGGCGGCAATCAGCAGCGAAAGGCCGATCGTCGAAGCAAGCCGCAAGCCGAACAGCCTGGGAAAAGAAAACATGGTCATGGGTCCTCAGGCTGCGGTCGGGCTTGGAATGCGCGGCAGGTTTTCGGCCAGGAACCGCCAGTCGTCGCGCTCGCCTTCGCCTTCATGGCGCTTGCCGAAGAACTGGATGATCATCTTGCCGTCGGCGCCATAGGCTTCGAGCGAGGTGACATGACCGTCCTTGGTCGGCTTGCGCACGGCCCAGACCTCCTGGATGTGATCGGTGCGCAAATGCAGATGGAAAGTCTCGTCCATGACGTTGATCCACGGCCCCATCGGCTTGATCGACTTGACCGGGCCTGAATGGATCTGGATGCAGCCGCGGTTGCCGACGAAGCACATGATCGGCATGCCGCCGGCGGCGGCATGATGGAACATGGCGCTGACGGCGTCATTGTCGAGCAGCCAGGCATAATCCTGGCCGACCATGCGCACGGCTTGGCGGCGGCTGAGTTTCAGCGCCTTCAGCATGCCGAAGAACTGGTGCACATCAGTCAGCCGGCTCCAGCGGTCACGCAGATCATCGATGTTTGCGGCGACGCCTGGCGTTTCAGCGTCGTCCTCGGCCAAGCCTGCGACAGAAACGGTCGGCTCCTGGTTCGACGATTCGAGCCCAGCCACCAGCTTCTGATAGGCGTAAAGATTGGACGCCGGCCGCAGATGCACCTTGTGCACCGCATCGCCCGCCTCGTCGAAGAATTGCAGGCTGCGGCGGATGTCGCCGCCGTCGCGCTTTTCCACGGCAAAACCATGCGCCCAGACTTTGGGAAAGATGCGCAGGTCGATGTTTTCGCCGAGCACCATGGCATTGTGCGTGCCCGGCACGACCTTGTCGTAGACGCCGATCTTCTCGTGCACCGCGCTTTCGTTGCGGGTCAGCGCCATCACTTCGCCGACGGCGTCGAGGCCGGTCAGCAGATCGTTGACGCGCGGCTCGACGCGCACGACCCCCTCGCCGCAATGGGCGGCGACCAGTTCGGCCTCCGAAATGCCGAGTTCGGCGGCAAGATCGCGCTCGCGCGCTTTCGGATTATCTGCCCGCGCCCGCCGGATTTCACGCGGAGCGGGTTTTACGCGCTGGTCCATGCCCTACTTACCTGTCTGGTTCGTCACTTGTTGAGGATGAGCTTGCCCTGACGGGTGATCTTGAGCCGGTAGAGCGCGCCATGGTGCTCGATGCCGATCTCGTGCTCGCCCTGGAACAGCGTGTTGGACGACAAGGTCCGCACCGCCAGCGGCACCCGGTCGAAACGGGCTGGCGCCTCCTCGGAACGGCGGACGCGGTAACGGAAGTCGTTGGGATTGTGGGTGTTCATTTCTGTCGATCCCTTTCCTGTGCCGGGCGTCTGGCTAGGCGTTGCAAAAATGCCGATTCATTTCTTGACTCGAATAGTCATGTTTATTAGTCAGTGCATTACCGGACCAAATGAGTCAACATTTAAGACGCCGGACGAAATGAAAAATGCCAGCGAGCGCCGCCGCCAGCCAGCATCGAACCTGGAGTTGGGGCAATGGGGTTGGCAAATCGTGGACGACTGGATCTGGCAAACGCCGATCCGGCGCATCGGCCTATGGCAAAGGCAATTGCAGCCTTGCTTGCGGGGGCAGCAGCGATCGCATTGTTGACGCCGCCGGCCAGCGCACAACAAGCTACCGACCAGCAGCAGACTGATCCGAGCAAGAAAACCGAGGACACCAAGCCCGCGCCGGCCGGCGTGACGCTGCTCGACAAGATCCTCGTCATCAGCCGCACCGGCGAAACGGCGATCGAATCGCTGGCCTCGGCCAGCCATGTCGACCAGGAACAGCTCGAACGCCGCATGGCGACGACACCCAATGAAACGCTGCTCGGCGTGCCGGGCGTTACCGTGCAGGCCGACGCACGGCGCGTCAGTTCCAGCATCAACATCCGCGGCCTGCAGGATTTCGGCCGCGTCGCGGTGATCGTCGACGGCGCCAGGCAGAATTTCCAGCGCTCCGACCACGGCACGCAGTCGACCTTCTATGTCGATCCCGAACTCATCAAGTCCGTCGACGTGATTCGCGGACCGACCGCCAACACCTATGGCTCCGGCGCCATCGGCGGCGTCGTCTTCTTCGACACCAAGGATGCCGAGGATTTCCTCAGGCCAGGCGAGACCTGGGGCGCATCCATCACCGGGCGCTATGAAAGCAACGGCAAGGGCTGGACCACCAGCGCCAGCGGCGCCTACAAATTCAACGACAACTGGGATGTCCTGGGCAACATCGTCTACCGCGACTACGACGACTACAAGAATGGCAGCGGCGACACCGTCGCCGGCACCGGCTTCGACGTGCTGAGCGGCCTGCTCAAGACCACCATCCGCCCGAGTGAAGACAGCGAATTGAAGCTCGGCTGGGTCGGTTCGAGTGATGGCTGGACGGAAACCAGCGGCGGCGTGCCGGCGAACGATGTCGACCTGAAGTCGAACACCTTCACCGCCCGCTACAGTATCACCGACGACGCCAAGAGCTGGCTCGATCTCCACATCAACGCCTCCTACAACAAGACCAATCTCGACCTGACCACGCTTGTTCCGCAAAACCGCTTCGATCCGGTCACCGGTCTTCCCGTCGTGCTTCCGGCAGGCTCGACGTCGACCTTCGATGTCGGCACCACCGGCGTCGACATCTGGAACACGTCGCGCTTGGAGACCGCCGGCATCTCGCATGAGCTGACTTATGGCGGCGACTGGGTCGGCGACGATGTCGAGACCGGCGGCACGTCGGGCGGCGACAGCTTCTACACGCCGTCGGGCAAGCGCAACGTTTCGGGCGCCTACATCCAGGACAAGTTGAGCTGGGACTGGCTCGAAGTCATCACCGGCCTGCGTTACGACAATTACAGCCTGAAGGACTCCGACAACGAAACCTCAGGCGACAGGCTGTCGCCGCGCATCACCGTTGGGGTCTCGCCCTTCGAAAGCGCCAGCCTGGCTAGCCTGCAATTCTATGGCACCTACGCCGAAGGCTACCGCTCGCCGTCGCTGACCGAGACGCTGATCAGCGGCAATCATCCGGCCGGCGTCACCTTCCCGTTCCTGCCCAACCCGAACCTGCGGCCCGAAACCGGCAAGACCACCGAATTCGGCGTCAACTACAAGCTGAACGACATCATCGAAGCCGGCGACGCATTTCGGCTCAAGGCCGCCTACTTCCATAACAATGTCGACGACTACATCGAGGGCGTGACGCTGTCGGCATTCGACCCGACCAGCGGCTGCCCGTTTGGCCCCGGCATCCCGATCTGCTTCCAGTACCAGAACTTCGCCCAGGCCAAGATCAACGGCTTCGAACTGGAAAGCGTCTACGATGCCGCCTGGGGCTATGCCGGGCTGTCGGCCTCTATCATCAACGGTCACACCATCTCCTATGAAGGTGAGCGGGCCGACCTTGCCACCATCCCGTCCTCGCAGGTCACCGGGCAGCTCGGCTTCCGTTTCCTCGAGGATAGGCTGACCGTCGGCGGCGAGGTGCAGTACAACGGCAAGCCGAAGGGCAATCCCGTTGCCAAGGACTATACGCTGGTCAACGCCTTCGCCAGTTACCAGGCAACCGACAATTTGAAGGTGGACTTCCGCGCCGACAATTTGTTCGATGTCAAATACACCAACCCGCTGAACGGCGGCACCACCGCCGTCATCTACGAGCCCGGCATCACGCTGAAGCTGGCCGCAACCATGCGCTTTGGAGGCTGACACTGATGATAAAGTTGACGACATCGCTTCGTCTCTTGACCTCGACGCTGGCGATGTCGCTCGGCTTGATGCCGGCGTGGTCGCAGTCCGCGCCGGCGCCGCAACTCAGCCTCGAGCTCAATGCCGCCCAACCCTCCGACAAGGGTTGCCGGCTGACTTTCGTCGTCAACAATGCGCTCGGCGCCGATCTGTCCAAGGCGGCCTTCGAGATCGCGCTGTTCAACGAGGCCGGCGTCGTCGACCGTCTGAGCGTGCTCGACTTCAAGGATCTACCCGCCGGCAAGACCAAGGTGACCCGCTTCGACCTCGCCGGCACCAACTGCGCCAAACTCAGCCGCGTGCTGATCAACAGCGCCACCGAATGCGCCGGCACCGGTGTCGAGCCGGGCGCCTGCATGCGCGGGCTGAAAACGCAGACCAAGACTGGTATCGCTTTCGGCGTCTGAGGTGGGCCTGCATCCCGCCTTCTGGCAGGACAGCGCGGCTTGGCCCGTCTCCGGTCCGCCGTCATGGCCGGCAACCGATCTTGATTTGACAATCCCGCCTCGCTCGCGGCAGGTCTCGCCGCAAGATATGCAGGACATCAGCCCCCTCCCCGACGACGCCGGCAACGAACTGGCGATTGCGCCGCCCGCGCCGCTTGCGCGGCCGGCGGCCGATCGCAAATGGACGGTGGCGATCGTTGCCTCCTGCCTGCTGCACGCGGCGGCAGCAGCCGCTTTCCTGGTCGCACCCGCCGGAACGTTCGATACCGGAGATGCGATACAAGCCGAAGGCTCCCAACAATCCGGCGCCGATGTCGTCGGCACCGCTTTGAAAAACCTGCCGCCCGACGCGATCGATGTTGCCCTGGTAGCCGATCCGCAGCCGGCCAAGCCCGAGGCCGTTCAACCCGCGCCGTCAACCGAGGCGGCCAAACCCGTCAAGGAGCCGCCGGCACCCAAGCCTGCGTCGGAAGCCGCCAAACAGGCAATCGTCGCTCCAGATACACTGACGGCGGCGATCCCGAATGATCAAAGTGCCGCCCCAGTGGCTGAGAAGCCGACATCGCCAGCCGTTCAACCGCAAAGTTCAGAGGCGCCGCCCGCCGACGAGCCTCCTGTTGATTTGCCTGATGCCAAGGCCCCGGTCCCGAGCCCGAGGCCTAGCCCATCAGAATCGGTAGACGCTGGCGCGACAGATGGCGAGGAACGTGACGCGCTGGCGGCGGCCAGCAAGGGTAAAAAACAGGACGCAGCCGGCAATGCGATGGAATCCGGTTACAGCGTTGAAGTTCAAAACAAGCTTGCCCGCGCCAACCGCCGTGTTTCGAAAGAGATTCAGGAAAAGGCTCTCAACAATGCCAGGGTCGTTTTCGTCGTCATGGCCGATGGCAGCATCAGCGACCTGCAGCTTGCCGAAAGTTCAGGATCCGTAGAACTCGACCAATTCGCTTTGAAACTGGTACGCCAGCAGGCCCCGTTCCCGCCCATTCCACCCGAGACCGGCATGTCAAGCTGGGTGTTCAGGGCGCGGATCGGCCCGTTTTAAGCAGCTCGTAGACCTTCGCCAAATGTCGTCCGCCAATTCAAGAGGAAGCCAATGTACATCGCGATGAACCGCTTCAAGGTCCAGAATGGCTCGGAGACCGCCTTCGAGGATGTCTGGAAGAACCGCGATTCCAGCCTCTCGGAGATGAAAGGCTTCAGGGAATTCCACTTGCTGCGCGGCCCGGTCAACGAGACCGAGGGCTACACGCTGTTTGCCTCGCACACGGTGTGGGCAAGTCACGAGGATTTCGTCGCCTGGACCAAATCCGAGAATTTCCGCGCCGCCCACCGCAACGCCGGCACCTCGAAGGTGCACTATCTCGGCCATCCGCAGTTCGAAGGCTTCTCGGTCGTCGAAGGCGCCTGACGCGACTCGAGCGTGAGAACCTCAGGCGCTCTTGTCATTTATCGCATCGAGCCGCGGCCGCCCAGCCGCCGCAACCATCCGGCAATGTGCAGGCGCAGCCGTTGCAAAGGCTGTCCGCGGGACAGATAACGCACAAGGCGCGGATCGCGGGCGATTTCCCTGAATTGGCGCACATGCTGCTTCAGGAATGCGGGTATGAAATTGCGCCCGTTGACATCGCTGAGCCAAGTTGAATTCGCCAGCACATAGTCGACGACATCCGCAGCCAGGACGCTCCTGTAGGTTCTGAAGCCAGGCGTTTGCAGCACAGGACCACCGGCAAAGGCAGTGCTGGTAGATAGGTTGGACCCGTGCAGGCGATAGAGACCGAGGCATTCGGACAAGATGAGGCTGCCACCGGCCATATGCGCACATGTTGCCGTCAGGTAGTCGGTCCCCACTTTCGCCTTGAAAGGGAACGACAATACCGGCTCCAGCGCACCACGCCGGTACAGGATGGCCGAGCACGGCGACCACAGCCAGCCCGACACGTTCGGAGCAAAATAGGTTACGGGATGCTGCGATGCATAGGGGATCCCTGGCGCCATGCCGGAAAGCTGGCCGCCGGGGCCAATGGCGACGCCATTGCGTTCCGGCCCGGAACGCGGTTTGCACAACGCAAGGAAAGTACCGGCGAGCAAGGTGTCGTTGCCATCGACCAGAAAAACGTCGGAGCTGGACAGCGCGGCCGAATGCGTCGTGTTGAGATGGGCCGACAGATGCGCGAGGAGAAAGTCCGGCAGCCAGACGTCATCGGCATCGAGAAATGCGATGAAAGGCGCATCGGTCGCGGCAAAGCCATCGCGGAAGCCCGCGATCTGCCCGCCATTGTCCTGGCGCACCAGTTGGCGCAGGCGCGGATCGTCTATGATCTGGAGAAGCTGCCGGACATGCTCGGCCGAGCCGTCGGTCGAGGCATCGTCGACGATGACGCAGTCCCAATTCCGGTAGGTCTGCGCCAGCACAGAGCGTATGGCACGCTCGACATAAGACCGGTAATTATAGCAGGTGATGACCACGGCCACGCGCGGCAGCTCGAACGGTAGGGACGTGTCTTCCATCGGCTCGGCTGCGCCCGCTCGGGTTACTGTTCTCTATCAGCGCATATCCTTGCAACCAGTCACAGGCAAGCGAGCCGCGAAGAGTTCCCTACGCCGCGGCGAGCAGGCTGGCATTGCCGCCGGCAGCGGTGGTGTCGACGCAGACGGCGCGTTCATGCGCATAGGCCGCCGGGTTGAGCACTTCGCTGACCAGCGGCACGATCGGGCCGCTCCGGTTGGCGATGACCCTGCGCACGATGCGGGCTGCTTCCGGCTTGCCCGAGAAGGCGACAACGTCGACGCGCAGCGAACGCGCCTCGACCGGGTCGGGCCGGCCATCTATGGCTGCCAACGGCAGCCCCTTGCCGGTCAACGCGGAGAGGGCTGCCGGCGCGCCGGGCGCCACGGCCAGCACCGCGTTGCCGGCGGCAAGCGCCTGGATCGTCTGGGCAAGCAGCGTGTCGGCGTCCGGCCCGAGGCACAGCACCCGGCCGCGCGGCGACAGCGACAGCGTGTTGGCCTCGCCGGTCGGCCCGGGCAGGTCGACCTGGCCGAAATCGATTGCAGCGGCAGCGCCGATCGCCGCTGCGCCCTTGCCGCGCAGATGTTTTCTCAAAATGGCGATGCGGTCCGGCCGCGTCGACCAGCCGCCAAGCGTCGGATCAGGCAGGTTGTCAGCGAGCTCGGTCGCCGTCACCTTGTGGCCCTCCGCAATCTCGGTGCCGGCCTCCGGCCCCTTGCGGAACCGCCGGAGATAATGCGGACCGCCGGCCTTCGGCCCGGTGCCTGAAAGCCCCTCGCCGCCAAAGGGCTGCGAACCGACGACGGCGCCGATCTGGTTGCGGTTGACATAGATGTTGCCGGCATGGATGCCGTCGACGAAATGCTGGGCGCGGCCCTCGATGCGGGTGTGCAGGCCGAAGGTCAGGCCATAGCCCTTGCGGTTGATGGCGGCGATAACGGCGTCGATCCCGTCGGCGTCGAAGCTGGCGACATGCAGCACCGGGCCGAACACCTCGCGCTCCATCTCCTCGATGCCTTTGACCCGGACCACATGCGGCGCGACGAAGCGGCCATCTTTCGGTGCTTCGAGCTTGGCGATCAGCCGGCCCTGCAGGCCCATCGTGGTGCAATAGTCGCGGATCGAAGCCTGCGCCTCATCGTCGATGACCGGACCGACATCGGTCGAAATAGCCCAAGGATCGCCGATCGTGAGCGCCTCCATGGCGCCCTTCAGCATCTCCAGCATCTTCTTCTCGACGTCCTTCTGCACATAGAGCACGCGCAGCGCCGAGCAGCGCTGGCCGGCACTCTGGAAGGCAGACGCCAGGATGTCGCGCACCGCCTGTTCGGGGAGTGCCGTGGAATCGACGATCATGGCGTTGAGGCCGCCGGTCTCGGCGATCAGCATGGCATCAGGCGCTGCCGTCTCGGCCAACTGCTTTTCGATCAGCTTGGCGACCTCGGTCGAGCCGGTGAAGCAGACGCCGGCGATGCGCGGGTCCGCGGTCAGCGGTCCGCCGACCGACGGGCCATCGCCGGGCAGAAGCTGGATGACATCCTCCGGCACACCGGCCTCGCGCAACAGTTCGACGGCGCGGAAGGCGATCAGCGGCGTCTGTTCGGCCGGCTTGGCGATGACCGAATTGCCGGTGACGAGCGCGGCAGCGATCTGGCCGGTGAAGATGGCGAGCGGGAAATTCCAAGGCGAGATGCAGACGATGGCGCCGCGCGCCTCGGTGCCCGCTTCATTGTTCGCCGCTTCGGCAGCGTAGTAGCGCAGGAAGTCGACGGCTTCGCGCACTTCGGCGACGCCGTCGGCCAGCGACTTGCCGGCCTCGCGGGTGGCGAGCGCGAAGAACTCGACGGCATTGGCCTCATAGAGATCGGCGGCGCGGTTGAGGATCGCGACACGCTCGGCGACGGGCCGCTTCGCCCAGGCAGGCTGCGCCTCCACCGCAAAGCGCACGGCCGTCGCGACCTGCTTGCCGGCGGCTTCGCTGACCGTGCCGACGACCTCGTCGGGCTTCGCCGGATTGACCACCCGGCGCTGCTTGCCGTAGCCGGCCGCACGCGTGATCGGCTTGGCATGCCAGCGCTCGGGCCCGGCGAAGGCCGCCTTGGCCTTGTCGATCGCCGCCAGCGTCACCGGATCGGCGATGTCGAACCCCTTCGAATTGCGCCGCCCAGCGCCGAAGATTGTCGCCGGACGAGCGATCGCCGGATTGGCGGCGGGGCCCTGGCTCTCGACCGTCTCGAGCGGATCACGCGCAATATCCTCCGGCTCGACATCCTCGTCGGTCAGCTGATGGACGAAAGAGGAGTTGGCGCCGTTCTCCAGCAGGCGGCGCACCAGATAGGCGAGCAGATCGGAATGCGCGCCGACCGGCGCATAGATGCGGCAGCGCGTGCCTTCGGCCTGGCGCACCGTCTCATGCAGCGCCTCGCCCATGCCGTGCAGGCGCTGGAATTCGAAGGCGTCGCGATTGTCGGCCATCGACAGGATGGCGGCGACGGTATGCGCATTGTGGGTGGCGAATTGCGGATAGATGCGGTCGGTCATGCCAAGCAGTTTCTTGGCGCAGGCGATGTAGGAAACGTCAGTGTTGGCCTTGCGGGTGAAGACGGGGTAGCCGGAAAGCCCGAGCGTCTGGGCCCGCTTGATCTCGGTGTCCCAATAGGCGCCCTTGACCAGCCGCACCATGATGTTGCGGTCGTACTTTTTCGCCAGCGCATAGAGCCAGTCGATGGTGAAGGCCGCGCGTGGCCCATAGGCCTGGACGACGACGCCAAAGCCGTTCCAGCCGGCAAGCTCCGGCTCGGCCAGCACGCGCTCGATGACATCCAGCGACAGATCCAGCCGGTCAGCTTCCTCGGCGTCGATGTTGAGGCCCATGCGCGAATGGCGTGCGGCCAGCGCCAGCGACAGCAGCCGCTCAGCCATGACAGGCAGCATCTTTTCCTTCTGCGCCTCTTCATAGCGCGGATGCAGCGCCGACAGCTTGACCGAGATGCCGTGGTTCTGCCGGATATCGGGACCGTTCGAACCGGAATCGAGCGAGGAAATGGCGTCGGCATAGGCCTTGAGATAGCGCAGCGCGTCGGCCTCGGTGCGGGCCGCCTCGCCCAGCATATCGAAGGAATAGAGATAGCCTTTCTGGATCATCGGACGGCCGCGCTTGATCGCCTCGGCAATGGTGCGGCCGAGCACGAACTGCTCGCCCATTTCGCGCATGGCGGCGGCGACCGCCTTGCGGATGACCGGCTCGCCCAGCCTTCGCACCATCGAGCGCAGCGTCCCTTCGATGCCGCCTTCGCCCTCGTCGAGCACGCGGCCGGTCAGCATCAGCGCCCAGGTCGAGGCATTGACGAAGATCGAACTCGAACCGCCCGAATGCGCCGACCAGTCATGCGGCGCGATCTTGTCGGCGATGAGGTCGTCCATGGTCTCGGTGTCGGGCACGCGCAGCAGCGCCTCGGCCAGGCACATCAGCGCCACGCCTTCCTTGGTGGAGAGGCCGTAGGCCGAGAGAAAAACCTCCATCAGCCGCGGGTCGGACGAGCCGCGCACCGCCCGCACCAGATCGGCGGCACGAGCCGAGATCGCATCGCGGTCTTCGGTGGAAAGCCCGGTTGCTTCGGCAAGCCTCTTCACCGCCGCGTCTTCGTCGGGCAGGTAGTTGGCGCGGATCTGCTGGCGGATGGTGTCGAGCGGCATGGCGGTCCTGCGGAGCGAGCATCAGGGAACGGGCCGGCGGTCGCCGGACCGAATGGCGCAAGCTAGCACAGAGCCGTATTTTCAACCGGTCCAAAGAAATCGACATTGCAGGCCGAATGAACTATCATTGTGCTCATTTCCTCATAAATTGGACTGCAATATCAGTGACAGAAGACCAATTGGACCGCATCGATAAAAACATCCTGTCATCCCTGGCGCGCGACGGACGGCTGTCCATGTCGGAACTGGCCGGCAACGTCGGCCTATCGAAGACGCCGGTGCAGGCGCGGGTAAAGCGCTTGGAAAAGGACGGCTACATCAGAGGCTACCAGGCGATCATCGACCGCGAGCGCATGGGCGAAGGCCACGTCGCCTTCGTCCAGGTCAAACTGTCGGATACGCGCTCGGCCGCCCTCGACGCTTTCAACCGCGCGGTGCAGGCCGTGCCGGAAATCGAGCAGTGCCACATGATGGCGTCGAGCTTCGACTATCTGCTGAAGGTCCGCACCACCGACATCGCCGCCTACCGCCGCGTGCTCGGCGAGCGCATCTCGGCGCTCCCGCACGTCGCCCAGACCTCGACCTTCGTGGCAATGGAGACGGTGAAGGACCGCTGACTCACTCCGACAGCGTCTTCAAGAATGCCACCAGCGCAGCGCGTTCGCGGTCCGACAGCTGCAGCGGGTGCACCTCGGAGATGCCCTCGACAGCAGCGGGTGCCGCCGAATAATGCGCCACCACCTCCTCCAGCGAGGAGAACTGGCCGGCATGCATATAGGGCGGCCGCGTCGCCGCGCCCCGCAGCGACGGCGTCTTGTAGGCGCGCATCAGTTCGGGCGCGTCCTTGACCATGAAGCGCAGTTCGCCGCAGGCGCCGGCGTCACCATCGCGGAACGCGCCGAAGCAGTTGAACGGATCAGCTTCAACCTGCGCCACGGCATCGAAGCGGCCGCGATCCAGCGGCAAGTCCTTCACCGGTGGCACGCCGGTGTTGTGGAAACTGTTGTCGGTGAAGCGCGGCCCGTTATGGCAGGTCACGCAATTGGCCTTGCCGATGAACAATTTCAGCCCGAGCATTTCCTCCGGCGAAAAGGCATCGTCGGCTTTCGGCTTGGCGCCGGACGCCAGGTCGATGGCGAAACGGTCGAAGCGCGTCTGCGCCGGTTCGATCGACCGTTCGAAGGCGGCGATCGCCTTGCCGATATTGGCAAAGACGCGGTTGACATCGTCCATCTGGGCCGCAGTCATCGCCTTCCAGGCCGCCTGCTCGGCCTCGTTGCCGAGCGGACTGGCATTGGCCGGCACGGTGGAAAGGTCAGGCATCGGCCCAAAGATCCGCTCGTAGCGCTCGCCGAACCGCTTCTGGATGTAATGCGCGAAGGCGGCGCGGTTTCCCGCCTGCTCGAGCGGGTTTTCCAGCGGCGTCAGCGCCTGCGCCCACAGGCTGTCGCGCCGTCCGTCCCAGAAGAACCACGGATTGCGCGCCACCCCGGCCAGCGGCATCGAGCGCCTATTGGTGCGGCCGACGCCGACGGCCTGCGGCAGGTCGTCCTGGAATTGCCGGTCGATCTTGTGACAGGTCGAGCACGACACGTTGCCGTCATGGCTCATGCCCTGGTCGAAGAACAGAGTGGAGCCCAAAGCCGCTGCGGCCGGCACGTCAGCGAAGCGGTTGGTGGTGTCGGGCTTCAGCACCGGCAAGGCGTTCAGCGCCAGCGAAGCGATGGTCTTCTTCTCGGCATCGGAAAAATCCGGCTTGCCGCAGCCGGCAACCAGCAAAACCGCCACCAGTGCCAGAAGACGCGACAGGCGGCTCATCGGGTCACAGCACCACGTTGAAGACGACCGTGTCGGAACCGGCCGCGGCTGAAATGGCGAAGCGCAACTGCCACACGCCGCTCATGGTGAATTTCAACCCCTCGATGCGGTAGCGCCCCTCGCCCAGATAATCGGTCGCCTGCGGACTGGTCGGCAGGCCGTGATTGTGCTGCGGCATGCCGCCGGAGACCGAGATCGCCGCACCTTCCACGGGATCGCCTTTGACCGTCTTCAAGGTGAGCAGCCAGGATTGCAGCTCGCCTTGTTTGATAACGCCCCGCTCCGGCTGGAAACTTGCGACAAACAGGCCATTCGCCGTCTTCTTCGAGCGCGAAACATCCGGGCCCGGCGCCGACTGCGGCGCGGTCAGATAGACGATCGCCAGTATGCCAGCCAGCAAGGCGGCCAGACCAAGGCCCGCAAGAAGATAACGCCATATCGATGCCAAACCGGTTCCTCTTCCAAACATAACGTCCCGGGAAGCAATTCGCGTCCCGCCGCTTCTGTGGGAAAACGCTTCTGGCGCAAAAATCCGTCGCCGCCAAGCATGGCGCTGCCGGCCGCAAAAAGCTACAGGACCGAAACCAAACCCCGAGGGAGAATTATGGCAGCAGACGGCATCGCTTCGATCGGTGAATGCATGCTCGAACTGTCCGGCCAGACCGGGCCCAACTGGCGCATGGGCTTTGCCGGCGACACGTTCAACACGCTATGGGCACTGCATGCGCTGAGCGGCGAGAGGCCCGCCACTTACGTCTCTGCCTTCGGCGACGATCCGTTCTCGCAGGGTCAGATTTCCTTTTTCGCAGAAAACGGCATCGGCATCGGCGCCAGCCCGGTCATCCCGGGTGCCCGGCCCGGCCTTTACGCCATCACCTTGACCGGCGCCGAACGCGCCTTCACCTACTGGCGCGGCGACGCGGCGGCCAGGCGGCTTGCCTCGGACTCGGTCGCCCTGGCAAAAAGCCTTGAAAACCAGGCGCTTGTCTATTTCTCCGGAATCACTTTGGCAATTCTCGACGCCGCCGCGCGCAAGACGTTGCTGGCAGCGGTGACCAAGGCGCGCGCTGCCGGTTCGCTGGTCGCCTTCGACCCCAACTACCGGCCGCGCCTCTGGCAGAGTCGCAAAGAGGCGCAAGCTGCGATCCTCGATGCGCTTGCCGTCACCGACATCGCGCTGCCGACCTTCCCCGACGAGCAGATGCTGTTTGGCGACACCGCGCCGCAAGCGACCGCAGCGCGGTTTGGAAAACTGGTCGGCGAAGTTGTCGTCAAGAATGGCGAGGAGCCGGCATTGATCGCCACTGGCGGAACCCTGCAGCCGGTCCCGGCCCAGCATGTCGCCACCCCCGTCGACACCACCGGCGCCGGCGATTCCTTCAATGGCGGCTATCTCGCCGCCCGGCTTGCCGGCCATGCGCCAGCAGAGGCCGTGCAGCGCGCGCATCGCGTCGCCGCCGCTGTCGTGCAGGTGCGCGGTGCGCTGGCGCCGTTCGAAACGCTGAAAACCGCTTTCAACAGCTGAGGAAATCTCAGGGTAAGCGGAAACGATACTCCGTGACCTGATGATAGATTTGTCCCGGCCACAGCGTGGCCTGCGGGAAATAGGGCCGGTTCGGCGCGTCGGGCCAGGCCTGTGCCTCGAGGCAAAAGCCGGAAAACGCCTTGTAGCGCCGCCCGCCCAGGCCGCCCGAGGTCGGCGTGACATATTGGCCGGTGTAAAGCTGCAGGCCTGGCTCGGTGGTCCAGACCTCCATCTCGACGCCTGAATTGGCGCCTTGCGCCCACGCCACCTGGTGAAGCGGACCACGGCTGGACGCAAGGCAGAAATTGACGTCGTAGGGGAGCTGCTCGCCTTCCGTTTCCATGCGCAGCGGCCGCGCCTGGCGGAAGTCGAAAGGTGTGCCGTCGACAGGCTTGATCACGCCGGTCGGGATCATCTCGCCATCGACCGGCGTATAGGCGCCGGCATTCAGCATCAGCCGGTGGTCGAGAATGTCACTGCTGCCGCCATCGTCGAGATTGAAATAGGAATGCTGCGCCAGATTGCACAGCGTCGGCTCCTCGCAGGTGGCGGTCAGCTCCATGGAGAGCGTGCCGGGGATCTTCAGCCGGTAGGTGCAGGTGACGTCGAGCGCGCCGGGAAAGCCCATCGTGCCGTCGGGATCGTGCAGGGTCAGCGTGACAAAATCCCGGCCGTGCAGCGAAACCGTCCATGGCCGATGGAAAAAGCCCCGCGAACCGCCATGCAGCGTGTGCTTGCCCAGGAAATTGCGTTCGGTCTGGTAGCGCTGGCCGGCGATGGTGAAGCGGCCGTCGCGGATGCGGTTGGCATAACGGCCGACGACCGCGCCGAAGAAGGCCCGGTCGGTCTCATAAGGCTCGAAGCGGTCATAGCCCAGCACCAGCGGGGCGTCGTGACCGGCAAGCCGCAGATCCTGGATGATGGCGCCGAGCCCGATGATGTTGGCGCTGATGCCGCCGCCCCGGATGGTGAACCGGCGGACGGGTTCGCCCGCCTGCGTCGTGCCGAAGACCTCGCCGTCCTTCATCGCTATGCCCAAATGCTAATTCGTTGATCTGTCGACTTAGAGCAATTCCAGGAAAAGTGTGAAACGGTTTTCCGTCCGGAATTGCGAAAAACAATGAGATAGAGCGGTTCGGCGTTTCCGCTGAACCGCTCTAGGCCGGCTGAATGTCGTCTGGCAAGGGCAGGCGCATAGCCTGCCCCGCCTTTCTAAGCGTTAGAGGCCGAGGCCGCCAATGCAGACATACTTGGTGTCGAGATAATCCTCGATGCCCTGATGTCCGCCTTCCTTGCCGAGGCCCGATTCCTTGACACCGCCGAACGGCGCTTCCGGCGTGGTGATCAGGCCTTCATTGACGCCGACCATGCCGTATTTCAGACCTTCCATGACCCGGAAGGCGCGGCCGAGATCGCCGGTGTAGAAATAGGCGGCAAGGCCGAACTCTGTGTCGTTGGCGAGCGCGATGGCTTCTTCCTCGGTCTCGAATTTGAACACAGGGGCGATCGGGCCAAAGATCTCTTCCTTCATGAAGCGCATGTCAGGCTTCGCATTGGCGATGACAGTCGGCTGGAAGAACGAGCCGCCAAGCGCGTGGCGCTTGCCGCCGGCAACAACCTTGCCGCCCTTGGACGTGGCGTCGGCGATGAATTCCTCGACCTTCTCGACCGCCTTCACGTCGATCAGCGGTCCCTGCTGCACACCCTCTTCGAGGCCCGAGCCAACCTTCAGGCCATTGCTGGCTGCGACCAGCTTCTCGACAAACTTGTCGTAGATGCCGGCCTGCACGAGGAAGCGGTTGGTGCAAACGCAGGTCTGGCCGGAATTGCGGTACTTCGCGGTGATCGCACCGGCAACGGCACGGTCGAGATCGGCATCGTCGAAGACCAGGAACGGCGCGTTGCCGCCGAGTTCCATCGACACTTTCTTGACGGTGACCGACGACTTCTGGATCAGGATCTTGCCGACCTCGGTCGAGCCGGTGAAGGTGATCTTCGATATCAGCGGGTTGGCGCAGATCTCATCGCCGATTTCGGCAGCCGAGCCGGTCAGGATGTTGACGACGCCCTTGGGGAAGCCGACTTCCTCGGCAAGCGCGCCCCAGGCGAGACCCGAGTAAGGCGTCTGCGAGGCCGGCTTGACGACGGCGGTGCAGCCGGCGGCAAGTGCGGGGCCGAGCTTGCGGGCAAGCATCGAGGACGGGAAATTCCACGGCGTGATGGCGGCGATGACGCCGACCGGCTCCTTGGTCACCAGGATGCGGCGATCGCCCCACGGCGACGGCACGACGTCGCCGTAAGTGCGCCGGCCTTCCTCGGCGAACCACATGATGTAAGCGGCGGCCGAGCCGATCTCGCCCTTGGATTCGGCCAGCGACTTGCCCTGCTCGATGGTGAGCAGTTCGGCCAGCACGTCCTGATTATCCATCATCGCGTCATGCAGCTTGCGCAAGAGCTTCGAGCGTTCGAGCGCGGTGGTCTTGCGCCAGCTCTTGAAGGCTTCGGCGGCGGCTTCGATGGCGCGGCGGGTTTCCGCCTTGCCCGACTTCGGCACGGTGCCGATCTTGAGGCCGGTGGCCGGGTTGTTGACGTCGACCGTCTGGCCGCTGTCGGCCTGCACCCATTCGCCGTTGATGAGATTGGCCTGGCGCATGAAATGGCTGGTTTTCTGAAGCATGGTCTAGCCTCCGTTCGGCGCACTGACGGGCCGGTTTCTGGATCTCTTCGACGAGCGTGCGCAAAGGCTGCGGAGCCGGCACGCTGAAGCCACTGCTCTTAACCTAGGGCAAGCCCCGCAAGCAATCGCAAGATGGCATATAGGGGTTGGGCCAGAGCAAGACGAGAGCCGCAACAGGCAAATTGCCGTGTGGCCTAACCGAAGACGTGAACCACCACCGTCAGCCAGAAGGTCGTCGTGAGAACGGCACAGGCGGTGGCGATGGTCATCTGGTTCGACGCCAGCGCCTGGCCGGTGTTGAACTGCACGGCGATCAGGTAGGAATTGACGCCGGATGGCATCGCGGCCACCATCACCGCCACCTTGGCCGTCAAGGGCGGCAGGCCGAGCAGCCAGACGAAGACCAGCACCAGCGCCGGCATCAGGAATAGTTTCAGCGCCGAAAGCACCAGCGCCGGCCGGACATTGCCCGAAATGCCGAAGCGGCGCAGGCTGAGCCCCATGGCGAACAGCGCCACCGGCGCCGCCGTAGCGGCCAGCGCATCGACCAGGCGCATGGCGACATCCGGCAGCGGCGCACCGGTGATGCGCCATGCAAGCCCCGCCAGAATGCCGATGATCAACGGATTCATGAACAGCCGCCTGAGGAAGCTACGCACAACGCGCAAGGGATGCACGGGTTCGCCGCTCCCGCGGCCGAACACTTCGAACAGCACGATCGAGGCCATCAGCATGGTCGGCAGATGCACGGAGACCAGCAGAGACAGCACCTCGAAGCCATCCGCACCGAATATGCCGAGGATAAAGGGCACGCCGAGCAGCACGACATTGGAAAACGCCGACGACACGCCGCCAACGACACCGGCACGAGAATCCCTGCCGAAGACACGGGTGGTGACCAGATGGCCGGCGGCCCAGGTGATCGCGACGGCCGCGAAGTAAGCGCCCCATAGCGACCATGGCGCGACACCATGGAAGTCGGACTTCACCATCGTCTGGAACAGAAGCAACGGCATCGCCACGTTGACGGCGAATTCGGAGATGCCCTCGCCGCTCGCCGGCCGGAGATAGCCGGTCCACCCGGCGACATATCCGAGCGCGACAAGGCTGAAGACGAAGAGGACAGTTTCGGTGAGCGGCGACATTTCCCGAGGGATAAGCGAGCCATGCTCGCGGCGCAATCGCGCCCGAATTTGATCATCGTCGGCTGGCAGGCTTATAGAGGGTTTGGATCATTGGGCGGACGACACGACAAATGGCCTTTGTCGGCACCTCGAAAGGCAATCTTGTCCGGCGGCTGGCGGCTTTCGTCGCCGTGCTGCTTTGCCTTGCCGTATCGGTGGCTCAGGCGGCCGAGACCAAAAGCCTCAAGGGCGTGGCGTTGATCATCGGCCAATCGAGATACGACCATATCGCGGCCCTGGCCAATCCGGCCAACGATGCCCGCGACATGGCCAAGATGCTGACCGACCTCGGTTTCGACGCCCGCAACGTCACCGATCGTGATGCCGCCAAGCTGAAGCGCGACCTGGAGCGGTTTACCGAGGATGCCGAAGGCGCCGACGTCGCCTTCATCTACTATTCCGGCCATGGCATCGAGGCCGGCGGCGAGAACTTTCTGGTGCCGGTCGACGCCGACGTCTCCTCGCTGAAAAATGCCGGTGAGGCGCTGGTGCCGATTTCGGCCGTCATGGACGAGTTGAAGAAGACCGTGCCGGTGACGATCGTGCTGCTCGACGCCTGCCGCACCAATCCGTTTCCGGCCGATGCGGTCGTACGCCTGGCGCCGACGGCTTCCGCCGAGCCCATCGGCGCCGGCGGGCTGGAACCGGTGCGTGGCGCGAAGGCGCTCGGCAATGCAACGGCGGAGGATGCCAGCCTCGGCACGGTGGTCGGCTTTGCCGCGGAGCCGGGCCGCCCGGCGCTCGATGGCGCCGTAGGCCAAAACAGCCCCTATGCGGCGGCGCTTCTGCGTCACCTCACGGCGATGAAGGGTACGGAATTCGGCTCGGTCATGCGCATGGTGACCGAAGAGGTCTATCTCGACACCAAGGCAAAGCAGCGCCCCTGGGTCAGCGAGAGCCTGCGCCGTCTGCTCTATTTCGGCGTCGCGCCGCCGGAACCGACCGGCGATGATGGGCTGATCACTGGTGAGCGACGGCAATTGCTGCTGACCATCTCCGACCTGCCCGATCCCAAGCGGGCGCAGGTGGAACTGGCCTCGCTGCAGGACGGCGTGCCGCTCGATGCGCTCTACGGCGTGCTCAGGGCGCTCGGAACGGAAAAGATCCCGGAAGACCCGAACGACCTGCAGAAGGTCCTGGACGGCCAGGCCGAGCGCCTGAAGAAGATGATGGCCGAGCGCGCGGCGCTGCGCACCGACGATCCCGAGATCAGCCGCCTGGTCGCGTCCGCCGACAAAGCCATCAACCAGGGCGCCATGGTGACGGCGCGCAAATTCCTCGATGACGCGGTCGGCCGGGTTGAGCAAAACAGCGGTGCGGTTGACGAAGCCGAGGATCTGGTCAGGCAAAAGCGCATCGCCGACGCCGCCATCTATGCCAAACGCGCCGACGCCGCCGCACTGGTCTTCGACTACAAATCCGCCGCCAACGACTATGCCAAGGCGTTCTCGCTGGTCGAGAAATGGGACGACAAGCTGCGCTGGAACTACAAGAACCAGGAGGCCGAGGCGCTGAACGCTTATGGCTACGCCACGGGCGACCTCAATGCCCTGCAACAATCCATCGAGGCCTATCATGTCATCTTGAACTTCATCCCCGACGGTGAACTGAATCGCGATTGGGCAATCACTCGCAACAACATGGCAGTCGTGCTGCAAACCATCGGCGAACGCGAAACCGAGACCGCGCATCTGGAAGAAGCGGCGCAGATCTTTCGCGATTCGCTTGTCGTCTTCGAGCGCGAGAAAGATGATCGCAACTGGGCCGCTGCGCAGAACAACCTGGCCAATGTACTGCTGAAGATAGGGGAACGCGAAAGCGACCCCAAGCGCCTGAACGATGCGGTGGCAGCAATGCGCGCCACGCTGGAGAAGCGCCCGCGCGACAAGCTGCCCGTGGACTGGGCATCTTCGCAGAACAATCTTGGCCTCGCCCTCTATGCACTCTCCGAACGCGAACCCGTCGGCGAGCATCTGAAGCAGGCCGAAGCCGCTTACCGGCTGGCGCTCGAGGAGTACACACGCGCCAAAACGCCGGTGGAATGGGCGATGGTCGAGAACAATCTCGGCAACACGCTGGTCACACTTGGCATCCAGCTCAACGACAAGGCCAAGATCAATGAGGCGGCCGACGCTTTCCGCGCCGCGCTGGAAGTGCGGACCCGGGAAACCTTTCCGGTGTCCTGGGCCACCAGTCGTCTCAATCTCGGAAATGCGCTGAGCGGTGTTGCCCGCTTCGATATGGGCACGGCTACGCTTGAAGAAGCAGCTTCCGCCTATGATGACGCGCTGACTGTGTTCACCCGCCAGCGCTTCCCGATGGACTGGGCCTCGGCGCAGAACAATCTCGGCTCGATCTACCAGACGCTCGGCCAGCGCACGCGTGATGCGGCCAAGCTGGAACAGTCGGCGGCAGCCTTCCAGGCGGCACGGCAGGTCTATGTCAGGCGGAAGTTCCCGCAGGACTGGGCCATGAGTTACTACAATCTCGGCAACACGCTGCAGCTGCTGGGCGGCGTGACCGACAAGCCCGAACACTATAGCGATGCGGTCGACGCCTACGGCAATGCGTTGCGCGAGTACAAGCGCGAGACCAACCCGCGGCAATGGGCACTGGCCCAGGCCGGCCTGGGCTCGACGCTGCACTGGTTGAGCATGAGCAATGCCGATCCCAAGACCTTGCAGGATTCGATTGCGGCGCGGCGGGCAGCGCTCGAAATACTCACCATCGAGGCAGCACCGGTTGACTGGGCCAATGCTCAAAATGGCATCGGTATGAGCCTGCTCAATCTCGGCAATCTCCAGCGGACCGACAAATATCTCAACGACGCCGAAGCGGCGTTCACGGCGACGCTGAAGGTGTTTACGCGTGAAACCCAGCCACTGCAGTGGGCCTTCGAGCAGAACAATCTTGGTGACGTCCACTGGAACCGCGCCAGCTATGGGGCGGGCAAGCCGGAATATCTCAAGGCGATCGAATTCTTCGAGAACGCCAAGCAGGGCTTTACTGAAGCCGGCTACACGATCCCCATCCCGCTCACCGACCAGAAGATCGATCTGGCGAAGAAGCAGATGGCGAAAAAATGAAATTGCGGACGCCAATGCATGTCGCCCAAAAGTGACCCCGGTTTTGGGACAACGACATGCATAAGAACAAAATCCAGAGCGCGTCGCGTGAATCCGTTTCGGGCGCGACGCGCTTGGGTCCGCCTTTCGCTTGTCTTTGTGCCGGCTTTCCGATCCCTATATGCGAATAACCGGGGCCGACATCGGGCTCTCGGAAGGTATCAGATGATTCGATTTGTGGCGCTATTTCTGCTTGTTCTCCCGGCCGCGGCCCATGCGACAGATGCCGGCTGGGCGCTTTTGCGTGACGGCGGCCATGTCGTGCTGCTTCGCCACGCGCTGGTCACCGGCACCACCGACCCGGCCAATTTCGACATCGACAACTGCGCCACCCAGGTCAATCTGTCGGCGCGCGGCAAGCAGCAGGCAAGCAAGATCGGCGCCTTGTTCGGCGCCCGCGCCGCGCCCATCGAGCGGGTGCTGTCCAGCCGCTACTGCCGCTGCCTCGATACCGCCCGTATCGCCTTCGAAGCCGAGCCGGAGCTTTTTGCACCGCTCGATCTGCTGAAGAGCGATCCGACCGAGAAGGCCGCGCAGCTCGCAGCGGTCATAAAGGAGATCCGTGCCTATTCCGGCTCCGACAATCTGGTCATGGTCACCCATCTCGAAAACATCGTCGCGCTGACCGGCGTCTCGCCGCGCGAAGGCGAAGCGGTGGTGGTCGAGCCGCAAGGGGACGGCCTGCGCGTGCTCGGTCGCGTCACTTTCTGACAAGGCCGCCATCCCTCGCACTGTTGCCGAAATACCACCGCCGAAAGAAGCCGCAAATTCGCCGCTACAATGCCGCTTGCGACAACCCGTCGCAGGGTCTATAGGCGCGCTCCCGGTCACGAAAACCGAAGCGAGCACAACGGTTGGAGCTTTCGTCTCCGCCCGTGCAGGCGGCTTTGTCGCCCTGTATACGGCGCCGTTTCGGGGATTGGGATCGCGGATGTAGCTCAGGGGGAGAGCGCCGGATTTGGGTCCGGAGGTCGCAGGTTCGAGTCCTGCTGTCTGCACCACGGATAGCTCAGTTTGGGTAGAGCATCAGACGGTTAATCTGATTGTCGAAGGTTCGAGTCCTTCTCCATTGGCCTGATAAGCCAACACCTTTGGGTGGTGTTATCCAAAAACGGTCCGGGGACCGGAATGCTGAAGACCTCAAGGCGGCCGAAGCCCACGGGCCGAGGCCGTATCGAAGGGTCCGACGCCATCGGCTCGCGGCCAGGCTCGCGGTGACGATCAAGGCGCAGCGTCGCCGGCAAGGGAGGCCAAGGCCTCCGGCGCCCGCTTGGCTGCCCCGCGATCCGCTCCCGAAGGCCCGCCACGGATTGATGTCACCGGTCCCCGGATCATTCGTGCCGGGCTGGAAGTACGAGACGATTTGAAACGAGAAACGAAGGGAAGATCGACGCATGACGTGACGCCTCGCATGGGGCCATGCCCGACAGGAGTAAGACAATGACGACTATTCTCGACAAGGTTCTTGGACGCGAGCGCGTCCTCGTGAGGGAAAACGAACGTGCCCTCACCCTTTACAAGGGGGAGATCAAGGCTGTCCTGCTGCCGGGTGAGCATTCGCTCGCCAACCGGCGCGGCAACCTTGAGGTGTCGCGGCACGATCTGAAGAACCCGGAATTCGCTTCGGCGTACGAGAAGGCGTTGTTCGACAAGCTCCCGGATGTAGCCTCGCGTCATTTGACCGTGGTTCGCACCGGACGCACGGAGGTCGCCGTCATCGAGCGTGACGGCAATCTGCATGCTGCGCTGGCGCCGGATCGCAAGCTGGTGCTGTGGACGGATGCCGGCCCGTGGAAGGTGACGCTGGTCGACACCGCAGTCGATCTTGCCATCGATCCGGCGCTGATGCGCCGGCTCGGCCAAAGCAGGAAGACGGAATTGATGTCCGTCCATCCGGTCGTCGATGGCCAGGCCGGACTGCTGTTCGTCGACGGTGTGCTGGTGCGCACGTTGTCGGCGGGCGTGCATGCGTTCTGGAATGTCGGACGCATGGTGCAGGTGAAGGTCGTCGACCTCAAGCGCCAGTCGCTCGATGTCGCAGGGCAGGAAGTGCTGACCAAGGATCGGGTGACGATCCGGATCAACATTGCCGCCGAATACCAGGTCGTCGACCCGGTCAAGGCGGTGAGCATGGTGAAGGACTTCTCCGAAGCCCTCTACCGCGCCCTGCAGTACGCCTTCCGCAAGACGCTTGGCGCGCTGACGCTCGACCAGATCCTCGAAAAGAAGGTGACGGTCGACGAGGAGGCGGCGGCCAAGGTCCGTGCCGACATGGCCGCGATCGGCGTCGAGCTCAGCGATATCTCGCTCAAGGATGTGATCCTGCCGGGCGAGATGCGCGAAATCCTCAACCAGGTGGTTTCGGCCGAAAAGCAGGCCGAGGCCAACGTCATCCGCCGCCGCGAAGAGACGAACGCCACGCGTTCGCTCCTCAACACAGCCAGGGTGATGGCCGAGAACCCGGTGATGCTGCGGTTGAAGGAGCTTGAGGCTCTGGAAACCATCGCCGGCAAGGTCGAGCGGCTGACCGTCCACAACGGAACGGGCGGACTGCTCAACGACATCGTCAAGCTGCGCGAGAGCTGAGCTGACGTTACGTCAAATGGAAGGGCCGCCGGATCAGCCGGCGGCCCTTCTTGCGCTTCTTGAGACCCCTCCCCATCTGCGCCCGGCGCATCAGGCCTTTTCCTGCCGGGAAAAACCGATTAGACAGCGCCCAAACCAGATGCGGACAGATTCCGCCCGCAACCGAAGGAAGAGCCCTTGTCCACCACGTTCGACAAAGTCGCCAAGATCATTGCCGACACCAGCGAGATCGATATCGACACCATCACCCCCGAGAGCCACACGATCGACGATCTCGGCATCGACAGCCTCGATTTCCTCGACATCGTCTTCGCCATCGACAAGGAATTCGGCATCAAGGTGCCGCTGGAAAAGTGGACCCAGGAAGTCAATGACGGCAAGGCCTCGACCGACGATTACTTCGTCATGAAGAACCTGTGCGCCAAGATCGACGCGCTGGTCGCCGCCAAGAACGCCTGATATCGGGCAAGCGCGCGGCCTTGACGGGCTGCGCCGCCTGACCCACAAAGCCGCTCATGAGCAGCCCCCGCGACGTCGTCATCACTGGCATTGGCCTTGTCTCCTCGCTGGGAGAAGGCCCTGACGCCCACTGGCAGAAGCTGGCGCAGCCTGGCCTGCAGCCGGTGCTCGAACCCGCGCGCTTTGCACCCTATACCGTGCATCCGCTGCCCGAGATCGACTGGAACCTGCAGATCGCCAAGCGCGGCGACCAGCGGCAGATGGAAACCTGGCAGCGGCTCGGCACCTATGCCGCCGGCCTGGCGCTGGACGATGCCGGCATCAAGGGCAATGACGAGCTCTGCACGACCATGGACATGGTTGTCGCCGCCGGCGGCGGCGAGCGCGACGAGGCGGTCGATGCCGCCATCCTCGCCGCTTCGGAAAGCCGCAACGACCGCGACGTGCTGCTGAACGAGAAGCTGACCACCGAATTGCGGCCGACGCTCTTCCTGGCGCAGCTTTCCAATTTGCTCGCCGGCAACATCTCCATCGTCCACAAGGTGACCGGATCGTCGAGGACCTTCATGGGCGAGGAAGGTGCCGGTGTCGCCGCCGTCGAGACGGCTGCCGCGCGTATCCGCTCGGGACAGTCGACGCATATTCTGGTCGGCGGCGCCTTCCAGACCGAACATTCCGACATGCTGCTCGGCTATGAACTGGCCGGCTATCTGCATCGCGGCCCGTGGAAGCCGGTCTGGCAAAGACAGGGTGCCGAGGGTGGCGGCCTGGTCTCCGGCTCCGGCGGTGCCTTCCTGGTGCTGGAACAGCGCGAACACGCGACAAGCCGTGGCCGCAAGATCTATGCCGAGCTCGGACCGGTCGTCTCCGGCCGCGCCCGGCGCTCGCGCGGCGAACTCGACGCCGAGATCGCGGCGTTGCTCAAACAGGCAGCACTCCCGAACGGTAAGCTGCTTGCCATATCCGGCGCTTCCGGCGCGCATACGGCAACATCAGCCGAGAAGGCCGCGCTCGATGCCAATCCGGCGATATCGGCGCGCGGTTTCGCGACGCTGACCGGGCATATGAAGGAAGCGCAGTTTCCGTTCGCTGTGGCGCTCGCCGCACTGGCTGTCGACCGCAAGGCCGCCTACCCCGTTTTCGACGCCGCGACCGAGAAGCCGTTCGAAGGCACTCCGCAAGCTGTGCTTGCAACGGCGATCGGCTATCACCAATTCGAGGGCATGGCGATGGTCAACGCCGCCTGAGGCGGCGCTGCGCGACCATGCTGCAAAGTTAAGAGGTTCCGGATGGCCAATCTCAGAGATCACATGGGCAGGCCGATCGTCGCCGTCACCGGCATCGGCGTGGTGACCTCGCTCGGCGTCGGCAAGGCAGACAATTGGGCGGCGCTGACCTCCGGCAAATCGGGCATCCACCCCATCACTCGCTTTCCCGTCGACCACCTCAACACCCGCATCTCCGGCATGGTCGACTTCCTCGACTCAAGCTCTAAGGGCGCCAGCCTGCTGACTTACGAGCTGGCCGAAACCGCAGCAAATGAGGCCGTGGCCGAATCCGGCCTCGATTCCTCTGATTTCGGCGGGCCGCTCTTCCTTGCCTCACCGCCGGTCGAGCTCGACTGGCATGATCGATTCTCGCTCTACAATTCCGACAACAAGGACGCCGGCGCCGAGAGGCTGCTCAGGGTGGCGCGCGGCCTGAAGGAATTGGACATATTCGAAACAACACAGTTCGGCTCCATCGCCGACCGGCTGGCCGACCGGTTTGGCACGCGCGGCCTGCCGATCACGCTGTCGACCGCCTGCGCATCGGGCGCTACCGCCATCCAGCTCGGGGTCGAGGCAATCCGCCGCGGCGAATGCGACCTGGCGCTGTCGATCGGCGCCGACGGCTCTGCAACCGCCGAGGCGCTGATCCGTTTCTCGCTGCTGTCGGCGCTGTCGACCCACAACGATATCCCGGAAAAGGCCTCAAAACCCTTCTCCAAGGACCGCGACGGCTTTGTGCTGGCCGAAGGCTCCGGCGCGCTGGTGCTGGAATCGCTTGAGGCTGCCCTTGCCCGTGGCGCCAGCGTCCTCGGCATCCTGCGTGGCTGCGGCGAAAAGGCCGACGATTTCCACCGCACCCGCTCCAAGCCCGACGGTTCGCCGGCGATTGCGGCGGTACGCGCCGCTCTGGCCGACGCCGGTTTGAGCGAGGACGAGATCGACTATGTCAACGCCCACGGCACCTCCACGCCGGAAAACGACAAGATGGAGCATCTGTCGCTGTCGACCGTGTTCGGCGAGCGGATCGGCTCGATGCCGATCTCGTCGAACAAGTCGATGATCGGTCACACGCTGTCGGCCGCGGGCGCCGTCGAAGCGGCGTTTTCGCTGATGACCATGCGCGAAAGCGTTATTCCGCCGACCATTAATTACGACAATCCCGACCCGGCGATCGTGCTCGACGTGGTGCCGAACAAGAAGCGCAATGCCGAAGTCGGCACGGTTTTGTCGAACTCCTTCGGCTTTGGCGGCCAGAACACCTGCCTTGTCATGGCGCGGGAACCGGTCTAAGCGAGCGCTTTCCGCTCAAACAGAACCGACAGGCCTTATGCGCGCACTGCAACTTATCGAGGACCGCCGTCTTGAAACGGTGGACCTGCCGCCCCCGCCGCCGCCCGCACTAGGTGAGGTCACGCTGCGCATCAAGGCGGTGGCGCTGAACCACATCGACGTCTGGGGCTGGCGTGGCATGGCCTTTGCCAAGCGCAAGCTGCCGCTGGTCGTCGGCGCCGAAGCCTCCGGCGAAGTCGACGCCGTCGGTCCCGGCGTTTCCAGCCTGCTGCCCGGGCAATTGGTGTCGATCTATGGCGCCCGCACCTGCGGCCTCTGCAGTGCCTGTCGCGAAGGCCGCGACAATCTCTGCGAACATGTATCGGGCGTGCACGGCTTCCATCTCGACGGCTTCGCGCAGGAGAAGATCAACCTGCCGGCGCGCCTGCTGGTCCCTGCCCCGCCCGGCGTGACCGATGTCGGCGCCGCCGTCGCGCCCGTCACCTTCGGCACGGTCGAGCACATGCTGTTCGACAATGCGAAGCTGCAACCGGGCGAAACCATCCTGATCCATGCCGGCGGCTCCGGCATCGGCTCGGCGGCGATCCAGCTGGCCAAGCGCATGGGTTGCACCATCATCACCACGGTCGGCTCGAACGACAAGATCGACAAGGCCAAGGCACTCGGCGCCGACCATGTCATCAACTACCGTGACGACCGTTTCGAAGGCGTCGTGCGCAAGCTGACCAAGAAGAAGGGCGTCGACGTCGTCTTCGAACATGTAGGCGCCGACACTTTTGCCGCCTCGATGCTGTGCCTCAAGCGCGGCGGCCGCCTGGTCACGTGCGGTTCGACCTCGGGCGTGTCGACACAGATCAATCTGATGCAGCTCTTCCAGCAGCAGCTGAAGTTGCTGGGCTCCTTCGGTTGCCGCATGGAGAACATGGCCAACGCCATGCAGAAGATGGCGGCCGGTCAGGTCGCCCCGGTCATCGACACCGAAGTCGACTTCGATGGGATCGACGCCGCGCTGAAGCGCATGGAAGGCCGCGACGTGTTCGGCAAGATCATCCTGCGCGTCTCCTAGGACAATGGTCGGCAAGGTGTTCAAAAAAGCCCGTCGGGACTTCATGTTCCGCTATGGCCGAAGACTGCGCCAGATGGAGCACTGGCTGGTGGCACGTGCGGCGATGACGATCATCTCGCTGCTGCGTCTGCTGCCGGCCGACAGCGCGCTCAATTTCGCTGACCGCGCCGCCCGCCGCATCGGCCCGCGGGTCGGACGCCACCGCGTCGCCATCAACAATCTGCGTCTCGCCTACCCCGACAAGAGCGACGCCGAGATCGAGGCCATCGCTTCCGACATGTGGGGCAACATGGCCCGCCTCGCCACTGAATACATCTTCCTCGATGCGCTGTTCGACTATGACCCGAACGCGACGACGCCCGGGCGCGTCGAAGTCGGTGGCGTCGATCACTTCAAGCACATCGCCACCGAGCAGAAGCCGCACATCCTGTTCACCGGCCATCTCGGCAATTTCGAGCTTTTGCCGGTGGCGGCCGCGACCTTCGGCATGCAGATCACGGCGCTGTTTCGCCCGCCCAACAACCCGTACCTCGCTGACTACATCCACTCGACCCGCCGTTCGAGCATGGGCGCTCTATTGCCCTCCTCCACCGGCGCCTCCTTCGCGCTGGCGTCCATTCTCGAGAGTGGCGGCAATATCGGCGTTCTGGTCGACCAGAAATTCTCCAGCGGACTGGAGACGACCTTCTTCGGCCGCCCGTGCCAGAGCAATCCGGTTCTGGGCATGCTCGCCCGCCACTATGATTGCGATGTCTATCCGGCGCGCTGCATCCGGTTGCCCGGCAACCGCTTCCGCCTCGAGATCGAAGACAAGCTCACTCTACCGCGCAATGAGAGCGGCAGCGTCGACGTACCAGCCACCACCCAACTGCTCGCCGACGTCGTCGAGCGCTGGGTTCGCGAGGACCCGGGACAGTGGATGTGGTTCCACAAGAGGTGGGAAATCTCAGGCCGGCGTCGCCGCCGGCGTGGGCAGTCCAAGGACGCTGCCGGCCAGCGGCAGCGGCAATCTTAGGTCGTCAGTTCGTCACCACGATCCGGGTGTTGCCGAAGCCGACTTCCCGCACCATCGAATAGAAGGTCGCGGCATTTGCCGTGTGCAGCCGCACGCAGCCATGCGAGGCCGGACGCCCAAGCTGCCTCACCGCATTGGTGCCGTGGATGGCGTAGCCGCCATGGAAGAACACCGAATAAGGCATTGGCGACATGTGGTATTTCTTCGAATACCACATCCGCGCCGTCCGTTGCGGCCGATAGGTGCCCGGCGGCGTGAAATAGCCGCGCCGCGCGGTCGACACGCTCCAGCGATATAGCACCTGGCCGTATTGGCTGACGGTCATGGTCTGCGATGAGACGTCGATGCTGGCCACCAGCGAAGCAGCCCTGCTTTCGATGGACGTGCCAAACAGCATCGCAGCAAAAGCTGCCGCCATGAGAACGATTTTAGTCATGAGATCAAACCCCTTTGATGCCCCTTGCCTGCTCTGTCATCACGCGGTTTTTCATCTTTTTAACGACAGGTGAGTGATCTAACACACACTCCTTGATAAAATCGCCAATCTAAAGCAGCGAATTTGAACGATTTTCCCGCTATAGTTGCTGCTGCGATACGTACTTTCCACGCCGATGGCGTGACGCTTGCAAAAGCCACCCGTTCGTTGCTCAACTCTCCTGATGAACGAACGACTCTTCAAAGCGATCGACGACCGTTCCGATGAACTGGTCCAGCTTACCGCCGACCTGATCCGCTTCCCGACCATCAACCCGCCGGGTGAAGCCTATCGCCCCTGCGCGGAATATATTGCTACCCGGCTAAGCAAGCGCGGCTTCGAAACCGAATTCATCCGCGCCGAGGGCACGCCCGGCGATACCGACCGCTATCCGCGCGTCAATGTCGTCGCCCGCTTCGACGGCCGCTCGCCCGGCGCCTGCGTCCATTTCAATTCGCATATCGATGTCGTCGAAGCCGGCGAAGGCTGGAGCGTCGATCCCTTTGCCGGCATGGTGAAGGACGGCAGGGTCTACGGCCGCGGCGCCTGTGACATGAAGGGCGGTATGGCCGCCTCGATCATCGCGGCCGAGGCCTTCATGGAGGTTTTCCCCGATTTTCCCGGCGCCATCGAAATCTCGGGCACGGTCGATGAGGAGTCAGGCGGCTTCGGTGGTGTCGCCCACCTGGCGAAACTTGGCTATTTCTCGAAACCGAAGGTCGACCACGTCATCATCCCGGAGCCGCTGAACAAGGACCGCATCTGCCTTGGCCATCGCGGTGTCTGGTGGGCGGAGATCGAGACCAAGGGCGAGATCGCGCATGGCTCGATGCCGTTCCTAGGCGACAATGCGGTGCGCCACATGGGCGCGGTGCTGCAGGCCTTCGAGGACGAGCTGTTTCCGGCGCTCGACCGCAAGGTGACGCGCATGCCTGTCGTCCCTGAAGGGGCAAAGCGCTCGACCATGAACATCAATTCGATCCATGGCGGCCAGACCGAGGATTTCCGCCCGGGCCTGCCCTCGCCCAACGTGCCCGATGCTTGCCGGCTGACCATCGACCGCCGCTTCCTGCTCGAGGAGGACCTTGCCACGGTCAAAAGCGAAGTGACCGATATCCTCGACCGGCTTAAGCGCGAGCGCAAAAAGTTCGACTACGAAATCCGCGACCTGATGGAGGTTCTGCCGCTGATGACAGAGCGCGATGCGCCAGTGGTCAAGGCGGTGGCGCAAGGCATCATGGCGATCTTCGACCGCGAGCCGGATTATATTATTTCGCCAGGCACTTACGACCAGAAGCACATTGCCCGCATCGGCCACCTCTACGATTGCATCGCCTATGGTCCGGGCATTCTCGATCTCGCCCACCGGCCCGACGAATGGGTCGGTATCTCGGACATGGTGGAGTCGGCCAAAGTGATGGCGATCGGGCTCAATGTGCTGCTTAGAGGAACGGCTACCGGCTGATCCGTCGACATCAGCCGAAAAAACATTCCTCCCGGCGCCGCCGCAGAGCACGAAACGCAATTTACTCCACCTCGAAATCACGCTTCTATCGCATCAGGGTTCGAGCATTTGGGAGTTGCACGATGAAATTGTGGAAAACCATTCTTGCCGCCGCGCTGTTGGCGCTGGCCACCAACTCCCAGGCGTTTGCCGCGCGTACTGACCTGGTGATCGGCATTACCCTCGAACCGCCGCATCTCGATCCGACCGCCGGTGCTGCCGCCGCGATCGACGAAGTGCTCTATGCCAACGTCTTCGAGGGCCTGACCCGCATCGGCCCGAACGGCGAAGTGCTGCCTGACCTCGCCGAGAGCTGGGCCATTTCCGATGACGGCAAGGTCTACACCTTCAAGCTGCACACCGGCGTCAAGTTCCATGACGGCACCGATTTCGACGCCAGCGACGTGAAATTCTCGCTCGACCGCGCCCGCGCCGACAATTCCGTCAACGCGCAAAAGGGCCTGTTCGCTGCCATCGACACGGTCGAAGTCGTCGATCCGGCGACGGTCAAGGTCACGCTGAAGAACCCGCAAGGGTCGTTCCTCTACAATATGGGCTGGGGCGACGCGGTGATTGTGGCGCCCGAGAGCGCCGACACCAACAAGGAAAAGCCCATCGGCACCGGTCCGTTCAAGTTCCAGAGCTGGGCCAAGGGCTCGTCGATCACCCTGGTGAAATCGGACACCTACTGGGGCGCTCCGGTATCTCTCGACAAGGCCGAGTTCCGCATCGTTCCCGATGCCGCGGCTGCCGTGCCGGCGCTGCTTTCCGGCGACATCCAGGCCTTCCCTTTCTTCGATCCCGACAGCGTCGCGCAGGTCAAGGACGACCCGCGTTTCAAGGTGGTGATCGGCTCGACCGAGGGCGAAACCATTCTGGCGATCAACAACAAGAAGCCGCCTTTCGACAAGCTCGAGGTGCGGCAGGCGATTGCCTTCGCGCTCGACCGCAAGGCGATCATCGACGGCGCCTCGGCCGGCCTCGGCGTGCCGATCGGCTCGCACATGTCGCCCGCCAGCAAGGCCTATGTCGACCTCACCGGCCTCTATCCGCACAATGTCGACAAGGCGAAGGAATTGCTGAAACAGGCCGGCCTGGAAAATGGCTTCAAGGCGACGCTGAAACTGCCTCCGCCCTCCTATGCCCGCCTCGGTGGCGAGATCATCGCCTCGCAGCTGCGCGATGTCGGCATCGATCTGGAGATCATTCCGGTCGAATGGGCGCAGTGGCTGGATCAGGTGTTCACCAAGAAGGATTACGACCTCACCATCGTCTCCCACACCGAGCCCAACGACATCGATATCTATTCGCGCAAGGATTATTACTTCAACTACGACAATCCGGCCTTCGACAAGATCATCGCCGAGCTGAACCTCACCTCCGACGACGCCAAGCGCAACACGCTGCTCGGCGAAGCGCAGAAGATCCTGGCCGACGATGCCGTGGTCGGCTTCCTCTACGAACTGCCGAAGGTCGGCGTCTGGGACGCCAAGCTGCAAGGCTTGTGGGAGAACGCGCCGATCCAGGCGAATGACCTGACCAAGGTGAAGTGGACGGATTGACCGCCTACCTCCTCAAACGCCTCGCCATCGCCATCGCGACCTTGATCCTGGCCTCGATGGTGGTATTCGCCGTGCTCGAAATCCTGCCCGGCGATCCGGCACGGTTGATGCTTGGCTTCAACGCCAGCGCCGAGCAGGTCGAGCTGCTGCGCAACCAGATGAGGCTCAACGCGCCACTGGTCTTGCGCTACCTCCACTGGGTGGGCGGCCTGCTCAGCCTCGATTTCGGCCGCTCCTACACCTATTCGGTGCCGGTCATCGACCTTGCGCGCGAACGCATGGCGGTTTCCCTGCCGCTGGCGCTGATCGCGCTGGTGCTTTCCACCGTTATCGCCATCCCTGTCGGGCTTTATTCCGCCAGCCGGCGCGGCCGGGCCGGCGATACCATCGCCATGGGCGCCGCCCAGCTCGGCGTCGCCGTGCCGAACTTCTGGTTCGCGCTGATGCTGATCTACCTCTTTGCCGTCTGGCTGCGGCTGGTGCCGGCCGGCGGCTTTCCCGGCTGGAGCGCCGGTGTCTGGCCGGCGCTGAAATCGCTGCTGCTGCCGGCCGTAGCACTCGCTCTGCCGCAGGCGGCGATCCTGGCTCGCGTCGCCCGCTCGGCGCTGATCGAGGTGTTGAACGAGGACTATATTCGCACCGCTCGCGCCAAGGGCCTGCCCTACCGCGCCGTGCTGTGGCGGCACGCGCTGCGCAATGCGATGATCCCGGTGCTGACCATTCTGGGCCTGCAATTCGCCTTCCTGCTTGCCGGCACAATCATCATCGAAAACGTCTTTTATCTCCCCGGCCTCGGCCGGCTGGTGTTCCAGGCAATCACCCAGCGCGACCTGATTGTCGTCGAAAGCATCGTCATGCTGCTGGTCGTCGCCGTCATTGCGGTCAACCTCGTCGTCGATGTCTCCTACGCCATCGTCGACCCCCGCCTTCGAGGCCGGCAATGACGCTGCACATCGACATCCCAGAGGAGACGTTTGGCAGCATCCTGGCCAAAGCATTCCGCAACCGCTCCTTCCTCATCGGCTTCGCCATCACTGTGCTGGTGGTGGCAATGGCGCTCGTCTCTTACGTCTGGACGCCTTACGACGTGACCAAGCTGGTGATCTCGGACAAGACGCTCGCGCCCTCTTCGGCGCACTGGTTCGGCACCGATCATTTCGGCCGCGATATCCTGTCGATGATCATGGTCGGCGCCCGCAATTCGATCGCCGTGGCACTGGTCGCGGTCGGCATCGGCATGGGCGTCGGCGTGCCGCTCGGCACCTTTGCCGCGGCGCGCGGCGGATTTGTCGACGAGGCGCTGATGCGGCTGAACGATCTCGTCTTCGCCTTCCCGGCGCTGCTGTCGGCGATCATGATCACCGCCATTTTCGGGCCGGGCGCGATCAACGCCATCATCGCCATCGGCATCTTCAACATTCCGGTGTTTGCCCGCGTCGCCCGCGCCGGCGCGCTGGCGATCTGGCCGCGCGAATTCATCCTCGCCGCGCGTGCTGCCGGCAAGAGCAGGACTCAGATCAGCATCGAACACGTGCTGCCCAACATCGCCACGCTGCTTCTGGTGCAAGGCACCATCCAGTTCGCGCTCGGCATACTCGCCGAAGCCGGGTTGTCTTATGTCGGCCTCGGCGCACAGCCGCCAATGCCGAGCTGGGGCCGCATGCTGTTCGACGCCCAGACGCGCATGGTGGTGGCGCCATGGATGGCGATTTTCCCGGGCATGGCCATCGTCGTCACCGTTCTCGGCCTCAACCTGCTTGGCGACGGCATTGCCGATATACTCGACCCGAAATCGCGGCGGCAGCGATGAGCCTGCTGGAGATCGAAAACCTGTTGCTGGCGATCGGCGACACGCCGATCCTGAAAGGGGTGGAGCTCTCAGTCGCGCCCGGTGAGGTGATGGGGCTGGTCGGTGAATCCGGCTCCGGCAAATCGATGACGGCGCTGACCATCATGCAGCTTCTGCCGCACGCCGCGCGCGCCAGCGGCCGCGTCTCTTTCGACGGCATCGACATCCTTGCGGCCACCGAGGACCAGATGTGCGCGCTGCGCGGCGACGACATCGGCATGGTCTTCCAGGAGCCGATGACGGCGCTCAATCCGGTAAAAACCATCGGCGAACAAGTCGCCGAAGGCATACGCTGGCACACCAAAGCAACTCGCGCAGACGCCGAAGACCGGGCGCGCAAAATGCTCGACCGCGTCGGCCTGCCCGAAGCGAAATTCCCGCTGTCGCGCTATCCGCACGAACTGTCGGGCGGCCAGCGCCAGCGCGTCGTCATCGCCATCGCTTGCGCGCTGAAACCCAAGCTGTTGATCGCCGACGAGCCGACCACGGCGCTCGACGTGGTGCTGCAGGCGCAGATCCTCGACCTGCTGCGCGGCCTTGTCAGCGAAAACCGCATGGGTCTGCTGTTGATCTCGCACGACCTCGCGGTCGTGACCGAAATGGCCGACCGCATCACCATCCTGCGCCATGGCGAGGTGATGGAGGCCGGTGACACCGCGCGCACGCTGTCGGAACAGCTGCATCCCTACACGCGCCAGCTGGCGCTGGCCTCGATGCATGTGCCGGCGCGCGCCAAGGCGCATGCTACCGTAGAGGGCAAACCCCTGCTTCAGGTCGAAGGCGTGACGCGCGATTATTCCGGCCGACGCACCTCCCTGTTCCAACGCCCGAAGCCAATCCGCGCCGTCGACGACGTTTCCCTGTCGCTGTCGCCGGGTCAATCGGTGGCGCTGGTTGGCCGCTCCGGCTGCGGCAAGTCAACGCTCGCCCGCATGATCCTGGCACTCGACAAATCCACCTCGGGAACGATCCGCTTTCGCGGCAAAACCATCACCGGCAAGAGCGAGGCAGAGCTCAAAGCAGCGCGGCGCGACATGCAGGTGGTGTTCCAGGACCCTTACGGCTCCTTCGACCCGCGCCAGAAGGTCGAAAAACTGGTCGCCGAGCCGCTGCATGTGCTGGAGAAAAAGCCGACGCCTGCCGAGCGCCGCGAGATGGTGGCGCATGCGCTGTATGAGGTCGGTCTCGGCGCCAGCGACATGGACAAATATCCGCATGAATTTTCCGGCGGCCAGCGCCAGCGCCTGTCGATCGCCCGCGCCATCATTACCAGGCCGAAGCTGGTGGTTGCCGACGAACCGGTCTCGGCACTCGACGTCTCGATCCGCGCCCAGATCCTCGATTTGTTCGCCGAGCTCAACCAGAAGCTCGGCATCGCCTATCTCTTCATCACCCACGATCTGACCGTCGCCCGCGCCATCACCGACGAGGTGCTGGTCATGCATGACGGCAAGATCGTCGAGCGCGGCAAGACGAGTGATGTGCTCGACCATCCGCAGTCGGAGGCCGCCAAGGCGCTGGTGGCGGCCGCTCCCGACCTGCACCGGGCGATCGCACGGCGCATGCAGGAACAGGGGTGAGCGGCCGATTCGCGCAGCGAATTCATCGTGCCAGTGGCACGATGAAAGGTCGCGAACGCTGGGACGCTGCGAAGCAGCGGGGACCCGGCTAGCCGCCGTCGAGCCCAGCTCTTCCGGCTTCACTCTTCCGGCTTCACCACATCGACCGGGCTGATGTCGAGCAGATCGAGCGTACGGCGGAGCAGCCGCACCTCGCTCTCGGCCAATTTTGAATCGGCCTTGGCGATCTCGGCCATATGGCGTGCCAGCAGCTTGCGCCGCTCGACATCGAGATCGCGAAACAGCGCGATGGCCTGCGAGCCGTTGGTCTCGTAGCCGAACTCGTTGAGGTATTCGATGACCGCGTCGATGCTGGTTTCCGGGATGCCGAAGGCCTCCTTGCAGATACGCCGGAAGGCGACCATCTCGCTCTCCGACACCGAACCGTCGGCGAGGATCATGCGAAACAACATCAGCAGTTCCGCCGACAGCACCGGGTCGTCGGCCACCTTGCGCACGCCGGGGTCGCCATCGAAGATCGAGCGTATCTGATCGAGCAATGCCATCGCTAACAGCGTCCCTTGTTCCTGATCCGCCCGGCGCATGTGACCCAAAAGTGCGCAGCGGTTTTGGGATAATGACATGCACCACAGGAAATCCAAGCGCAACGTGCCTGGATAGAGGTGCGCGGATTCGGCCTTGCGCAAACCAGGTCGCCATGATCGAAGGCGCGGCATCTCTTTTCCCGCCGGAATGCCCAGAAATCCCGATGTTTGACCTCGCCACCCAGACAATCATCATGCTCGCCTTCGCCGCCTTTGCCGCCGGCTTTGTCGATTCGATAGCCGGCGGCGGCGGCCTGATCACCATCCCGGCCCTGCTGCTTGCCGGTTTCCCGCCGGTGGCAGCACTTGGAACCAACAAGCTGCAAGGCATCTTCGGCACCGCTTCGGCGACCATCCACTACGCCATGAATGGCCATGTCGATCTCCGGCGCCAGCTGCCGTCCGCGATTCTCGCCCTTGCCGGCAGTGCCGTCGGCGCTTTGCTGGCGGCCTTCGTGCCCGGCGATCTCTTGCGGGCGCTGCTGCCGCTGCTGCTGATCGCCATTGCGCTCTACTTCGCGGTGAAACCCAACATGAACGATGTCGACCGCGCCGAGCGCCTGTCACCCTTCCTGTTCGGGCTGATCATCGGCCCTTTAGTCGGCCTCTATGACGGCCTGTTCGGGCCGGGAGCCGGCTCCTTCTACATGCTGGCCTTCGTCAGCCTCGCCGGCTTCGGCGTGCTTAAGGCGACGGCGCACACCAAGCTGCTCAATTTCGCCTCCAACATCGGCGGCTTCATCGTCTTTGCCATCGCCGGTGTCATCTACTGGAAGATCGGGCTGATGATGGGTGTCGCCCAGTTCCTCGGCGCGCGTCTCGGCGCCAGCCTTGCCATCCGCATCGGCGCAAGGCTGATCAAGCCGCTTCTGGTGATCATCTGCCTGGCGCTGGCGATCAAGCTGCTGGCCGATCCGGCAAACCCACTACGCCAGCTAATTGGTGTATGAGCCCACGCTTTGATAGAATGTAGCCGTACGAATCATGTTGGAGGGACCACACATGAATCTTAGTGCACCCACTCAGCTTATTTTCATTATTTCCGTTGTCATCGCCATCATCGGCGTTCTCGCCGCACTTGGCGTTCTTGCGTTTATTCCCTTGGCATCGGTCTGGATTATGCTCATCGCCTACATCGTGCTTGCCGCCGGCTGCATGATGCGCGGCGCCTAAGCACGCATATCTCAGGCAACCGAAGCGCCCGGCCAAAAGCCGGGCGCTTTGCTTTCGGCCCCTTTTGATCAGGCCCCGTTTTGATTCAGGCCCCGTTTTGATTCGGGATTGGGCGTCTGCTAGATTTGGTCGGCAAAGGATGGCCTATGCCGATCGATATGCAGCGCCGCAAGGAACAGGACCTCTCCATCGCCGGGCGGTTCGAGATGCGCCGGCGGGCTCCGCCGCCCGCGCTCGAGGGCATTGTGTCTGACATTTGCGGCTATCGCGAAACCGCGCCCGGCCATTTCCGCAACATCGAATATGCCTCGCTGACCGTGCCGCTAGTGGTCAGCTTCGCCGAGCCGTTCGCCATCGGCCTTGGCAAGGATCCCGGCGACAATGACCGTTTCGCCAGTTTCGCCGCCGGCCTGTTTGCCGGCCCGGTAATCATCGAATCCTTTGGCGCCGCCTGCTGCGTGCAGATCAACTTCACCCCGCTTGGCGCCCGCCGCTTCTTCGGCCTTCCGATGAGCGAGCTGACCGACAGCATGGTCGTGCTCGACGATGTGCTTGGCGCCGAGGGCACGGCGCTGCGTGAACGGCTTGGCAACGCGCCGGACTGGGCGGCGCGTTTCGACCTTGTCGAGGCCTTCATCGCCGCCCGTCTCGGGCATGCGGCTGACACGCCGCCTGAAATCACTTGGGCCTATGACCGCATCATCGCGTCCGGCGGCCGAACCCGTATTTCCTCAATTGCCGCCAAACTGGGCTGGAGCCGGAAACATCTCGCCGGCAAGTTCTCCAATGCGACCGGCATCGGGCCGAAGACGCTGTCGCGCATCGTGCGCTTCAACCGTGCGCTCGGCCTGTCGCGGCAGGACCAAAGCGACTGGGCCGATATCGCCGCCGATTGCGGCTATGCCGACCAGGCACATCTGGTGCGGGAGTTCCGCCAGCTCGCCGGCGATCCCCCCACAGCGCTGAGGTAACATTTCTTCAAGACGGCGGGAAAGCCTTCGAACAGAGTGGGTTATCGACCAACCCAATGAAGGAGGTTTTCATGCCCGCCACCGCTGAAGCACCCCGACTCTATCCGGCGCTGCGCTACAAGAATGCAGGAAAAATGATCGACTGGCTGGGCGAGGCCTTCGGCTTCGAAGTCCGCGCCCGTTATGGCGAGGACGACATCGTGCACCATGCCGAGTTGGTGTTCGGCACCTCGATGATCATGCTGGGTACAGCGCGCAGCGACGACTACGGCAAGATGGTCGGTGAGCCCGGTTCCGGCGGCGGCAAGTCGATCTATGTCGCCGTCGACGATGCCGATGCCGCCCATGCCAGAGCCAAAAAGGCCGGCGCCACGATCATCCAGGAATTGACCGACCGCGACTATGGCAGCCGCGAATTCATTTGCCGCGACCCGGAAGGCAATGTCTGGTCGTTCGGGACGTACTGGCCGAAGGCGGGCGAAGCCGGCTAACGGGCCAGCCCGAAAATTGCATCGCAGTCGAGATGCCTCTCCAGCTCGGCTGCGACCTCGTCCAGGGCCTTTTCCACCTCGGCGCGATAGTCGATGCCGCCGCCTTTGACGCCGAGGCTCTCCAGGAATCTTGCCCGGAAGGCGTCGGCGGAAAACAGGCCGTGCAGATAGGTGCCGAAAACCTTGCCGTCGGCGGAAATGGCGCCGTCGTCGATGCCGTTGATCACTGCGGATGGCCGCGCCATATCAGGCCCGGTGGTGCGGCCGAGATGGATTTCGTAGCCCTCGAGCGGCAAGCCAAACGGCACCGAGCGCGCGCTGACATTGCGCACCGTCTTTTCCGGTTCCATCACCGTCTCGATGTCGAGCAGACCTAGCCCTTCGGCCTCGGTGACGCTGCCTTCGATGCCGGCGGGGTCACGCACCATGCGACCCAGCATCTGGAACCCGCCGCATATGCCGACGACGTGGCCGCCGCGCTTGCGGTGGGCGAGGAGATCGCGATCCCAGCCATTCTCGCGGAACTTTATGAGGTCGCCGACCGTCGATTTCGAGCCGGGAATGACCACCAGCCCGGCATCTTCCGGCAGGCGCTGTCCCGGCGGCACGAACACCACTTCGACCTGCGGTTCGGCCTTGAGCGGGTCGAGATCGTCGAAATTGGCGATGCGGCCAAGCATCGGCACCGCGACTTTCAACGCCCGCTTCTCGCCGGAGGCCAGGCGTTCGAGCACAACCGAGTCCTCCGACGGCAACCGCGCTGCCGCCTTCAGCCAGGGTACGACACCAAAGCAGCGCCAACCGGTGAATTTTTCGATCGACCCGATGCCGTCGTCAAACAGCGAGACATCGCCCCGGAACTTGTTGATGAGGTAGCCGACGATCATGCGCCGGTCTTCCTCCGGCAGGATCAGATGCGTGCCGGCGACCGAAGCGATGACCCCGCCGCGGTCGATGTCGCCGACCAGGATGACAGGCACATCGGCGCGCGTGGCAAAGCCCATATTGGCGATGTCGCGGGCTCTCAGATTAATCTCAGCCGGCGAGCCTGCGCCTTCCACGATGACCAGGTCGGCGCCCTCACCGACCTTGCCCCAGGAGTCCAGCACGGCGTCCATCAGCCCTGCCTTCATCGTCTGGTAGTCGCGCGCTCGCGCTTCGCCGAACACCTTGCCCTGCACGATCACCTGCGAACCGATGTCGCTCTGGGGTTTGAGCAGCACCGGATTCATATGCACGGTCGGCTGGACACCACAGGCCAGCGCTTGCAGCCATTGCCCACGGCCAATCTCGCCGCCGCCGGCGCTGACATCGCCGGGAATGTCGGCGACGGCGGCATTGTTCGACATGTTCTGTGGCTTGAACGGCCTGACCTTCAGCCCACGGTTTTTTGCGGCGCGGCAGAGACCCGCCACCAGCACGGTCTTGCCGACATCCGAGCCGGTGCCTTGCAGCATGATCGCTTTGGCCATGGCTCAGCCCCTACCTTGCGCGCCAGGAATGGTCGACTTCTGCGCCAGCGGCCCGCCGCGCCAGATGTAGAGCGCCAGCAGCGGCTCGCTGCCTGTGCGCATGGCATGGCTGACATTGGAGGCGTGGTGGATCACCTCGCGTGCCTGGCGGACGTGAAAGCCGCCCTCGCCCATCCGCCATTCGGTACCGCCGGTCAGCGGAATGTAGATCTCCTCGGCAACGTGATGATGATCGGGATAGGTGATATCAGGTCCGAGGATCAGCAGGCCGGCCGCGACCTCGTCGTTGGCGAAATGGCCGCGTAGCCCAAAAACCTCCAGCCAGCCGTATTTCTGCAGGAACGCCGAGCCGAAATCCGCCGCATTGTAGGTCTGCCCCCAATGCAGATCGTTGCGGCGCTCCGCCAGCAGCTGCACCAGAGGCTGCGCATCCGGAGGCGCCAGTTCGGCGATGAGGTCGAGTTGAGAAAGGCAAGGCAGCGGATGCGGTTCGAGCGCACGGGCCGGCATTGTCCAGTCGATTCGGGCGACAGCGTCACGCACCAGTGCATTGTCCACGCCTCGGAGATAGCCGTGGAAACGGCCGAGCAGCTCACTGAGATATGTCGGCACACAATGCTCCGTTGATCCATTCATGCAAAGCGGCTGCGCGGCAGGCCGGGTTGCGCGGCGGCATCATTGGTCTAGATTGGGCGGCGCGCAAAGCCAAAAACAACAGGCCAGCAAGCCAACCCCCAGCAAGGGGAAACACAGGGAGCACGCCATGGACGCCGCGGTCGATGCGAGCACCAACCAGTTCGAACTCAACGAGGAGCAGCGCGCCATCCAGGAGATGGCGCAGGCCTTCGCCGCCGATCGCGTCGCGCCCAATGCACTCGAATGGGACCGGGCAAAACACTTTCCCGCCGATGTGATCCGCGAGACCGGCCCGCTTGGCCTCGGCGGCATCTATGTCGGGGACGATGTCGGCGGTTCGGCGCTCGGCCGTCTCGACGCCGTGCTGATCTTCGAGGCGCTGGCGCACGCCGATCCGGCGTTTTCCTCCTTCATCTCCATCCACAACATGGCGGCCTCCATGATCGACCGCTTCGGCAATGACGAGCAGCGCCAGCGCTTGCTGCCGAAGCTGACCTCGATGGAATGGCTGGCGAGCTACTGCCTGACCGAGCCCGGCTCGGGCTCCGACGCGGCGGCGCTGAAAACGCGCGCGGTGAAGAGCGGCGACGACTATGTGCTGAACGGCGCCAAGCAGTTCATTTCCGGCGCCGGCGACAGCGACCTCTATGTCGTCATGGCGCGCACCGGCGCCGACGGTCCCAAGGGTATTTCCACTTTCGTCGTGCCCAAGGATGCGTCCGGCCTTTCCTTCGGCGCCAATGAGCACAAGATGGGCTGGCACATGCAGTCGACCCGCCAGGTCATTTTTGAAGACTGCAAGGTGCCGGCGGCAAACCTGCTGTCGGGCGAAGGCGCCGGTTTCGGCATCGCCATGGCCGGGCTCGACGGCGGCCGCCTCAACATTGCCGCCTGCTCGCTCGGCGGCGCGCAGTCGGCGCTCGAAAAGGCGCTGTCCTATACCGCCGAGCGCAAGGCCTTCGGCTCGAAGATCAACCAGTTCCAGGCGTTGCAGTTCAGGCTGGCCGACATGGAGACCGAGCTGCAGGCGGCCCGCATTTTCCTCTACGCCGCCGCCTCGAAACTCGACCGCAAGGCACCGGATGCCGGCAAATGGTCGGCCATGGCCAAGCGCTTCGTCACCGATATCGGCTTCAACGTCGCGAACGAGGCGCTGCAGCTGCATGGCGGCTACGGCTATCTGCACGATTACGGCATCGAAAAGCTGGTGCGCGACCTGCGCGTGCACCAGATCCTCGAAGGCACCAACGAGATCATGCGCGTGATTATCGCGCGGGCATTGATCGGCCGATAGGCAGTAGGCAGTAGGCAGTAGGCAGTAGGCAGTAGGCAGTAGGATGACCGGCAAGATCAATTCGTACAAGGATCTTATCGTATGGCAGCAGGCGATGGATCTGGCCGTCGCCACGCACTCGTTGACAAAGACATGGCCAAAAGAGGAATTGTATGGGCTGACCAGTCAAATCCGCCGCTCAGCAACCTTTATCCCAGCAAATATCGCGGAAGGATATGGTCGAGACAACCGAGGCTCTTATCAGCAATTTCTCAGGATAGCTCAAGGCTCGCTGAAGGAGTTCGAGACACACCTCCAGATCGCTGAACGCATTGGCCTTGCCACGCATGATCAAGCCGATCACCTGCTGCTGGCGGCCGAGGGCATCGGAAAAATGCTTCGCCAACTTATCATCAAACTTGCACCCGAATAGTCGCCCTACTGCCTACTGCCTACTGCCTACTGCCTACTGATCATGGAGCACCACTATGACTACCATTGCCTTCATCGGCCTAGGGAACATGGGCAATCCGATGGCCGCCAACCTGGTCAAAGCGGGGCATACGGTGAATGGTTTTGACCTTGTGTCGGAAAACCTCACGGTCGCCCGTGAACATGGTGTGACGGTAATGGCCAATGCTGTTGCCGCGGTGAAAGACGCCGATGTCGTCATCACCATGCTGCCTGCCGGCAAACACGTGCTGTCGGTCTATGAAGACATCGCGCCCAAGGCCAAACCAGGCGCGCTGTTCATCGATTCCTCGACCATCGACGTCGAATCAGCCCGCAAGGCCCATGCCGTTGCAAAGAAGCACGGTCTGCATTCGATCGATGCCCCCGTCTCCGGCGGCACCGGCGGAGCTGCCGCGGGCACCCTCACCTTCATGGCCGGCGGGTCGACCGAAGCTTTTGCTGCCGCTGAACCGATCCTGAAGCCGATGGCCGGCCGCATTGTCCATTGCGGCGATGACGGCGCCGGCCAGGCGGCAAAAATCTGCAACAACATGATGCTCGGCATTTCAATGATCGGCGTTGCCGAGGCCTTCGTGCTGGCCGAAAAACTCGGCCTCTCGCATCAGGCGCTGTTCGACGTCGCCTCGACCTCGTCCGGCCAGTGCTGGTCGCTGACCACCTACTGCCCGGTGCCCGGCCCAGTGCCGGCATCGCCGGCCAACAGGGATTACAAGCCGGGCTTTGCCGCGGCACTCATGCTGAAGGACCTGAAACTGTCGCAGGAGGCTGCCCAAAGTGCCGGCGCGGTGACGCCGATGGGGGCCGAAGCAGCCCAGCTTTATGCGCTGTTCAACGCGCAGGGAAATGGCGGCGCCGATTTTTCCGGGATCATAAATTTCCTGCGCGGCAATTCTCTATAAGTTTCGAATTTTGCAGCGTTTTTATCGATTTTTCTCGTATGGAAAAATTGCAAATTTAGATTTGCTTAAGTTCTCGATAACCCGACGGTAACGATGTGCCTATACAACGGATGGCGAGGCGGACATATCGCATCCGCCCGGCGCTCCGGATCAGGTCTCGCGTACCGGAGCCCGTAAGTTTCGCAAGTGTTTTGTTGGCGAAACGCCATGCGTATCTGGCAAAGCCGCGTTCCCTATGGGGCGCGGTTTTTGCGTTTCTAGGCACTATTACTGCGTCGTCCGATTATATTTCCAGCGCAGGCGCAGCAAAACCGGAAACCGGCTTTGACCCGACGCCAAAGTCGGCAGAGGTGGGCCCGAAGCCTCAATCAGTCCTTTGACGACAGCCGGCGGAAATTCGCTTTCACCGCGCGGCTGGCAGGCTTCAGCGCCGCACTGATCGACCGTTCCACGGCTATGCCGTTGAACAGCGACGGCGTGCGGCCGGAAAAAATCTCCGGCCAGAAGCGCGCTGCCGATTGGAACAGCGCCATTTGCGCGGCAAACGCACCTTCGGCAACGGCCGTGGCTTTCTCATTGATGGCGCGTGCAGTCTCGGAGCCAAGGCCTCTGCCGTTTTGTGCGTCGGCCGCCATCAGAGGCAGGCGCATGGCCATCACCAATGGCGCCAGCATCAGGTCGGCTCCTATGGCGCCCGATCCTCGCGTGCGCAGTGTCTTCGTGATCTTTTTCATGAACCCCTCAACTGCAGCCGATCCCGCCGGCTGAGGACACTACGCGCGACGGCGGCTATCGTTCCCTGAAGTCACGAAGTTGCCAGGGGCGCCCTGATCGCAGCGCCCCTGCGATCGATTCGCCTATTTCTTGCGCAAATCCGCTAGCGCCAGATCGAGCGCCCTGGCGATGCGCTCGCAAGCCATGTCGATCGTCTCGCGCGTCCAGATCAGCGGCGGCGACAGGATCATCGTGTCGCCGGTGGCGCGCAGCATCATGCCTTGCGCGATGGCGTGGTCACGGACCGTAACGGCGGCACTGCCCGCCGGCAGGAAGCGTTCCTTGGTCGCTCTGTTCTTGACGATCTCGATCGCCCCCATCAGCCCGATCGAACGCACCTCGCCGACCAGCTCGTGGCCGGCGATGCGCTCCTGCAGCGCCTGGGCAAAATAAGGCCCGGTGTCGTTCTTGACCCGGTCGACCAGACCTTCCCGCTCAATGATTTCCAGGTTCTTCAGCGCCACCGCGCAAGCGACCGGGTGCCCGGAATAGGTATAGCCGTGATAGAACTCGCCGCCCTTTTCGACCAGTGTCGCTGCGATGCGGTCGCCGACCAGCAGTGCCGAAAGCGGCTGATAGCCCGACGTCAGCGCCTTGGCGGTGGTGATGGTGTCGGGCTCGATGCCGAAGGTCTGCGCGGCGAACCATTCGCCGGTGCGGCCATAGCCGGTGATGACCTCGTCCAGCATCAGCAGCACATCGTATTTGCGGCAGATGCGCTGCACTTCCGGCCAGTAGCTCATCGGTGGGATTTTTACCCCACCTGCTCCCATCACCGGTTCGCCAATGAACGCGGCGACCTTGTCGGCGCCGGCTTCGAGGATGGCGTCCTCGACCGCCTTGGCGGCGCGAAGGCCGAAATCATGGTCGCTTTCGCCAGGCAGAGCCAACTCATAGGCATAGGGCATCATCACATGGACGATGTTGGGAACGGGCCCACCGAGCTGCTTGTGCATCAGGTCCATGCCGCCCAGCGAGGTGCCGGCGATTGTCGAGCCGTGATAGCCCATCTTGCGCGAGATGATGCGGTTCTTGTCAGGCTTGCCCTCCAGCGCCCAGTAGTGGCGCACGAGCCGCAGCGCCGTGTCGTTGGCCTCCGAGCCGGAGGAGCCGTAGAATACCTGGGCGACGCCCTTGGGCGCCAGTTCGGCCAGCTTCTTCGACAACAGCACCGGCGTCGGCGTCGAGCATTTGAAGAAGGAATTGTAGTAGGGCAATTCCTTCATCTGCGCGTAGGCAGCGTCGGCCAGTTCGTCACGGCCATAGCCGACATTGACGCACCACAGGCCGGCCATGCCGTCGAGGATTTCCGTACCCTCGGCATCGTAGATGAACGGACCGTTGGCATGGGTGATGATGCGCGAGCCGGCCTCTCGCAATTCCTTGTGGTCGGTGAACGGATGCAGATGATGCGCAGCGTCGATCTGCTGAAGCTGCTTCAGCGAATAATTCTGATAGGTCATGTCTGGATCTTTCCTCTGAAATCATTCCGGCGATGCCGGGGCGAATTCGTCAGAGGACGGCAGGTGGTGAATAACCGATGCGGGCGCACAACCGCAAAAGCTCCGCACGCAGCGTGCGCGGTGACGGCGTCACCGCGACCCGAAATACGCGAGCCCCAAAGGCGCTAACCAAGATCCTGACGAGAGCCATGGCCGGCACCTTAGAGCAAAGGCTGGTCGAGGTGAACCACCCTTCGCTTGGCCCACGAGGGGTCTAGGCCTTGGCGGACAACGCCCTTTGCAGGAAGACATATTTCATCGCGGTTTGTGCAGCCTGCGGTCGGCGGTCGCCGCGCCCGCCATGTCCGCCCTCGGTCTCCTCGAAGAACAAAGTCCTGTCGTGCCCAGCTTCCTGCAATCGCGCCGCCATCTTGCGGGCATGGCCGGGATGGACGCGGTCGTCAGCGGTCGACGTCGTCAGCAGCACCGGCGGATAGGCGGCATCGCCCGAGACATGCTGGTAGGGCGAGTAGGTGCCCAACCACCTGGCCTCTTCCGGTTTCGACGGATCGCCGTATTCGCCCATCCACGAGGCGCCCGGCGGCAGGTCGGTGTAGCGCAGCATGTCGAGCAGCGGCACTTCGATGATGACGGCGCCGAACAGCTCGGGGTGCTGAGTCAGCGAAACACCGGTCAGCAAGCCGCCATTCGAACCGCCCTGGATGCCGAGCGAGCCGGCGGTGGCGATGCCGCGCCCGACGACATCTTCGGCCACCGCGGCGAAATCGTCGAAGGCAGTCTGGCGATTGCCCTTCAGCGCCGCCTGGTGCCAGGCCGGTCCGAACTCGCCGCCGCCGCGGATGCAGGCCTGCACATAGGCATTGCCCTTTTCCAGCCACAGCCTGCCGCGCACGCCGGCATAGCCGGGCAGCAGCGGCACCTCGAAGCCGCCATAGCCGTAAAGCAGCGTCGGCACCGGACCCTTCTGGTCGCGCCGCCTGACGACGAAATAGGGGATCATGGTGCCGTCCTTCGAGCGCGCCTCGAACTGTTCGGAAATCAGCGGCGCGGCATCGAAACGCGCCGGCTGCGACTTCACCGTGGCCAGCGTCTCGCCATCGTCGTCCGACCAGATGATCGAGCTCGGCGTCAGGAAATCGGTGAAGGAGAACGAAACGCTGGCCCCGAAATGCTCGGCATGCGCAATGCCGACATTGCCGTTTTCGGGCAGCGCGACCGGCTTGAGCGACCAGCTTTCCCCCTTGCGCTCGGCGACGATGACCTTGCCGCGCACATTGTCCATCAGGTTGATGAACAGCCGGTCCTGCGTGCGGGCAATGCCGGCGATCGACACGCGGTGCGCCGGCGCAAGCATGGTTTCGACAGGAGCTAGGTCGCCGGTGTCGATCCAGCGCTCGAAATCCAGGGAATAGAGGCCGTCCGGCAAGCATTCAGTGCCGTCCGGCGCCGTCCAAGGGCTGCGCACGCTGAATACAAACCGACCCTTGAACAGGGCCGTATCGGTGACATCGTCCGGCAGCGGAATGCGCCGGTTTTCGCCCGATGGCAGGCGCAGGAAACTATGCGAGGAGAAGAAGGCGATCGCGCGTGCCAGAAACAGATACTGCTTGTCGCCGTCATATTCGACCCCGACGCCGGCCGCGAGATCCTGCTTCTCGGCCTCGAAGATCGGCGTCGCGTCTTCCAGACGGGTGCCGCGCTTCCAAAGTTTGACGACGCGCGGATAGCCGGACTGGGTTTTGTCCTCTTCCTCGAATGCGGCAGAGACAAGGACGGCATCCTTGTCCAGCCAGGAAAAACCGGATTTGGAGGCGGGAGCCCGGAAGCCGCCCTCGACGAAGGATTTGGCTTCAATGTCGAACTCGCGCATCTCGCTGGCATCGCCGCCATCCGGCGACATCGCCACCAGGCATAGATTGAAGTCGGGATAGAGCCGGCTGACGCCGCTGAACACCCACTTCACCCCCTCTTTGGCCGACAGCACGTCGAAGTCGATGATCGTCTCCCAGTCGGGCTTCTCGGCCTTGTAGGAGGCGACCGTCGTGCGGCGCCAGAGGCCGAGCACATTGGTCTTGTCCTGCCAGAAATTATAGACATGGCCGTTGAGCGCAGCACCGACCGCAATGTTGTCTTCGGCCGTCATCAGGTCGAGCGCTGTCTCGAACGCCGCCTGATAGGACGGATCGCCCTGCAACTCGCCGACCGTCACCTCATTCTGCTGGTGAACCCAGTCGAGCGATTGCTTGCTGGTCCGATCTTCCAGCCAGAGGAAATTATCCTCGGCGGCGGTCTCGGTCTGGCGTTTTGTCATCGATTGGGTCACGCATGGTCTCCAAGCTATTGGCGGGCGGCCCTGCCTACATCGCGTCCCAGGCGGTTTTATTCAAGATGGTGACGTCAGGGCATCGAGACTGATGGAGGTTAGCCCCGCTCCAGACAACCCCCGTCAGGCGTTTTGGCGCTTGAAGGATCGGTAGAGCGCGAAGCTCACCAGCAGTGCGTCGAGGCCGGCGATGACCACCGGCAGGCCGAGCGGGCCGATGACCTGCATCAAGGCGCCGGCGCCGGGCGGGCCGACAATGCCGCCAGCGCCCCACATCAAGGCGAAGGCGGCGTTGCCGGCGACCAGCACCGTTCCCTTGAAGCGGCTGCCGAGCTCGACCAGCGCCATGGTGTAGACGCCATAACCGACCGCACCCATGACGAGAAGGACGAGCCAGATGGCCGGCGTCGTGATCAGCAACGGCAGCAGAACCGCGCACGTCGTTGTCGCCAATGCGCAGAAGATGATCATCGCCCGCCCGCCGAAACGCTCGGCCAGCAGGCCGAGCGGGATTTGCAGGAAGATGTTTCCCAGCGACAGCGCCATCACCAGCGCCGCCAGTATCCTTTCGGGCAGGCCATAGGCAGCACCGAAGACCGGCATCAATGCGTAGGTGCCCTGCTGGACCGCCGCCGAAACCAGCACGGCAAACAACAGTGCCGGCGCCAGCCTGGCGAAATCGAAAAATCCACCGGACGACTGGCCGTCGTCCTCGAAGCCGGCAAGGCTTGACGAAACAGCACGCAGGATCGCGGCGCACAGCACGAAGCCAGCCGTCCCCACCAGGAAAGGAACCCAACCCGATATGCCAACCGCGGTCAGGACCAAAGGCCCTGCAGCGTAGCCCGCGCCCAGCACAGTGTTGAATGCCCCCATCACCCTGCCACGGCGCGATGGCGGCGCTAGCGAGAGCGCCCAAACTTCGCCCAGTACATAGAGCGGGTTGATGACGATACCGATGATGAAGCGGAGGACGAACCAGCCCACCCAGTCCTGCAGATAGCCGATGCCGAGGAAGCACAGCGCCCCGATCAAGGAGCAACCGACAGCCAGCGTGCGCGCGCCGACCAGCCGAACGGCTGCCGGCACGAACGATGCCGAAAGGATCAGGCCAAGCGGCATCATCGCAGCCGACAAGCCGATCAGCGCCGGCGACATGCCTTGTTTCTGCATCAGCAGCGTAAACAGCGGCGAACTCAGCCCTTGCGCGGCGCCGAACATGGCGAGCGCCGCGGTAACGCCGGCAAGCGCTGCCCATTGCGTCCCCGCTTCGCCATCGCTCGAACCGGTCGCGGCCATGCTGCTTTCCATGTGAACTGCCGGACCATTCAGCGGCAAACCATGAGCTAGCGGTTCGAATTCGCGAAAGGAAGGGCCGCCGCCGAAATCCCCTTGCGCCAAGGGCCAGTGGACGCGTCCTATCTGTCGCAAACTGCCGTTCCGGCATGTCGCTTCCCTCGTCCTAGTGGTCGCCGCCTCCGCAATGGCCGGACAGCCGCCGGTCCATTATGCCGCCCGCTACCCGCATCGTACGAGGACCATCATGACCGCCGCCCTGCACCCAGCCGAACCGCCTTTGGCAACCGACCGCGCCCGTCGTGGTGGCCGTGCGGGCAAGCGCGCCGGCGGCTTGGCCGCCTTCGAACAGCCGGCTTTCCGACAGCTGAGAAACCCGCTGACGCCGACCAAGCTGGTCTCCGACGATGAGCTGGAATCGATCCACCTCGCCTCGCTGCGCGTCTTGAGGGAAATCGGCGTCGACGTGCTGCATGACGAAGCCCGTCGCATCATGAAGGAACATGGCGCCGACGTGACCGCGGGCAGCGAGCGCGTGCGCTTCGACAGTGACATGATCCTCGATCTCATCTCGAACTGCCCGTCGGAATTCACGCTGCATGCCCGCAACCCGGCGCACGATGTCCGCTTCGGCGGCAACAATGTGATCCTGTCGATGATGGCCTCGGCGCCGAACTGCTCCGACCTCGATCGCGGCCGCCGCCCGGGTAACCAGCAGGACTACCGCAACTTCCTGCGCCTGGCGCAGATGCACAACATCCTGAACTGCACCGGCGGCTATCCGGTCGAGCCGACCGACATCCATCCCTCGGTGCGCCATCTCGAATGCATCCGCGACCTCGCCACGCTGACCGACAAGGTGTTTCACATCTATTCGCTCGGCAAGGAACGCAATGTCGACGGCATCGAGATCACCCGCATCGCGCGCGGCATCAGCCACGAGCAGATGCTGGAAGAGCCGTCCGTCTTCACCATCATCAACACCAATTCGCCGCTCAAACTCGACGTGCCGATGATGGAAGGCATCATCCAGATGTCGAGCAAGGGCCAGGTCGTCGTCGTCACGCCCTTCACGCTGTCGGGCGCGATGGCGCCGGTCACCATCGCCGGCGCGCTGGTGCAGCAGAATGCCGAGGCACTGTCCGGCATCGCCTTTGCGCAGATGGTGCGCAGGGGCGCGCCGGTCGGCTATGGCGGCTTCACCTCCAATGTCGACATGAAGTCCGGTTCTCCGGCCTTCGGCACACCCGAATACATGAAGGCACAGCTGGTCGGCGGCCAGCTTGCCCGCCGCTACAAGATCCCCTACCGCACCTCCAACACCTGCGCCGCCAACACGGTCGACGCGCAGGCCGCCTATGAAAGCGTGTTTTCGCTGTGGGGCGCCATCCAGGGCGGCGGTAATCTGATGATGCACGGCGCCGGCTGGCTCGAAGGCGGCCTGCGCTGCTCCTACGAAAAAACCATTCTCGATATCGACCTGTTGCAGATGGTGGCGGAGTTCCTGACCCCGCTCGACCTCTCCGAAGAGGCGCTCGGCTTCGACGCCATCCAGTCTGTCGGCCCCGGCGGCCATTTCTTCGGCACCCAGCACACGCAAGACCGCTACAAGAACGCCTTCTACTCGCCCATCCTCTCCGACTGGCGCAATTTCGAAACCTGGGCCGAAGCCGGCTCGCCGACCGCATTGGAAAAGGCCAACAAGGTGTGGAAGGAACGGCTGGCGTCCTACGAAGAGCCCTATATGGACCCGGCGATCCGCGAAGAGCTCAACGACTTCGTCGAAAAGCGCCGCTCCGAAGGCGGCGCGCCGACCGATTTCTGATCATCTGTGTTGGTTTGATGAACTGATCATTCGTATGGATTTGATGAACGGTCGACCCCCGAGCTTCGCCGAGCCACCTTGTATCTACACGAGAGAGATTTCGTGGGATTGAAGCGATTGAGCCAAGGTCCGGGCGGCCGCCCGGACCTTGGCTTGGCGAAGTCGCCCGTACCACCTGAGGTTACAGCCGCGGGAGAGCTTGGGATCTTCG